>JADHVF010000002.1 GCA_016784145.1 Patescibacteria group bacterium
CTGTTTTAGCGGCTACTGGTCTGTCTGGTAATGTGAGTGAATTTTTTTCTCCAAACACAAAAGACCTGGAATCATTATCAGACAAAATGCTGGTTATTAAATTGGCTGTATTAGGAGAAATAATTTTTTCGCTTGAAAGATTGGCATCTTTCTTTTCTTCCAATATATTTTTATTATTATCTTCTATTTTTAAAATAGAAATAATCGTGGCTTTTTTCCCATGATTAGCAAAGACTGCCAAAGCAGACACGTGTTCTAATAATTTAACTTCGCCTCCTCCCAGAACTAGTGACAGGCCATATCTTTTTCTGTCATCAAGAGTTGTATAGCCCATTTTTTGAGCAAGAGTTAAAACACTGTCCATGCCAGTTAAATAAATAGTTTTTACGCCAGGCACATTCAATGAGCCAGCCAGTGCTTTTCTAATGCTAACAGGTCCAAAATATTCTTCATTATAATTTTTTGGAATATAATCTATTTTGTCTGGCCCTGCTGGACCAAAATTAGTTTCAACATCAAACAGGATTGTTTCAGGGGTATATCCCTTGCTAAACGCAGCAGCATAGACAATTGGTTTAAAAGATGAACCTGGTTGACGATTGCTGATTGTTACATTAACTTGTCCGTCAATTTCTTTGTCAAAAAAATTTTTAGAGCCAACCATGGCTAGTATTTCTCCTGTTTGAACATCAAGACAAATCAAGGCAGCATTACTGGCATTATATTTTTTTTGGTTAATTTCAGCGTATTTAGCAATTGCTTGTTCGGCAATTGTTTGTTTGGCAATATCTATGGTTGTTATTATTTTTAAACCACCTTGTTCTATCTGTTTGGCTCCATATTTTTCAGTAAGTTTATCTTTAATATACATTACAAAATGAGGAGCTATAATGTTGGCGTGCTTTGGTGATATTTTTTCAAGTGTATTGATTTTCTTGGCGCTAACTTGTTGTTGCTTGGTAATGTATCCTAATTCTTTCATTGCATTTAGAATGTAATTCCTTCTATTTATTAGTTCATCTTGATAATTTCCGTGAGGAGAGTAATGAGTGGGTGCTTTTGGTAGCGATGCCAACAAGGCCGCTTCATCAAGAGTAATGTCTCTAACTGTTTTTGAAAAATAAATTTGACTAGCTGCTTCTGCTCCATAGGCATTTGAGCCATAGGGAATTTCATTAAAATACATTTGAAGAATTTCTTGCTTAGAAAACTTTTTTTCTATTTGATATGCTAGTAAAATTTCAGTTATTTTTCTTTTATATGTTTTTTGGGTTGTTAAAAAAGCATTTTTTATAAATTGTTGTGTAAGAGTTGACCCTCCTTGCACTTTTCCTCCCTGAATAATGTCAACAATAATTGCTCTTAGAATTGCCTTTAAATCAAATCCAGGATGAGTAAAAAAATCCTTATCTTCGGCAACCAAAGTAGCCTGAATTAAATTTTTTGGTATTTCAGTCAGGTTAACCATTGTTCTTCTTTGTTCTGCAAAGATTTCATAAAGAATAACCTTTCCTGTACGGTCGTATATTTTTGTTGTTTGAGCAAGGTCTCTTTCTAAAAGTTTTTCAGGAGATGGGAGAGTATAATTTAGCCAACTTATTGTTGCGACAATTAATGAGCTGCCAATAAAAAACAAAACAATTCCTAGAATTATTATTTTTTTAAATAAACCGGGCTTTGCTTGTTTTATTCGGCGGCTAGAAAATCTTGATTTTGATTTTTTTTGCCAAGATTTTTTAGGCTGATGATGTGTTCTGGCTTGGGCTTTCTTTTTAATTTTGGTTGTCTTCCATTTCTTTTCCATAAAAATAACTATAACATATATATTTTTTGTTGTCTTTTTTTATTTTAAGTGTTAATATCTAAGTATTAACATTTATGTAAAATAATAATATAATATATTTATGTTTTTAAAGAAAAATAAACCCAAGGGAACAATTATTTTATTGATTTTAATATTTTTATTGGTTTCAGGAATAGGGTGCAAGGGAGCACCAAAAGAATTACAAGAGAAAATTAAACCAATTAATTTAGTTTATTGGAGAGTTGATGATGGACAAGACTCTTTTTCTTATATTATAAATGAATTTAAAAAATTATATCCTCATATTTCAATTACTTATAAGCTTATTAGAGCGGAAGAATATGAACAAGCATTGTTAGAGGCCTGGGCAGAAGATAGGGGTCCGGACATTTTTTCAATACCAAACACTTGGTTGGGAAAATATAAAACAAAAATCTCATTATTGTCAATGAACACAGATTTTTCAATGGCTAAAACAATAATTGTTGGCTCAATTAAAAAAGAAAAGAAAATAATAGAGCAAAAAATAAAAACACCAACCTTAAGGGGATTAAGAGAAACATTTGTCGAAGTAGTTCCAAAAGATATTGTGGTTGATAATAACAAGATTTATGGCCTGCCTCTTTCTTTGGATATTTTAACAATGTATTATAATCGTAATTTTTTAAATAATAAAGGCATTGTCAATCCGCCCAAAAATTGGGACGAGTTTGTATCTCAAACAAAAGCAATTACTCTACAAGATCGTTATGGTAATTTTGTTCAATCAGGAGCGGCTATTGGCACGTCAAAAAATATAAAATACATGCCTGATATTATCTCTTTACTAATGATGCAAAGTGGGACAAACATGTCAAATGACAACAGAGCTTTGTTTGATAAAGAATCAATGGATGATTCTGATTATTATCCAGGCCAAGAAGCATTACAGTTTTATGTTAATTTTGCTAGTCCATCAAACGGAAGCTATACTTGGAACAAGGACATGCCCAGTGATTTAGATGCTTTTGTGGCTGGCAAAACAGGCTTTATTTTTGGTTATTCAGATTATCTTTCGGCAATAAAAAAACAGGCCCCTAAATTAAATTTTGATATGGCAAAAGTTCCACAAATATCAGGTACATTAAAAGAGGTTAATTATGCTCGTTATTGGTTGGAGACGGTTTCAAAAAAATCAGAGCACACAGAAGAGGCATGGGCCTTTGTGCTTCATGCATCAAAGGATGCTAATGCAAAAACATTTTTAGAAAGAACTAAAAAACCAACTGCTCACAGAGCATTGATTGAATGGCAAATGGAGGATTTTGATTTACAACCTTTTGTAAAAGGCGTTTTAACTGCTCAAACTTGGTATAAGGGGAAGAATTATCTTTTGGTTAAGGAAGCATTTGAAGAAATGGTTGACAATGTATTATATAATGGAGAGACAATAAAAAAAGCAATTGAGTATGCTGTTAAAAGAATTAATTTAACATATTAGAATATGTTTAAAAAAATATTATTTTTATTTTTAATTTCATTTTTATTGCTTGGAGGTATTAACATATCAAAGGCAAGCATATCAAGGACTATTGGGCGTGGATTGACTTCGTCTTGCCAAGTAACAGCGTCAGATAATATTTATAATTGTCAGTGTCAAGGAGGTGGCTCAAACCTTGCAAATGAGGTTAATGATTGCCATGTTGGTGGAATTATTTCTCATCCAGTATGTGCTTGTTGTGGGGATTGTCAATTGAGTGATTTTATTGGAATTGGCATTAATTTAGCTAATATTATATTAAAATATACAGGAGTTTTTGCATTACTTATGTTTGTTTTAGGAGGTCTTAGATGGATGACTTCAGGGGGGGTGCCAGATAAAGTACAAACAGGAAAAAAAATTATTACTGGTGCTTTAATTGGTATAGTGATTATAATGTCTTCTTCTCTAATTATAAGAACAATAGAAAAATCTCTTGGAACAGATATTATTTTATCAGACGGGCCATTAAAAGGCCCCTTGATGGGAGATGGGGAAGAGCAAGGAGATGGGGAAGAGCAGGGAGATGAGGGGGATGATGACCCATCTACATGGGAGCCATGCCCACCACCTGGCCCAAATATGAATGCTCAATGGTGTTATGACGATGATTCAGATGGATGTAATTGGCCAGGAGGCACAGCAGATAATCCAAAAGGATGTCAGGACTATAATGTGTATCAATTAAAAAATGCACTTAATTTGCTTGGTTGTGGATGTGAAGGCAGTAATAATTATTATAACCAACAAGCAAGGAGTTGCGTTTTAGCATTTCAAAATGCACAGGGATGGGGGGGAGCAGATGGATGGGTGGGTAATGCTACCTGGCAAAGATGTTGTGGAGATGAATCTACTAATGCAATATCTTGTTCAAATTAATTTTTTATAAATATGTTTAAATCAAAAAAAATATTATTTACAGGAGTGATAACCTTGGCTATTTTGGCTATTACGGGAATTGTTTTTGCTCAAACACAAGAACTAACAGATCCTTTGGGAGGAAAAGAAATTCCCGAGATAGTTAATAATATCATTAAATCAGTAATGGGAATAATAGGGGTATTGGCCTTGGTTATGTTTATTTATGGTGGACTTTTGTGGATGACTTCAGGTGGTAATCCAGAAAAAATTAAGAAAGGTAGGGGAGCAATTGTTTGGGCTGTTTTAGGAATGGCTTTTATTTTCTTTAGTTATGCAGCACTTGCTTTTATTTTAGGTGTATTAATGGAGTGATTTGATTAATTTCGTGCCTGTTGAAATCTTCTTACCATCCGTGCTTTATGCGTAAGAGAGATTATTGATTACTGCTTATGTGTTTTTATATTTTAGTATTTGACAGATTTTTTGTCTATTGATATAAATAATAATAATTAAGGTCGTTTAATTTATTAATTTTATTTTTGTTAAAAAGCAAAAATAAAAAAGAGGATTTTAAAATGAAAAAAATTCCATTGTTAATTAGTTTAATAGCAATGCTTGGTTTTTTATTCTTACCAGCACTTGTATCAGCTCAAAATTTAGGAAATGATTATTTGACAAATTTTGGAAACGCAGCTGGATTTGGAACCGCTGACTTAACAACAGTTATTGGAAATGTTATCAAAATTGTTTTAAGTTTAATGGGAATGATTGCTGCCATCTTTTTGATTGTAGGTGGATTTATGTGGATGACTTCAGCTGGTAATGAAGATAAAATCAAAAAAGCCAAAGGCATTATGGGTGCTGCTGTCACTGGCATAGTAATTGTTTTAGTTGCTTATGCAGCTGCTTCCTTTATTATCAATCAATTGGCCACAGTGACCACGGCATAAAGCAGATAAAATAGTGCTTATGAGAAACACAAGCAAAAGTGTTAGTTTAATTTTATTATTATCTTGTTGTTTATTTGCCTTACCCGTATTAGCTCAACCAGATCTTGGGTTGGAAGACCTAGGGCAAGTTAAAAGCGTAGCTGAAATTGGGAACGCTGACTTAATAACAGTTATTGGAAATGTTATCAAAATTGTTTTAAGTTTAATGGGAATGATTGCTGTTATATTTTTGATTGTAGGTGGATTTATGTGGATGACTTCAGCTGGTAATGAAGAAAAAATTAAAAAAGCAAAAGGATTGATGGGAGCCTCTGTCATTGGTATAGTAATTATTTTAATTGCTTATGCGGCTGCTAAATTTATCATCATTCAATTAAGCACAGTCACAGTAGCGAGCTAACAAGTATTATATTTTGTTTATGAATAAATTGAATCAAAACATTAATTGGTTAGTTGTTTTATTGGCATTGCTCATTTTAATTCAACCAGTTTTAGCACAAGGAGACATAAATCCATTAACGGCATTAGAAGAAGCACAGGAGGGAACAGGGCTTACAAACAAGTCTCCTAGCGAGATAGTAGGGGGATTGATTAAAGCGGTCTTGAAATTAATGTCACTGATTTTATTGGTGTTTTTTATAATAGGTGGATTTATGTGGATGACTTCAGCTGGCAATGAAGATAAAATCAAAAAAGCCAAAGGCATGATAGGAGCTGCTGTAATTGGATTGGTAATTGTTCTTTTATCATATGCTGCTACTGAATTTGTTATTAAACAATTAATGGAGGTTTCAACTCCTCCAACCTCATAAATTATTTATAGAATATAAAAATCTGGCTTATATATATGCAAGCCAGATTTTTGTTAATATTTAATTTAATAACTCTTTTATAATTTTTAGGTTAGTAGGTTGATTATCTCCAATTGTTTGGGGATTTTTTTCTAAAGGGTCTTTAGTTAAGTTATAAAGTAATATTTTTTGACTAGTGGCATTGTATTGGTGTTTTAGATTTTCTTTAATAAGGTTTAAATATTTATCAGAAAATGGTTGGATTAAAATCATAGTTGAATTGTTGATGGTTTTATCATTTATTTCGCTGACAAAAGAAGAGCTAAAATTATTAGCTGGATAATCAATCTTAAAGAGGTCCATAATACTTGGTATTAAATCCATCTGGCTATATTTTGTGTTAATTATTTTATTTTTAGTTTGATGGTGATTGCCAAAGATTACTATCATGGAACTCAAGAAGTTTTCTTCAAAAGAATTTTTTTTATTAAAAACATTATTTTTGTGTATTTCAGCTGGCCAACCATGGTCGCTTAATATAAATAAAGTGTAGTTTTTGTTAGGGAAAACATCATTTATTTTGGTTAAAGCAATTTTTAAATATTTATCTTGTAAAAAAGTTGTATTGATTAATTTTTCTTGATGTTTTTTTGGAAGTTTATATGGTACTTTATTTTTTAAATTAGATGGAGTTAAAAATGGCCAATGATTTGTTGGCCCTATTTCTATAAAAAGAAAATTTTTATTTGGTTGTTTATTTTTTTTGAAAAAATCAAACATTCTTTCAAAAAAAATATCTTCTCGATACCCCCATAAATATTTGGGGTCTTTTTCTTTCATAATATCATCGGCATGAACTTCATCAAATTGCAGGTTTTTCATAAATAGTCCTGTTTTGGCAAAATTTAGATTGTAGGTTTTAAAGAAAAACGTTTTATATTTTAAGTGCTTGAATATTTCGGGCAGACATATTATTTTTTTGTCTTCTTTGCTCGTGGATAGGTTTGAGTAAAACGAAACAGGCAGAGAACATAGCAGTGCTTCTTGGCCAAAAATAGTTTCAACGCTATTACTATAAAATTTTGGGAACAATATTCCTTGTTTGGCAATAGCAAGCCAATTAGGAGTATTCTGCTCGTTTATTAAAAAACTGTTTAAGCTTTCTAGTTGTAGAATAATAATATTATCAAGATAGCTGGGAAGGTTTTTGGTGTCTATATTTTGTGCTTGTGTTATTATGTTTGCCTTGTTTTGAATAAGAGTTTGAATTAATTGTTGGCGAGTATTTTCTTCATAATAATTTATTATGTTATCTTTTTTATAAATGTTATTTATAAAATAAAATAATTCATTGTTATATTTACTTGGTAGCCACCAAGGAATAACAATAATTAAGCATAAAATTAAATATATTTTTTGTTTGTTTATTTTTTTTTGAAAATTATAAAATGCTTTAGAATTTATTATTGAAATAATCAATAATAATATTATTAACCAAGTATAATAAAACAAGATACTGTTGATGTCTTGGATGTTTCTGCTCAAAAAAGAAAAGCTAAGTTTTGTTTGAGTTAATATTAAAAATGTTATTAAAATTAAATAAAAAAAATAAATTATATTAGAAAAAATAAAAGCAATTAGTTTGTTTATTTTTTTTAAAAAAAATAAACAAACAATAATAAAAGCTATTATTTGAATGAATTTAAATAATTCTATGGCTGGTTGGGATGAATATAAAGACAAAATTATTAAAACAAAAAAATTACTAACATAACAGAAAGTAAATAGAAATAATTCAATTTTAGTTTGTTTGATTTCCACTTATCTTTAATTGATTTTGTAAATCATGGCTTGATAATCTTCAAATACTTTTTTCAAGGAATTATCTTTCTTGAGCCAGTCAGCAAATTTTTTATTTTTTTTATTGACCAAAATGTAATCTGTTTTAAAAGCTTGCTTGATTGTTTGTCCTGTTTTATTTGGGGCTATTTTTAGGCCTATAATTTTTTCCCATTGTTTATATGTTTTATCATTAAATTCATACATAAATGTTTGGTCTAGTCCGTTAATATAATAATTTTGATGATTAAAGTAAAATAATTCAGGAAAGTCGTCCCATCTATTATGAAATATAACTTCTTTTGGCAGGGTATTTTTGATTAGCCAATTACTAACCGCTTGTAAATGATTTAAGGGAATGCTTTTGTTTTTATAATTATCGTGTAATTTATTTATACTGTTATTAAAGTAAAAAATGCTTAACCAAATTGACACAAAGCTTATAATAGATATTAGTAAAAAATAAAATATTCCTTGGTCAGAATAAAAAATTGATTTTAATTGATTTGTTATTTTTTGCCAGGATATTTTTTTAATTATTTGAGTAAAGATAACAGCATTAAAAAATATCATAAAAGGAACCAAGTATTCTATATTTCTCCTACTTTTTAGAGTATAAGCAAGAAAAAACATTGTTAATAAAAGAAAAAACCAATGTTTTTTCTTTTGTTGTTTGATTGTGAAAATAAACCAAGCCATGGAAATTAGCCATAAAATTAAAAGAGGGAAAAGGCTAATCATAAAGTTGTTTATTTCGGGAGAATACCATTCATTGCCGACTGGAATTTTGGAAGAATAATTAAGAACCGCTATTTTAAATGTTTGAAACCAATAAAATGGAAATGTTTTTGGAAAATAAGGATTGATTATCATGCCAGCCAGTAATCCAGTCAGACAACTAAAACCAAGTTTAATATTTGGCGCTTTAAATAAAGATTTAAGAGCAATTTTAAAAGACACAAAAGACATGGTTGCTTGTTTGGATATTTTTTCAAATAAACTAGCTAGAGAATATAAAATTACAATTATTAAAATTAATGGCCAAGCACCATATGTCCATACATATAAAAAAGATAAGCAAAATAAAAGAAAATATCTTTTTTTAAGAATAGCAAAAATACCCATAATCAAGATTATGATTGAAAGAGCAGGAGCTCTAGTTAAGGATAGGCGATATAAAAACCATGATATAAAAAATCCAATACTTGTCCAAAAAAATGGGATTTTTGCTTTTATTTTTTTTAAAAACCAAAAAATAAACAAAAAACAAAGAGCACCAAAAAAAGCTGTAGCAAGCTTTGTCTTGATCAAGGGCTCTATTTCCATTGCCAGTGGGTCAAGGTTGCTTGGAGAAGGGATGTTAATGAAAGGAACTAGCAATAGATGGTAAAAAAAATGGTGGTCAACAAATAAGTTTTTATAGGTTGTGAATTGAAGCCAGGGAAAATCCTGTATAATGCCCTGTTGTTTCATCATTAGGGCCATTTTTGTGTGGTAGAAGCTATCTGGTCCAATAATTCCAGGAGGAGTTAGAACATATAAGAAAATAATAAAACTAATGCTAAAAACTAAAAAATAGCTCAACCAAGGCCATTGTTTTATTCTTAAATTAATTTTTTTTATCATATATTGATAACTCAATAATTATTACTGTGCTTGCCAAAGCTTTGTGCAGAGAAAGGATAATTGATTATTTTTTGAACTCTTCTATGATTTTTACTGGAGATGGGTCTATTTGGTTAAGAATTGATAAATAAAAACTTGTCCAATCAATTAACAAAATAGAGCATAGTAAATTGCCTAAAAGGTTATCACTAAAATCAGGAATTATTTCATATCTTATTTCTTGCTTGGTAATTATTTTTTTGAATTTCTTTAAAGATTCTTTTTTAATTGAATTAGCCCAAATTAAAAATATAATTTCATCTTTCATTCTCCTTGGCTGATTACTAGTTATTGAATTATGAAAAATTTCTGGAGCATTTTCAAAAAAACAAAACATTTTGCTGTTTTCTGCTATTTGTGTCTTCATTCTTCTAGCTAGGGCAGATACTTCTTCGCTTGAAATGATTACAGGTAAATGATCAAAAATACAATAGGCAAGATGTTTGGCCATATTTTTTTCAGTTGGTATTTTTATTGAAAGGGATTTATTAAAAATTGTTAGTTTAGTTAATTCTTTAGTTATATTAAGGTCTAAATTATTTATTATTTTTAATTTTTTTAGAACAGATAAAATAGGCATAAACAAATAAGGCAAAGCTGTTCTAGGCAATAATTCGGGTTTTATTTTGAAAATATCAATTTTTTTTTCGCTGGCTAATTCTTTAAGATAACCATTATGAGTTATTATAAATATATTTGTTTTTTGTTTAAAAGCTTGTTTTGCACAGGCTATTGTTTCGGCCGTGTTGCCAGAATAACTATTGATAAAAATTAAGTCATTAGGCCCGACAGATTTAGGAATATTAAAGGAGCGATTTATTATGATTGTTTGTTTGATTTTTGATTTTAATAAGTTATTTATTAATTCACCTCCAATCCCAGAACCGCCCATTCCACATATAAAAATATTTTTAAAATTTTTCTTTTTATATGATATTTTAATTTTTTTAGACAAATTATAGGCATCCAGCCAAGTTGCAGGCATTTTAATTAAGTCATTAATCATATTTGATTTGTCTATTTGCTTTATTTTTTTTAAGTCGTCAATAATTGTCATGCAATAACTATATCAAATTTTTCTATTTTTAGACAATAGACAAGCAGTTATTTTTTTGCTACCATACAGGCAGATAATAAAATAAGTAATAATTATGAGTGGACATTCTAAGTGGCATAAAATAAAACACGCCAAAGGAGCTAGTGATGCAAAAAAAGGTGTATTGTTTACAAAATTAGGCAATGCTATTACTGTGGCAGCCAGAGAAGGAGGTGGGGACACAGAGGCTAACTTTAAGTTAAGGTTAACCATTGAAACAGCTAAAAAAGCAAATGTGCCTAATAAAAATATTGAGAGAGCTATTAAAAGAGGAACAGGAGATACTGGCGATAAACAAATAGAAGAAGTAATTTATGAGGCCTTTGGTCCAGCCGGAGTAAAGATAATAATTCAAGCCCTAACTGACAATAGAAACAGAACTATAAATAGTTTAAGAACAATTTTTAAAAAATACAAAGGAGGCATGGGAGAACCAAATACAGTACGATGGATGTTTGAACAAAAGGGAGTTATTAGAGTTGATAAGGATAAGATAAAAAACATGGACGAGGTTGAATTAATGGCCATTGACTTAGATGTTCAAGACATAGCTAAACAAGAAGATGAAGTTATTTTTTATACTAGTTCTGGGGATTTAGAAAAAATTAAAAAAGAATTAGAACAAAAAGCAGAAATAGGAGATGCTAGAATAGAGTTTGTGGCCAAGGACTTAATTAAAATTGATAAATCAATCCAATTAAAAATTGATTCCCTTTTAGCAGAAATAGAAGATGACCCAGACATAAGTGATTGTTACACTAATATAGAATAATATATGATTATACTTGGAATTGACCCAGGCATAGCCACGACAGGATATGGTCTGATTAATTTTTCCGAAGACAATAAGCTTGCTTTGGTTGATTATGGAACGATCAAGACGCCTTCTAAAAAGGAATTTCCATTAAGATTACTTGATATATATAATGAATTAGAAGGGATAATAAAAAAATACAATCCTGACAAGATAGGAATAGAAAATATATATTTTGCTAAAAATGTTAAAACAGCTATAAATGTTGGGCAAGCAAGAGGGGTGCTTATCTTGGTTTCAGCTAGAACAAAGGCAGAAATTTTAGAGATTACTCCATTACAAGTAAAGCAAGGAATTACGGGATATGGCCAAGCATCTAAACAGCAAGTTCAGAAAATGGTCAAATTGGTTCTTGGTTTGGACAAGGTTCCTAGACCAGATGATGCAGCCGATGCTTTGGCGATTGCAATTGTCTGTTCACAGAGAAAAACGTTCAATTAAAAGGTATGTATGGAAAAGAAATTAAATATTATTCATTTATCTTCTGAAATATCTCCGTATTCAAAAACAGGAGGCCTGGCAGATGTTACTAGGTCGTTGCCTAGATCATTAAAGCGACTAGGACATAATGTTGCAGTAATTACGCCATATTACGGCTTTATTAGAAGAAAAAAATGGAAGGTAATTAATTTAGAACAAAAAATATCAGTAAGTTTTGCTGGTATTATTTATAAATTTGGAATTAAAAAAATCATTTGTCCGGACAAATATCCGGTTTTTTTTATTTGTCAGAATAAATTATTTGAATCTGTTGGTAGTCGCAATGTGTATAACTATTCAGATAAAGCTTTAAAGTATTTACTATTTAGTTTAGCTAGCATTGAGTTAATAAAAGTATTAAAATTAAATCCAAACATTATTCATTGTCATGACTGGCACACTGGTTTGGTCCCAAATTATTTAAAATTAAAATATAACAAGGATTTGCTTTTTAAAAATATTCCTGTCATTTTTACAATTCATAATTTACTATATCAAGGACCTGAGGATTGGTGGAATACACCTTTAAATAAATTGGATAATGGCCAAGGAATCCCAGCAGAAGATGAGGAAGAAATAAAACATCTTAATTTTGTAAAAAGGGGAGTTATTTATTCTGACATTATAAATACTGTCAGCATGCGCTATGCTAAAGAAATTTTAACTCCTGAATTTGGTTGTAAGTTGGAGAAAGATTTACAAGCAAGAGAAAAAGATCTTTACGGGATTATAAATGGAGTTGATTACAATATCTTTAATCCTAAGTTTGATAAAAATATTTATGTTAATTATGGAGCTAATTCATTACAAAACAAAACAAGTAATAAATTATATTTGCAAAAAAAATATAAATTAAAAGTTGATCCAAGTATTCCCTTAATTGGCATGGCTAACAGATTAACAGAACAAAAAGGATTTAGGTTAATAGTTAAGATTTTGGATTATTTGTTAAAATCAGATATTCAGGTAGCTATTATTGGAAGCGGAGGAAGCAGATACAAGGGTATTTTTAAAAAACAAGCAGCCAAATATCCCAAAAAATTATTATTTATTACACCCTTTAAAGAAGATGTTGGTAGAAAGGTTTATGCTGCTTCTGATATTTATTTAATGCCATCAAGGTTTGAGCCCTGTGGAATATCTCAGTTAATAAGCTTAAGGTATGGGTCAATTCCAATTGTTCACGAAGTTGGTGGACTAATGGACACCATAGTTGATTATAATCCTGAGACAGGCAAGGGAAATGGTTTTGTTTTTAATTCATATACATCAAGAGATTTATTGTTTGCCATTGCCAGAGCTGTTGAAAATTACAAGCATAAAAAAGAGTGGAAAAAACTTGTTCGCGTTGCAATGAAGGAGTCCTATTCATGGAAAATCCCCGCACAAAAATATATTGGATTATATAGGAGGGCTATAAAACAAAGACATGAATTGGGTTAATTTATTACATATTTATCAGCCATTTTGGCAAACTAGAGAAATTTTAGATAAGGTTGTAGAACAATCATACAAAAAGATTTTGTTTGTTTTAGAAAATAATTCAAGTACAAAAGTTAATATAAATATTTGTGCTGGACTAACAGAACAATTGATTGTTAATGGATATGATGAGATTGTGGATAGATTAAAAAAATTAGCCATTAAGGGGCAAATTGAATTTGTTGATTCCGCTAAATATCATCCTATTTTGCCTCTTTTGCCAACCAAGGAAATTATTAGACAAATAAAACTTAATAATAGTTTTAATAAAAAATATTTTGGAAAAACATATAATCCAACAGGTTTTTTTCTCCCAGAATTAGCTTATAGTAAAAAAACAGCTAGAATTATCAAATCCTTGGGATATAAATGGATTATATTAGATGAAATTGCTTATAATAATAGTTTTGGAGAGGTTTGCTTTGACCAACAATATTTTTTAAGAGATTTTTTTGATAAACAACATCAACCTTTTAAAATAATTTTTAGAAACAGAGGTCTCAGTTTGTTATTTTTTCATAAATGGCTTGATTCAGTTGAGAAATTTTGGCAAGCAGTTAATCAAGACATTCGCTCAAGTGAGTTTTTGGTTACAGCTTTTGATGGAGAAAGTTTAGGGCATCATCAGGCAATTTTGATTGATGTTTGGGAAAATATTTTAAAAGATAATAGAATTAAAACTATCTTTTTTTCAGAATATTTAAAGCAATTGAATAATAAACAGGTAAACAAAATTGTTCCAATAAAATCTAGTTGGTCGACAGAAATTGATGATATAAAAAAAGATAGACCATATCCTTTGTGGGACAACAACCAAAACAAGTTACATCAACTGCAATGGAAAATTACTTATTTGGTTTTAAATATTGTTAAAAATTCAAGAGATAATCCAAACCATAAGCAAGCTAGGGACATGTTAGATAAGGCACTGCATTCTGACCAGTATTGGTGGGCATCTGCTAACCCTTGGTGGAGTAAAAGTCCAATCAAAAAAGGATTAAATCAGTTTGAAGAAATTATTAAATTATTAATATGAAATGGTCATTTTTTTTACATTTTTATCAACCATATAATCAACAAAAAGATATTTTAGAAAGAGTTGTTAACGAGAGTTATAGAAAAATTTTGTTAGGGTTGGCTAGAAATCCTAGCATGAAATTAAATCTCAATATAAATGCAGGGTTAACTGAGTTATTAGCTAAAAATGGTTATAATGATATAATTGAACAAATTAAAGATTGTGCTATTAAAGGACAAATTGAATTTGTTGGTTCAGCAAAATATCACCCCTTTTTGCCTCTTTTGCCGGTTAAAGAAATTAAAAGACAAATTGACATTAACACTAAAACAAATAAAAAATATTTTGGAAAAGTTTATAATCCAGTAGGATTTTTTTCTCCAGAAATGGCTTATAATACCAAGGTTGGCAAAGCAATTAGACAAGCAGGGTTTGATTGGGTTTTATTAGAAGAATTATCTGCTTTAGAGAAGCAAAAATTCCAAAAAATATATAAAATAAAAGATGTTAAAAATCTCAAGGTTGTTTTTAGGGACAAGAGGGCAAGTAATTTGATTTTGTCAGCAATTACTAGAAATATGGAATCTTTTATTAGTGAGTTTGGTCACGAAGAAATAAATAAAAATCGCTACCTTTTAACATTAATGGATGCAGAAACTTTTGGTCATCATCGACCAGGTTTAGAGAAATTCCTTTTTGAGATTTATGAAGATAAACAAATTAGCAAGGTTTTTATTTCTAAATTAATAAAAGAATTTTCTGTAAATGAAAAAATTAAAATTAGACCTAGTACTTGGTCTGCAGAAGAGCAAGATTTTTGGCTTAAAAAAGAAAAAAAACATTCTTTTAGTTTATGGTCTGACCCCAAAAATCCAATTCATAAGCTTCAGTGGGATTTTACTTATTTTGTGATAGAATTGGTAAATAAAGCTTCCAAAAAACAGAAGCATTACAAAAAAACAAGAATGTTATTAGACAAGGCATTGCATTCCGACCAGTATTGGTGGGCATCTGCTAGACCTTGGTGGTCTTTAGAAATGATAGAGCAAGGAGCATTTGATTTAAAAAAGGTGGTTTTATCAATTACAGCCATCCCTAAAAACAAGCAAGCAATAGCAGAAGATTATTATAATCAGATTTTAGGGTTGGCCTTTAAATGGCAAAGACAGGGGAAAATTCGCAATGCTTACAGAGAGGAATATAAAACATTAAAACAAAAATCTTTTAAGAAAAGAGTTTTGGCTGGTCAATTTAATTCAATGATTTTAGAATTTGAAGACGAGATGAACAAGGCAATTAAAAATAAGGAATTTGAAAAAGCGATTAAATGGAGGGATGCCATTTATAAATTAAAAGCAGATACAGACATATTTGATGTTTTACATGTTGTTGATGATTTGGCTAATCATAGAAACTTGCCATCATTAAAAGATTATTGGGAATATGATGTTCAAGATTTTTCAAAATTCGCAAAAGAGAATTTTGTTAGTTTTAATGAGAAAAAATTTCAAACCAAACAACCAAAACAACTTTTTGATGAAATAAAATTAGCATTTTTAAAAAAAGAAGAATCTCATCCCTTGGGCTTTTTTAGAGACAAGTATAATGTTTTTCATATTTGTGAGGTTCCATCTAATTATATCGAATATTATGTTGGTACAAAAATATGGGATGCAATGAGCTTGTTAAAGTTTAAAAAACACAAAAAATATCATAGTCAGGGGCAGTGTGATTATGAATATTTTAATAATAAACTTAAAATAACAATCAATGCTCAGAGTTTATTGAATAAATTTTTAATATTATTAAAACAAAGCGATATTAGTCAGGGTAAATATTTAAAAGTAGCTGTTTTATGTGAAAAAAATCAATATAAACCAATATTTTTTTCAAAAAATAAACAAAATCAACTGATTGCGATTGTTCCATATAAGTATTCATCCAAGGGAGTAGGCATAAAATATAAAATATTTAATTGGGTTTCCAAAAAATAATTATGATTTTTATTAAATTAAAAAATAAAATAAATATAAAGAAAACGATTAATAAAGAATATATGTTTTCTTTTTTTAAAGAAAATAAAAATAAATTTTTAAATAAGCAAGAAAAAATTTTAAAAATAAAAATTTATTTAAATAGAAATTTTATGGGCAAGTTTAGAAATATAAGCTTGGTTTATAAAATAACAACTAATAAGCGAAATATAAGAATTAGAGCTAGAGCACATAATAATAAAGATATTCCTTTTAGGGATTATAAATCAATAAAATGGTTAAGGGATAATAATATAAATAATGTTCCTATTCCCTTGTATTATGACAAATCATTAAATATATTTTTTTATAAAGAATCTCCAGGTCAATCTTTTGAACGATTATTTAATGATAAAAATCCTGAAATTTATTTAGATTTTTCTCTTAAAATAGCTGATTTTTTAAGGAAAATGCATAAAATTTCTAGAAAACCAGATTTTTTGCCTATAAAGACAAGAAAACAGGATATAAAAGAAAGGAGACATTGGTTTTTTTTAACAAAAAAATGCTGTCCAAAAGTTTATCCATTTTTTAGAAAGACATTAAAAGGCCTCTGGACAGTTAATCAAAAGAATTTAAAGTTTTTTGATAATAATGAGTTTAGATTTGTTCACGGAGATGTTCATTGGGGCAATGTGATTAAAAACAAAGATGATTTTAGTGTTATTGATTTTTGTTGGGGTTCATGGGCCCACCCATTAGAAGATGTTGCTTGTTTTTTAGCTCAAAATGATTCAATGTTTCGTTATTATATGAGTGACTTCTTGGGTTGGCGAAAGAAAATAAGAGATGTTTTTATAAAAAAATATTTTAAAAATAATTTAACCCATCAAGAGGAATTTTTGTTGACTTATTTTGAGATTCAAAAAATATTAGAGATGGCCGCCATTCATTGCTTTGTAGAAGGAAATAAGGACAATAAAATAAATGGAGCTAATACATTGATAACCAGGGCTAGTAAAAAATTAAAACAAATATTATAATACATTATATGATTGATTTACACTTACATTCATATTATTCAGATGGAGTTTTTTCTCCAAAAGAAATTGCAATTAAGGCCAAGCAAAATGGCCTTTCTTTTGTTTGTCTGACAGACCATAACAGCATTGACGGGCTTGAAGAGTTTGCAGTGGCTTGCCATGCAAATAAGTTAAAATTCATTTCAGGAATAGAAATTTATAGTCATTACAAAGGCAAGCACATACATTTTTTAGGGTATAATTTTGATGTTCATAATAAGAAAATAAAATCAACTTTTAAAAACTTACAAAAAAAACATATTATTCAAATAAAAAAAACAATTAAAATTTTAAAAAACAATGGTTGGAAAATAAAAAACACAGATATATTAGATAATAAATCTGCTTATATTGGTTCTGTTCATCTGGCTGAAGCGCTCAAAAATAATCGAGATAATTGGGAAAGGATAAAACAGGATTTTGGCTGGACAAAAGGCATGATTATTCCCATTACTGAGATTATAAATAAATATTTATTTCAAGAATACGGCAGAATTTATAAAGAAGCTGAAATACCAGTTAGGCAGGCAATCAAGTTAATTAAAACTGCTGGCGGAACAATTGTTTTGGCACACCCAGGGCAACATTTTTTTTGGCATGAAGATGATATTGTTTTAGAGTTAAAAAGCATGGGACTTGATGGCATAGAGGCAATAAGCTCACATCATTCGTGGGCTGAAATGGAGCATTGGCAAAAATTTGCCAAGCAAAACAAATTAATTATTACAATTGGCAGTGATTTTCACGGACATGTTCCAAAAGAATGGGGGTTTGTTGTTAATAGTCCATGGGATTATTTTAAAATAACTAATCATCCAGATTTTACTAAAATATTTTAAGTGTTTTAGTTATAAAAGAGCCCTCTTTTTTGCTTAGGGCCCCTTTTTTTTTACTTAGAGGCCTTGCCCCTAAGTAGAGTCACTTAGAGGCCTTGCCCCTAAGTAGAGTGCTAATCAGTAATCAGTAATTATTTACTTAGAGGCCTTGCCCCTAAGTAGAGTGCTAATCAGTAATCAGTAATTAATATCTACTTAGAGGCCTTACCCCTAAGTAGAGTTACTTAGAGGCCTTGCCCCTAAGTAGAGTGCTAATCAGTAATCAGTAATTAATATGGGTATATATAGCCAAGCACTCGCCAGCTGTCAAGTTTGTATTTTCTATGAGTTACTTTCCAGGCGCCCTTAAAGTTCATTTCTGAAAAATAAACATATTTATCATCAAATGACTCAACATAAGCAACATGTCCATATATTCTGGCTGCCCAGCCAGATTCTTTTAATAAAATAATTGCTCCTTTTTTAGGAGTTGTCCCAATTTTAAATCCCTTACTCCTGGCATTCCCCATCCAACTTTTGGCATGTCCAACCCAAGTAGTACAAACTCCAAGTTCAGTTGCCCATTTATAAGCAGCCCATGAAGTGCATTGTCCTGGATAAAATCGATGGCATTTTCTCTTTGAGCTATAGGCCCAAGTCTTATAGCTTGACGGGGTCTCAACTAGTCGAACATCTTCTTGGGTTGCTCTTGGAACAATTTTGCGTGGTTTTGGCTTTGGTTTTGGCTTGATGGCATTTGGAATAAGTATTTCGTCATTTATAAATATATCTCCAGAGTCAGCTAAATTATTAAACTCAATTATGATTTGGGATGATGTTTTATATTTTTTAGCAATTGTGTCTATGGTATCACCATTTTTTACTTTATGTCTTAATCCATTTATAGGCAGAATCATTAATGTTTCGCCTGGTTTGATAAATCTAGCTGTATATAGGGTTAGATTATTTTCCCATAAAATTGAATCAACGCTGATGCCAAATTTTTCAGCAATGCTTATTATGGTATCGGCTGATTGAACAATATATTTTTCAACTTTAGTTCTAGTTAATGGTTGGGACATATCTAAGTCAACTTCAGTTGAGATTAGTGCAGAGTTATTAAGAGATAGGATTAACTCAGGTGAATTGTTTTTCTCTCTAATGGCGGCTATTTTAAAGTCGGGTTCTGTTCCTGCTTTCACTGGTAATTTAATTTCAGGCAATGTATTTTCAGTAATAATTTTTTGTTCTTTGTCTATAAAAGAAAAAAATAGACTATTGTTAAAAGAATTTTTATAAACTTCATTAACCTCTGAATAAGAAAACATTGAAAAAATAAAAATAATTCCAAGAATTAATATTTTCTTGGAAAAAATTGTGTTTATATTATGCCTTGTTAATGCTTGATGAATATAAACAAATGTCAAAACAACAGTATGTCCTATTCTTTTTAAGACATTGTCTTGATTAGATAGAAATTTGGTGCTATTATCTACAATGGTTTTTGTTTTCATAGCTAGTTCATATTATAAAACATATCTAATAATAATCAATATAAGTTATTAACATGTTATGCAGAGATATAATTTTGAAAAAATAGAGAAAAAATGGCAAGCGGTTTGGGATAAGTTAAATATTTATAAAGCAGAGGACTTTAATACAGATAAACCCAAACAATATATTTTAGTTGAGTTTCCATATACATCTGGAGATGGATTGCATGTTGGGCATGTACGAGGTTATACTGCTCTTGATATTTTAGCAAGAAAAAAACGAATGCAAGGAATTAATGTTTTATATCCAATGGGGTGGGATGCATTTGGTTTGCCAACCGAGAATTATGCTATTAAGTCAAAAATTCATCCCATGGAAATAACTGCTGCAAATGTAAAATTATTTAAAAGGCAACTAAAAAGCCTGGGCATGAGTTTTGATTGGTCAAGAGAAATCAATACCACTTCGCCAGCTTATTATAAGTGGACTCAATGGATATTTTCAAAATTGTTTATTAATAAATTGGCTTACCAAGATAAAATTCCAATTAATTGGTGTTCAAAATGTAAAATTGGGCTCGCTAATGAAGAGGTGATAGCTGGCAAATGTGAAAGATGTGGGTCCATCACAGTCAAGAAAGAAAAAAAACAATGGATGCTTAAAATAACAAAATACGCTGACAGATTAATTAAAGATTTAGATGGAGTTAATTATTTAGATAAAATAAAATCACAACAAATTAATTGGATAGGAAAAAGTAAAGGCACACAAGCAATATTTAAAATAGATAAACAAAACATAGACATAGAGGTTTTCACAACTAGAATAGATACTATTTTTGGGGTCACATCTCTTGTGTTGGCTCCAGAACATAAAATAATTGGAAAACTGAAATCTCAGATTAAAAATTGGGATCAAGTTGCAAACTATATTAAACAGGCAAGTAAAAAAAGTGACTTAGAACGGACAGACCTTAATAAAACTAAAACAGGAGTTATTTTAAAAGGAGTTTTTGCTATTAATCCAGTTAGTCAGAAAAAAGTACCAATTTGGATGGCTGATTATGTTATTTCCTCGTATGGTGGGGGAGCTGTGATGGTCGTCCCGGCTCATGATAAAAGAGATTATGTCTTTGCTAAAAAGCATAATATGGAAATCATAGAAGTTATTAAGGGGGGGGATGTTTTTAAACAAGCCTATACGGATTATGGAAATTTAATAAATTCAGGAGAGTTTGATAAGTTGACATCTGTTCAAGCAATTAAGCAAATCACCAAATGGTTGGCAAAAAATAAAAAAGGAGGACCAATTATTAACTACAAGCTAAGAGATTGGGTTTTTTCAAGACAACATTATTGGGGCGAGCCAATTCCAATTATCCATTGTGAAAAATGTAAAGCAGTTTTGGTTGATGAAAGAGATTTGCCAGTTATTTTGCCAAAAGTAAAAGAATACGAACCAACTGAAACAGGAGAATCTCCTTTGGCAAAAATTAAAGAATGGGTAAATGTTAAATGCCCTAAATGCAATGGGCCGGGCAAAAGAGAAACAGATACCATGCCAAATTGGGCTGGTTCAAGTTGGTATTTTTTAAGATATATTGACCCTAATAATGACAGTCAGTTAGCTGACTTTAAAAAGTTAAAATATTGGTTACCAGTTGATATTTATAATGGTGGCATGGAGCATACAACTTTACATTTGCTTTATTCTCGGTTTTGGCACAAATTTTTGTATGACATAGGCGTTGTTCCTTGCCAAGAGCCATATCAAGCCAGAATTTCACACGGAATGGTGTTAGGAGAAGGGGGAGTAAAAATGAGTAAAAGTTTAGGCAATGTAATTAATCCAGACAATATTATTAAAAATCATGGCGCTGACGCATTAAGAGTATATGAAATGTTCATGGGGCCATTTGACCAAGCAATTGCATGGGATTCAAAAACAATTGATGGCATTGATAGATTTTTAATGAAGATTATAAAGCTGACTCAATCAAATTTAGAAGATAGCCAAATAAACTCAGATGAGCAAGTGATTAAAAATTTAGAGCAAATAAAACATCAAACAATTAAAAAAGTGAGTCAAGATATTGAGGACCTTAAGTTTAATACAGCTATTGCTTGTTTAATGGAATATGTTAATAATCTTTTGGAATACAATAAACAAGACAATGTTTGTGGCTCAAAAGACATGATTGATTCTATTAAAATACTAATATTATTAATGTCTGTTTTTGCTCCGCATTTGTCAGAAGATTTATGGCATAAAATAAATTCTGATATTTCAGACATAGATAGCATTTTTCAAGAACAATGGCCGAAACATGATTTAGAATTAGTAAAATCAAAACAAATAGATTTGATTATTCAGATTAATGGCAAGTTCAGGCATATTATAAAAGTAGATGCTGGCTTATCAAAGCAAAAAGCAGGAAAATTAGCAAAGCAAGAAGCAAAAATTCAAAAATATTTAAAAAACAAGCAGGCAAGCAAAATAATATTTGTTCCAGATAAAATAATTAACTTTGTTTTGTAATTTTGCTGATTATTAATTATTATTTATCAACATGTCATTGTATAAACATACTAGAAATTTATTTTATACTAATAAATTTAAACCCTTGCGCAGGCGAGGGCAAAATTTTTTAATTAATGAAAAAATAGTAGTTAAAATTATAAAACAGGCAGACATAACATCCAAAGATATTGTTTTAGAAATCGGAGCCGGTACAGGCATTTTAACAAGCAAAATAGCAGACCATGCGAAAAAAGTTATGGCAGTAGAAATTGATAAAAACTTAATTCAGATTCTTGAATCAGAAATAAAAAATTACAACAATATAGAAGTTATTTCTAATAGTATTTTGGACGAGAAATGTTGGGAAGAGATAATTAAAAAACAAGGCAAACAATATAAAATTATAGCCAACTTGCCATATAATATTACTGGGTTTGTTTTAAAAAAAATATTACTAGAGCCAATCAAGCCAGAGATAATTATAGTAATGCTCCAAAAAGAGGTTGTAGAAAGAATAGTGGCCAATCCCCCCAAAATGTCGTTTTTATCTGTTTTTGTCCAGTTTTGGGCTGATGTTCAAATTATTGCGAATGTAGGTAGGAATAATTTTTATCCAAAACCAAGTATTGATTCAATTATAATCAAATTATGTCCTTATTGTGATAAACATTGGCAATTAAAAAGTACGCCAGTAGAATTTTTTAAGATAGTTAGAGCGGGATTCACTTCTCCTCGTAAATATTTACTTAACAATTTATTTAAATATGGTATTATAAGTAAAGAGCAAGGAGTAGATTTGTTTAAAAAAATTAAAATAAATCCAAAGATTAGAGCTCAAGAATTAGCAGTTTCTAAATGGATTGAATTAACCAATATATGTCTAAAAAAAACACAACTAAAAGACAGTTAATATTTTTAAGCATCTTAACAATGCTTTTTGTTTTATTGGCCTATGTTCAGATAAAGGGAACTATTTTTTCTCCGTCTACTTGGGTTGACCAATCAGAAGAAGCACAAGTAAAAAATATTAAAACACAAGCAATTATTAATCAAGATACTGACAGTGATGGCTTGCTTGACTTTGATGAACAATATACTTACAATACCTCAATTTATTTAGCAGACACTGATAGTGATGGAGTCACTGATAAAGATGAAATTGATATTGGTACAGACCCCTTGGACGCAATGTCGTTTTTAGGGGTAGTTAAAGAGAATCAAGATAAGAACGAAGAGGATACAATCATAGACATTTTGCCAACAGAACAAGATCAGTTAATTCAAAAAATTACAAATCAACAAATAAGAGAGTTTTTGATTGACTCAATTGGAATAAACAAGGATGTTGTGAAAATGTTTGATGACAAAACTTTAATAAACTTGTATAATGAAGCTAAACAAGAAACAGGTATTGATTTAGAAAACATAAATCAAGCCAAGCCATTTAGTCAAGGAGCTTCGGAACCTTCTGATTTAACTATTCCAGAACTTAGGCAAATTTTAATAAATCAAGGAGTTGATGAGCAGATGTTAAATAAATTAGATGACAATATTTTGGAGACAATGTTTTTACAAACTCTTTTGACCCCTTAATAATTTTTTAAATTATGAATTCTCAAATGAAAAAAATATTTTTAATAATATTAGTGATTGTTTTTTGTTTTACTTTGTTTGCACCAAGACAAGTATTGGCCTTAGGAGATGAATGGGCGACAATAGGGCATTTTTTTTCTAGTGTAGGAGAGTATGTTTGGAAGATTGGTGAAGCATTATGGGAAGAAAGTAAACATCAGTTTACGGCGGTTGTGTTTAAGCAAGGATTAAATCTTTATTTAGGCGAGATGGCTAGACAAAGCGCAGAATATGTTGCCACGGGAGGCAAGGGTCAAAAACCAGCCTTTATAAGCGACCCTACTTATTGGTCTAAGATGGGAGATAATTTATTAGGAACACTTGTTAATGAGGTGGCCCAAGAAGGGTTGGGAGTAAAAAGTTTATGCGACCCGATTGACCCTACTATTAGATTTAATATGCTGGTATCGGTTGATACAAAATACAAGGAACAGCAATTTAAGGAAAACGAAATGGACATCTGTCCATTAAGTAGAATTAACGAAAGAGTTAAAGAGGCCTCTAGTAAGAAGCTTTTTGAATTTTCAGCAGGTGTAAAAGAAGGAAAACCAAAAAAATTTAAAACCGATATAAAAGTTGCTATTGTTAATGACACAACCATAAACAAAGCAGATGGGAATTTTGTTTGTGATAAAAGAGGAAAACTTGTCTGGGGAATGTTAAAATGTGAATGTAAAGAAAATTGCACTTCATCAAATTGTGATAATACTTGTTTTTCTGTCGATGAGAGGAACAATTTTGGCAGATGGGTAAATGATGGGGCTCAAGATTTATTAAATATTATTGACAAATTAAGCAATATTCAAGATGAATTTGAAAAAATTATTAATGCTTATGAATGTGCTGTTCAAGACAAGGATGGCAATCCAGGTTGGTGCACTAAAAAACTTGAAGAAGTAGAACAAATAAGAAAAGATAAACAAGCAGAAAGAAACGAAAAATGTCCAAACCAAGATGACCCAGAATATTGCGATAAACTACAGGATGAAATAAATAATCTTGTTGAAAAATTTCTTTACATTGATAAATGGTCTAAAAACTATATTAGCATTGACAAATCTTTAAGAATTAAGAATGTAATAAAAGATTTAAAAAAATTAATTGATGAAACTCCTGATCCTACATCAGGACTAAAAAAAGGAGTTTGGGGACTAAAAAAAGAAAACAAGGGATGGGAAATAGATTCATCAAAAGATAATGAGAATTATCTTGGTTGGTGGACAACTTATCCAGCTAAATGTGCTAAAGAAAGTTCAGATGATTTTTATGCCTCAGAACATTGTCCTACTCTTTCTGCGTTAGCTTTTGGTAACGATTCAAACGAACATTATCAAGATGTAATTACTTATTCTAAAAGAATGAATACTTATGCTAAAAAAATAGCAGATTGGTATGCCACTTTAGAAGACATGATTACAGAGACACACAAGGCGCTTGAAGAAGAAGAAGACCTTCCAGAGACAGACCCATTAGACGAGGTTCGTAGAGTTACATCTTCAGAAGGAAGTGATATTGGGGCAACCATTAAAATGAAATCAGATTTTTTTGATAAACAAGCCAAAGCCATGGAAGAATCTAAGTTTTTTCAGAACTTGCAAGGCAGGATGAACGATGTTAGTACTAATATTTCTGGAATAACTAAAACACCATCAATATATATTGATGAATCAACCAGGACAGCTATTAAAGAAGGTTCGGCCACTTATAAACAATATACTGGAGCAGCTTTGGCAGATGCTTTCAATATTTTTTCTAGCACTTTAATGAAAAAACTGATGGAAAGAATTTTTGAAGAAGGGTTTAATCCAACTGTTGAAGCAGATAGAACCAAGCCATTTTTAGATAAAGGAGAAGATGAACCACCAGTTGTTCCAGACCTTGAAGATATTAGAGATGATTTTTCAGATCTAAAATCAGCTCCAATGCGCAAGGGTGGAAAAATGAGCATTTATGACGAATTTGCTGTTTGTTTGGATGATCCTTCGTATGAATTGCCAACTAATTGTTTGATTGATAGTAATATGATTGAGGCAATTGAAGGCAAAATGACTATTGGGGAGGCCTTGGATGAAAATTTGCTTAATCCTGGTGCTAGTGTTGGTAGTCCAGGAGATACTAGTAGTTTATTTAGTTATGCTAATCTTAAAAAATTAAGAAGATATAGAATTTTTCCTTTAGGCATGGAAATAGCGGCTGAAAAAATATATAATCAAACCATGGGTGACCAGGAATATAAATTAAGATCAATTGTTAATGGATTTAATGTAGAAAATTCTATTGGCACCTGTTCAACAATTGACTTAAATGGGAGTTTTGAAACAGGGGAAAGTGTGCCAGGTAATTGGTTTTTGAATGATAGTGACGGGACAGGAACAAGAGAAAGTGTAGATAATGAATATTATCACGGTTCTTTTTCTTATAAAATAAATTCAACACATACAGCAAATGCTTATTATGGAATCGGCCATGAGCCTTATGACATTGAGCCAAACACCCAGTACACTGTTTCGGTAATGGTAAAAGCAGAGGCAATAAATACGGGCAGTTTTAATCTTTCTCTCCATTGTCACTCTGATTCTGGCGGAAACTTTAATTATACGACTGATGCTGGTGACACAAGCATTTCTTCTGCTAGCTCATCATGGGAACAGCTTTATAGAACTTTTACAACTCACAATGATGCAACTGATTGCACCATGCTACTTATATTTAATAATGGTGGCACGGGCACTGTTTATGTTGACCAGGTAAATTTTGTAAAAGGCAATAATATTCCTAATGATTACTCATGGGAATCTGCCTCGCCTTTTTGTCATTTAGTTGACCCTGACTGGGTATTAAAGGCCTCTACTTATCAGTGTGATTTAATGGGCTATTCAGCTATTCCATTAAAAAATAGCAACCAAAGACAAGAAACTTGTGTTGACTTAAAGGATTGCATACACGAAGACCAGGATGGCAATTGTGATACTTGGGCATATTGTACTAGAGAGAAAAATGTTTGGCAGTTTAATGGAACTGCTTGTGACAAACAATATGCTTCTTGTGAAACATATGTTCGTTTGTCAGATAAAAAACAGGCCTTTTATGTTAGCAATACAATAGATTTTGAAACTTGTACGGAAAATGACAATGGTTGTAATTGGTATTGTTCTGTTTGGGACAATGATATTGGGTCTGATGGAAAATGGGCTTGCGTAGAGCCAGGTAGTTCATCTTATCCAGATGGCAAGAGTGATTATTCTCAATATGATGATGACAATGCAATATTTTTTAATTTAAAAGCAGAAGATTGTAAAATTGAAGAACAGGGTTGTAATGAATACATTAAATTAGGAGAAAATATAAATTTAATTCCAAATAGTGGGTTTGAACTTGACAAGAATGCTGATGATATTGCTGATGGATGGATAGAAAAGTGGGAAGGAGACGAAGTTCTTACTGAGGATGCAGCTTTTGATGGATTATTTGGTTATGAGTTTGTCCATTCTAATGGAGATGATATGGGGGATTATACAGGAGCATGGCAAAGAGTTTCTGTATTACCAGGGCAAAAATATACTATTTCTGCTAAAATAAAAATAATCACTCCTGTCACGGGGACTGGTTCGACTGCCACTGTTAATTATTATTGGGATGAAGACGGAGACAATTATGACATTGGCAATAAAGGAGAGACAATAATTATACTTGATTACCTTGATGAATGGCAAGAACATTCTCAAACAGTAGTTGCTCCTGATAACATGAATTATGTCTGGATTGCTCCTATTATGTATGGCAATGGCAAGGTTTATTTTGACAATATTCAACTAGAATATGGAGCATTGTCTTCGGCTTATAAAGAGTATGGTTCAGGAGTTAAGGAGTATTTTAAGACAATTCCCAAGCAAAGACAATGGGTAGAAGATGGTAATGGCAATTGGGATTGGGAATGGAAAACATGCAGTGTTTATGATGAGGCAGATAATTTGGATTGTGATGGCTATGCCCAGCAATGCGATGCCAAAGATATTGGTTGCGAGATTTACACTAATATAAGTAATAATGTTTCTTTCTCGGCCGTAAAAAGAGGAGAAGATGAATGTGCTCCTGAGTGTGTTGGGTATGAAACATTTAGGCAAATACCAACCAATTTTGATATTAATGTTGATTGGAAAAGCTTTATCCCATCAACGGCCCAGGGATGTTATGTGCCAGGGTGTGAAGAGTTTACTAATTTAGATACACTGAATCAGGGCGGAGAAGGGACGGAATATTATTCTTATTTAAGACAATGTGTAAAAACAGATGAACAAGCAAGGGCAATTATTGATAGTAATTCAGACGAGATAATGCCACCAGATTCTGATACTTGCGGGTATTTTTATACTTGGATTGGGTCTGAAACAAGTGGCTTTCAGTTAAAAAAATATTATCTAAAAATTGACACTGACAATGGTCCGGAAAAAGTTTCAACCTCTCCTCCAAGTTCTTGGGGAAATTGTTGGAACGAAGACCATGCAGCCACTAATCCTTATTGCAAGCAGTTTTATAATGAGGCAGGGCAAATTTATTATAGATTATATAAAAATACCATTACTTGTTCGGAAGAATGTTATCCATTCAGACGAAGTATTAATCAAGCCATTTACATGGCTATGCCGTCACAAGGAGAAATGTGTAGTTCTCAAAACAATGGTTGCAAGGAATACAAAGGGCCTTTAGCAGGTGATATTAATTCTGTTTTTTCAGATGATTTTACAGCTGGTACGGGGCAATGGACTACTGGTGACCTTTCTTCAGAAACAGATAATTTTTCCGGTTATTCTTTAAAAAATAATGGAGCCGGAGAACTAAAGCGTTCAGTGGCTGGCTTGACTCAAAAAGATAAAATTTATTTTGTATCTTTTTGGATTAAAACAGCATCAAGTGATCCCATAGAGGTTTATTTTACTTCAACTGATAGAATAGAGCAAAATATTAGTTTAGTTAATGAGTGGCAGAATATGAGGTTTGGGCCATTCTATTTTTCAACTACTCCATCTAATGATGAAAAACTTAATATTTTCGCAACTAGTGATTTTTATATTGACAATGTTATTTTAGAGCAAATCGATGATAATATTTATTTGATAAATGATTCATGGTCAACTCAGGGTTCTTGTGATATTGATTATCAGGGAAATTATAGCCAGGGATATATGATTGGTTGTGCTAAATATGTTGATACTAATAATGATGAGCATTATTTCAAACAATTTAGTAAAATGTGCCCTGAACAAGCAGTTGGTTGTGCGGGTTATATTAATACTCAAAATTATTCATATCCATTTGAATGGCAATTTAATCAAGCAGGAGCAGATAATGATGAAATAACAATTTTAGCAGACAAGACAGAGTATTATGTTGTTGAAAAAGAAAACTATTGTCATGAAAACAATAAAGGGTGTGAAAGATTAGGCCTGCCAGAAATCGAAGATGATGGGTCTATTAGTATGTGGTCAGATGTTTTTATTAAAAATAATCCTGATAACTATAAATCCAAGAGCATGGTTTTATGTGATGTTGACGGGGTTGGGTGTGAAGCATATTCTGATAATTATTATTTCAAAGACCCAATCAAGCAAGCAAAACTATGTGAATACAAAACCAAAACAATTAATGGAAATAATCAATCAGGCTGGTTTAAAAAAGACACAGACCAAGCTTGTTATTACGAAAATACGGGACCATACATAATAGATGACCTTACTTATGGCATTTATTTTCCAGGTCAAGAAAATTATGATAATTATGTTGGTATTTGTCCAAAGAAACAAGTTGGGTGTACTGAATTTGTTGACCCTGGTTGGGGTGGCGGAACAAAGAATTTAATAAATAATAGTGACTTTGCTAACGAAGATGTTGGATATGATGACGATAATCATCCAGATGGTTGGTTTGATAGTTTTAATAATAATCCAAGTTGGCAAGTTGAAGTTGTTGATCAAGTATCAACTGGTATTTGTGGGGTTGGTAGTAATGAAAACAATGTTTGTTATTCTAACACAGCTTGCGAATCTTGGACTTGTGATCTTTTTGGAACAGAGTGCTTTGGTACTGGGCCTTGCGAAGGTAGTAATTCATATTGCAGTCATGATAATAGTTTTTGTACTGATGATAGTGGCTGTAATACAACTACATCCACGGGAACTTGTACAAATGTCCTTGTTTGTGGAGGCAATGCTTCTTTTGAATGTAGCACTGGGGCAGATTGTTCTTCAGGTGATAATAGTTGTAATATACCAAGTGATACTCCAACAGAGTGGGCATGTGAATATGATAACAGTGCTTGTGACCCAAACAACAATCAATGCCCTACTGTTAATGATAGTTGTTATTATGATGATTGTTATTATACAGGTACAGCTTGTAATAGTAATTCTGATTGTGATGGTAATATTTCTCAGTCATGTGATGCTTCTACATTTGTCGCAACAGGTCATTGTAAATTTGCCGTAGAGGAAAGTTGTATTTCAGACGATGATTGTGTTGGGAAGGGTTCTCAAGAATGTGTTTTTGGAACTTGTTCACAGGGTTATAATAATTGTTATAACGATTCAGATAATTTTAGTTTTGTGCAATCATGTACCGGAGGAACAACTGGTTGTTATGGGGGAGATGCTTGTACATGTCCTGTTAATAGTGTTTGTATTCGAGATTTTGGCTCTTGTGATCCTTTTGGAACAGATACTTGTGCTACAGATGTACCATGTCAGAGAGTTGGCACTTGTAATACAAATTCAAACATAGAATGTTTTGAAGGCGGAGATAATAGATGTACTTATGATTACGGGAATGTTTGCGGGTTTGATGTTTGTATTTTAAATGGAGAATATAATGGCTATTGTGACACTTCATCACCATCACCTTGTGAATCCACTACTAATAATTTTTGTGATGCCCAGACGGGCACTTGTACTCAAGTACAAGATTCTTCTTGTAATTTTTCACATTCTGACAGCGTTTCAGTTGAATTGCCTTCGGGAATGATAAATGCATATCATGTTTATACTAATAGTCCTGTTTCTACTGAAGCCGGCTTCATAGGAGATATTGGTAGTCCGACTGGAGGAGAGTTTTCTTATAATGGTCCGGCCTTTTATAGTATTTATGCTTTTGTTAGGAAAGGCACGGTGAAGTTCGGTGATTTATCAAAACCAGACGAAGAAATAGTTTCCATAGATAGTACTGAAAGCAATGACCAATGGATTAAAAAAAGTGTTTTTGTGAGTTATCCGTCTTCTACACGCGTTTATTTTGAACCAGATGTAAATAATGAGGTAGATGCTTACGTCACTGGCTTGGTTTTGTCTCCTTCTTCTTTTGCAGAATATTATTACATTGATAATAATAAATTAGATAAAGCTACTTCTGTTTCATTAAAAAAAGGAAATATTCTCTTACAAAATTCAAGCGATATAAATATGGATGGGGAAATTAATTCATACTATAATTCTTTTGCAACTTATCAGAAGTCGTCAGAACAAACTCCTCCAGGAGCTTTGGTTGATGCGATTAGTTGTTCGCCAGAGCCAGTAATTGATTGTGAAGAAGAAATTAATCAGTCAACAGATTATTGCAAATATTGTTTGCCAAACAATCAGCTTGGAAATGATACCAATCTAATTTTAAAAGTTGATAGGGATAGAATTTGTGGAGAGTGGCTTACTTGTATTAGCTCTAATCAAGAATGGGATGCTAATTTAGGGGCATATAGGGATGTTTGTCAGTTCATGGGAAGATGCAATCAATTGATAAGCTCGGGAGAGGCAACAGAATGTGTCAGATTTGTAGAGCCAGAGGAAGTTGTTTTAACAGAGGATGTTTATAAAAATAGGGATATTTCTTTCTCGGGCATGGATTATTCAGGACATTCATTACATAATGTTTATCCCTTGGAAAAATTATTTCTCACGGGAACAGACACAGATGGTTATGAACTAACCCACAAAGACAAAGATGGTATAGAAGATGGTATAGATGGCAATGATTCAACTTTAGATAAAACATGCAGATTATTTCCTGAAAAGGACTCTCCTTTCAAAAATTGGGAAAAAGAGGACAAAAATGTCTTATATCAAGGAGTGAATTCATGTAACGATAATTCAAGTTCGGGAGATTATTCTGATTGTCAGTGTTCATATTTAAAAGTTAAATATGGTGGCATGAATCTTTATTATAATTACGCTGATTCAACTTTTGGCACTGCACCTTCAAAGGCCTGTATTAGCGGGAACAACAAGGGGGGAACATGCGCTAGTGATACTGATTGTGACAGCATTGCAGGGTCTTGTGTTAATAGAGGAGAGGGTCAAAAAGTGGTTGGATTAAGAGATTATTGTATTGAATTAGATGATACAAAGGAAGGTGCTGGAGATTTAGGGGCTTGTGTTACTTGGTGGCCTGGTGCTGGCATGGGTGACCCAGATGTTTTCAATCAGGTTTCTTCAGCCGGATATGAAGGAGAGACAGAATATTTTTGCATAGATGCTTCTGACAGATGGGAATATAGAGGCGAGATTTATGAAGAAACACGTTATGAAGATGGGTATGGTTGTGCTAATAATCCTAGACCTTCCTCTTCAAATTGTGACAGTAATTACACTCTTAGTGAAACAAAGGGAGAGAATTGGGATGATGACCAGTGGTGTGGTTGGCAAGGATCGCATAGTCAGTTTTGGAGATATGTGCATTGTACTAGGAATGGCAATGGTGATTCTGGTTGGTTTTCAGATAATAATGGTTCTGCTATAACATATCCTGTTCTTGATTATGGATCCACCCCTGTTCCTGAAGAAGTTGTAGAACATAGGTGTAACAAGATTATTGCTATCCCTGCTGGGAATGATGCTAAAGCTTTTACAAATGTTATTTATAATGAGTCAGCAGTGGGTGGTATTAATCATGGAGATGGTTGTGAGTTTTATGGCAACTTAGGATCCCTTGCCCTTGATTCACAAATAATTCTACCACATGCTGATTGGGCTGGAAATGATTGTAATATAAATATTTCTTACACAATTCCAGGAACATTGCTCGCTAGATATCCTATCACTTTGGCTGGCACAATTATTCATAATGGCACCAGTATTTTAAAGCAATTATTTGCTGTGTCAGGAAATGAATATCATTGGAATGGAAGTGCTTATATTGAACAAGCTGGTACATCATGGGATAATACAGAGACGGCAACAAATACAATCAATGCTCCCAAGGTTGCTTCCATGTCAGAAATAGAGGGAGAAATTACCATTGGTGATTCTAGTGATGCTGATGTTGCACGCACGGCAGCTTATCCGGCTACATTAAAGTTTTATGCTTGGGCCAATGAAAACCAAATGCCAGTCAGGGAAATCGAAATTGACTGGCTAGGCACAGGGTCTGAGATGGGGATTGAACAACATAATGTAACAGCTAAAAATCATAAAATTACTTGCGATAATACTAATTTCGGAGATTCATCAGATGGGTGTATTGACGAACCATATGTATTTAACCGTATTTATACTTGTGTTGGTTCTGGTAGTTTGGGGTGGAATTCTAGTTTTTGCGGGGGGCTGACTAATGCTTGTTGTTTCAAACCAAGGGTAAGGATAAAAGATAATTGGGGCTGGTGTACAAATGGAGTTTTTGATTGTTCAGACACACAAGGGTGGGTTGATTATAACGGAAAAATAGTAATATACGCTCAGTAAACAAGGGCAGGCCCCTTTTAAATGGGTCTGACCTTTTAGCATAATTCAAACCATTTTTAGTTAATTGTATTTGTGTTTATTTAATGTTAAATAGATTAAAAAAAATTAATTTTTCTCTTAAAAAATTAATACCAATAAACAGCATTGGTGTGAAAAGATTTTTATTATTATTTGTTTTTGTTGGTATTGCTATTTTTGTTCCTAAAATAGTATTTGCTTTTAGTATTATAGATAGCATAATTGCTCCTCCCTTAATGGCTTTGATTAATTTTTTGGGAAGATTAACTTCGTTTTTTATTTGGCTCTTAGTTCAAGTGGCTCAGTATAATGATTTTATAAATTCACCAGCCGTATCAAAAGGGTGGATTTTAATGAGAGACATATTTAATATGTTTTTTGTTATTATCTTGTTAGTAATTGCTTTTGCGACGGTTCTTAAAATAGAAACATATTCATACAAGCGATTAATGCCAGTATTTATTGTTTCAGCTGTTTTGATTAATTTTTCCAAGTTGATTTGCGGAGTGATAATTGATATTTCTCAGGTTTTAATGCTTACATTTATATCTGCTATTCAGTCAGCTGCTACAGCTGATTTTGTTGAAATTTTTGGGTTGACTAAAATGTTGGAATTAAGAGATAACATAGAATCAGGGGTGGTTATTTCGGGAGGAGAAATGTTTGGGGCTTTGCTTTTAGGACTTGTTATGGTTTTGGTTGCTCTTGGAGTTATAATGACAATGACACTTTTGTTAGTAGCCAGGATTGTTATGATTTGGTTTTATGTCCTGCTTTCGCCAATGGCTTTTATGGCAACTATTTTACCGGGGACAAAAAGCTATGCTAGTCAATGGTGGACTGATTTTATAAAACAAGTAATCATTGGCCCTGTTTTGGCTTTTTTTCTATGGATATCTTTTTCAGTTGTCTCGACAGGGGGGTCTTCTGGAATGATTGATTCATCTAGCGGGAATTCAGCTACCATAGGCGTAACCGGAGAGCCGAGTTTTATATTTAACTTTTTAATTGGCATTGCGATGTTGATCGGCTCTTTAATGATGGCTCAAAAAATGGGAGTAGCTGGTGGAAAAATGGTTGGGGGAGCAGTTAGCAAAATGAAAGGCATGGCCATTGGCAAAGCAAAAGGAGTAGCCAAGAGAGCAGCCAAGAGAGTAGGAGCCCCTTTAAAGAAAGTTGGCAAGGGCTTGGCAGGAGCAGCAGTTAAAGCACCTCTTAGGGGATTAAAGGCTGGAGTAAAATTTGGGGGCAAAAAATTACAAAAAACAGGAAAAGTCGGAGAATGGGTTGGTAAGGGAATTGAAAAGACAGCAACTCCGATTGAATCAATTAGACAACTAAAAGGTAGTGCAGTTCAAGGATTGCAAAAAAGAAAACAAAGTCGTTTAGAAAGACTTAGAAAAGGGAAAGGAACGATAATGGATAAAGCAGCCCAGGCATTAAGTGAAGAATATGATAAATCAGGAGGGAGAGACACAACAATTAACCAGGAAATTAGGAGGGATAAACTTGAAAAAAGACAAAAACAAGCTCAATCAAAACATGATGATGATGTAATTGTAGGAGCAGAAAACGACGAAGCATATGCTCTTGTGGCAGCAGAAAGAGGATTATTAAAAACAACCAAAGTTGAAAAATTACCGACTAAAGACAATAAAAGATTGGAAGAATTAAAACAAGGTGATGCCACAGACACTTTAACCACAGAGGAGCAAGAAGAGTTTGAAGAATTAACAACCAAGAATGAGGATTTAAAGAAAAAAGCTAAAACAACAACCAAGAACAATGAACGAGTTGAGCGCACGGTGGCTAATGCTAGAAACAAATTTGCATCAGATTCTATTATAGGGAAGTCCTTTGATGACCATTTAAAAAAGAAAGGTGATGCTAATTTAGCTTATAATACATTTTATAAAGATAATCCAGGGCAGTTAACTAAAGATATTAAATCAGGAGATTTTGGGGTAGCCCAATTAATGAAATTAGATAAAGATACAACAAAGGACCTTGGTTCAAGTGATGTGGGGCAGAATATTTTATCTGAAATAAAAACAGAGGATTTTAATAAATTTGCTAAATCTACGGACATAAAAGTTCAGGATAAATTTGAAGCACTTTTTGGAGACATAAAGCCGGAAAAAATTAAAGAAAAAGATAAACAAAAACTGATTGATGCTGGTAGGGCTGATTTAGCTTTTGTGGATGACCCAGAAACAGAAGAACAAAAAAGTAATAACAAAAACATGGTTAAAAAATTGGAAATGGAAGAGAATAGAGATGTTTTACTTAAACAGTCAGACATGGCTTTAAAGAATGATGTGGTGGCTGAGTTGGTCGTAAAGACAGCAAATCTAGAAGATATTCAAAAAATGTCACCGAAAAGAAAGGAAAATCTTTTGGAAGAAAAAATGCCTGCTATAATGAAGAATTATCAAAAAAAGGAAAGCGATCAAGGATTAGAAGACCCTGAAAAAGAAGATTATAAGAAGATTCAAACAACTTATATTAAAGCCAAGAAAGGAAAAGATATTAGCAAGGTCTTTGAAGACAAGGATGGCAAGTTTGATGAAAGCAAGTGTGCTAATCTTTCTAAATGGATAAAAAATGGTACAATTAAATCAGGTGATTTGGGAGATTTAGATATTGATAGGGAAAATATTAATGAAAAGCAAAAAGATGAAGTATTGAGTCAAATATCTCAAGGAATGACAGCTAGCGATGTTATGAAATTATATGGTAAAAATCAAGGATTGGCACAAAAATTAACCAATAAAATTCAAGCACAAGCTTCAACAGGAGATAAAGAAGCACTAGAAAAGATAGAAGTTCTCTCCAACTCAGAATTTTTTCAAAGACAAATATCTACAACAACTAAACAAAAAACAAAAGAAACAAAAATACAGGGCAAGAAAGTAGATAAATCAAGTGTCCGAAAGATTGAAACAATAACTACTCAAGAAATTGAAGAAAGAAAAGAAATGATAACCAAAAAATATAATAACCTTGAAGAACCAGTAGATGCTATAATGATAGTAGAAGACCATACTAAACAAGGTGGCGAATTAGCGAAAACAATTAGTTCTGCTTCTTTAGAATCATTTAAAAATTTACAAGCATCAAAGAATGCAGGGAAAGAAATGATTGCTAAAATGGACAAAAATGAATTAAATGAGTTTGCTCAGGAGCTAATCAAGCATAAAGGCGGACAAGAAAAACTGGCAAAGATTTTTAATTTAAGAGATATGTTCCCTGTCGGCCAAGACTTGTCTGAAAAAGGAAAGATGACAGTTAATAACAAAGAATATGATTTATCTAATTCAAGGGAAAGAGAAGAGGTTAATCAACTCAATGCTCAAAAAGCAGTTGATGTTATAAAACAAGCACCAACCATTGCTGTTAATTTAGCAGGAGTAGAAGGCGCAAAAGGATTAACAGATTTGCAAGGAGTGAGCAAAGAAATAGCAGAAGCGATAATACAAGCCATTGCCAACCAAGCAAACAAAGGGGATGACCAAGCTCAACAACTCATTCCCAACCTTAAAAATACTGCATGGATAAAAGAAATTTTAGAAAAACAAAAGAAAGAAGCAGGACCACTAGAAGAAGGGCAATCAGAGACAGAAGGGACAACAGAAGGGACAACAGAAACAGAATAATTAATAATTATTGATTGATATAATAAAAACAAATTAGAAACATGGAATTTAAGGATTTACCAGATTGGGTAAAAGACAATTTATTAAGTGACCAAACATTGGCAGTTAATAAAAAGATTATAAAAGACTTTGAATTAACAAATGAACAAAAGTCAATTGTTTTTGATGCCTTGCGAAAAATTATATTAAAACAATCAAATATAGATGAATTAACAGTCGTTTTGCAGGGAATGGGAGTTGGCATAGATAAAGCAAACAAACTTATTATAGAAGTTATTAAGCAAAGATTACTGCCTTTAAAAGAATATTTATTAATTGATTTTCGTCCATCTATTACTAAATTAGGGGGAAAGATTCTTAAAGAACAATCAAGCCAGTTTGTGCCAGATAAAGAAATTTCTTTAGAAAAAACAGCTCAACAGATTATAGATGAACTTAAAATATCTTTTGAAAGAGATGTTATGGCAACTAGGTTTAGTAATATTGTTGTTTCATTTTTAAAAGAAGTGAGAAGCGAGATTGAAACAAAAATTGTTTTAAAAAGAGACCCAAAGATAGGAGGAATGGGGATTGAGGACGAGATGGTTGATAAAATAATACAGGCCTTGAAAAAGAAGCATCAATCTCCTAAAATAATCAAAAATACAAAGGTTAAAGATTTGACAGAAGAATTAAAATTAGCTCAAGAACCAATTGATATTCCTGGCTCAATTCCAAAACCTCAGCCAAAACCTGACTTAGGGGCAAGGCCTCTAAGTAAAGACATGAGTCAAGAAAAGCAAGTATTAACACCAAAACCTTATCCTGTTTCTCAACCAAAACCTGACTTAGGGGCAAGGCCTCTAAGTAAAGACATGAGTCAAGAAAAGCAAGTATTAACACCAAAACCTTATCCTGTTTCTCAGCCAAAACCTGACTTAGGGGCAAGGCCTCTAAGTAAACCGTTAGTACATCAAACACCAAGGCCGGTTAAGGATTTGTCTGGGCCAGTTGAAATTAGGTCAAGAACATTGAGTCCTATTGATGAATTAAGAACATTTTCTTTGGTTGATTGGCGACGATTAGGGAAAACAGCTGATGCTGTTACCAGAATCAAAGACAAAATAAATTTGTTAGAAGAAGAATCATTGCTAAAAAAGGCAGAAGGAATTAAGGCATGGAAAGAATCAACCATTAACAAATTATATTTAAAAATAGGGGAGCAAGCGATTAATTCAGGGTCATCAATTAGGGATGTTATTTTAAGCAGGCAAAGCAATAAAGAACAAACCTTAACAGAAGAAGAGTTTAATGCTGTGGTTGAATTAAATCAATCTTTGAGATTTTAATAAATATATATATGCAATTTTTAGTTCCACAATTTATTGATGTTGAACCAAAAATCATTGGGCCAATTTCGCCTCGTCAGTTCGTTGTTTTCATTGTTACTTTATTATTATGTGTGTTAGCATATAAGTTAGCTGATTTTGCTTTATTCACAATTGAAGCAATTATTTTTGTGGCAGTAGGGGGGTCATTTATGTTTCTTAAGGTTAATGGCCAACCATTGCATTATTTTTTACTTAATATTGGGAATAGTTTCAAAAAGCCAAACTTAAGGGTGTGGAAAAAACAAACCAAGATGCCAGTTGAAATAAAAGTAAAAGAAAAGAAAAAAGACAAAGGACCAATTGTTGTCAGAAAGTCACTTCCTTCAACTCGGCTTTCACAAATTTCATTAATGGTTGATACAGGAGGCAAATACAATGAAGAGGATTTTGAAGAATAAATAATAAAATAATATGGCAACTAAAAGCAATGTATCTTCTACTCAAAAATATTTAGACATTTCTGAAATTAGAAATGATTGTGTGATTTTGAAAAATGGATCATTATGTTCTGTTATTTTGTCATCTTCAATTAATTTTGGGCTTAAGTCATCTGACGAGCAAAAAGCAGTGATTCAAAATTATATATCATTTTTAAACACAATAGATTTCCCAATGCAAATAATTATCCAATCAAGACCTTTTAATATCAAACCATATCTAGCTGAATTGGAAAGTCTTAGAAAAAAACACACAAATGAATTGTTAAAAATTCAAATGGCAGATTATGCTAGTTTTGTGAAAGAATTGGTTGTTTTAGGAGAGATAATGAGTAGAAAGTTTTATATTGTTCTTTTGTATAATCCAGCTGGTGATAAAAAAATTGGATTTTTTGCTAGGATTTCAGAGCTTTTTAGTGCAGCTAGAACAGTTAAAATGAATAGAATAAAAATTGAAAAATATAAAGAAAAGCTTTTCAGAAGAGTTGATATTGTTACCTCGGCTCTTTCTTCTATGGGAGTAAGTGGAGTGCCGCTTGATACACAAAGTTTAATAGAACTTTTTTATAACTCATATAATCCAGCTGAATCTGAAATGCAAAAAATTACAGAAGTCAAAAAATTAAGATTAGAAGATTAAAATAAATTTTATTATGGTTTTTGACCCATCAATTATTAAAACAAAAGAAGAATTAGCAGAGCAACCAAAACAGTTGTCTAAAAAAGAACAGAAGCAAGTTGATATTAAAAAAGAGATAGAATTAGATGATGTCATAAAGACAGAGCAAGCATATCGCAAAGGACTTGTCTCTGTTCGTGATTTGATTGCTCCTTCTGCTTTGAGAGCAACTCCAGCCTATCTACAGTTGGGAAACAAATATCTCAGAACACTTTTTGTAGTTGCCTTCCCAAGATATATTACAGTTGGTTGGTTTTCTCCTTTAATTGGCTTTGATTCTTCTTTGGATGTATCAATGTTTTTTTATCCGGTTGAAACAAAAGTGATTTTAAAACAATTACAAAAAAAAGTTGGTAATATAGAAGCAGAGCTTGGAGCAGAATACGAGAAAGGTATGCCAAGAGACCCTTTAAAGGAAACAGCTTTGAGAGATATTGAGAATTTAAGAAATCAATTAACTACTGGTACAGAGCATTTTTTTCAATTTTCTTTATATGTAACTATTTATGCTGACACGGAAAAAGAGTTGGATGAGACAACAGAAAAAGTAGAGAACATTTTTGCATCAAAACTAGTTTATACTAGAAGAGCTTTTTATCAAGCAGAACAAGGATTTGATTCTACCTTGCCTTTAGCAAATGACAAAATAATGGTTTCAATAAATATTAATACCTCTCCTTGCGCTTCTAGTTTCCCTTTTATTTCAGCTGATTTAACGTCAGACAATGGCATTCTCTACGGAATTAATAGACATAACAATAGTTTGATTCTTTTTGATAGATTTTCAATGCCTAATGCTAATTTTATGGTTTTTGCTACCTCTGGCTCGGGTAAAAGTTATTTTGCTAAATTAGAAGTTTTGCGGTCATTAATGATGGGCACGGATGTTATTATTATTGACCCTGAAAAAGAGTACAAGCATTTATCTGACGCTGTAGGGGGAACGTTTATTAACATCTCGCTTGCTTCTGAAGCCAAGATTAATCCATTTGATTTGCCCAGGTCAAGTTCAAAAGATGTAAAAACAAGCGATCTAATTAGAAGTGGAGTTATTTCAGTAAAAGGATTATTAAAGCTAATGATTGGACAGCCAATAGGAAAGAAAGATAATGCTTTTACGCCAAAAGAGGACTCCTTGCTTGATAGTGCACTTTTAGAAACTTATGCTAAAAAAGACATTATACCAGGATGTGATTTAACAAAAGTTCAAATGCCAACCTTAAGCGATTTTCAGCAAATTTTAGAAGGAATGGAGGGAGTAGATGATTTAGTTGAAAGATTAAAAAAATATACAGCCGGAACATTTTCAGGATTTTTAAATCGTCCTACTAATGTTGAAATGGATAACCAGTTTATAGCTTTTTCAGTTAGAGATCTTGAGGACGAATTAAGACCAATGGCTATTTATAGTATTGTGAATTATATTTGGAATACTGTGCGAGCAAAATTAAAGAAAAGAATTTTATTGGTTGACGAGGCTTGGTGGTTAATGCAAAATGAAGAGTCTGCAAAATTTATATTTGCTCTTGTTAAACGTTGCCGAAAATATTATATGGGAGTAACAACAATTACACAGGATGTAAATGACTTTCTTAACTCTCCTTATGGCAGGGCAATTGTCACTAACTCAGCCATGCAATTATTATTAAAACAGTCGCCAGCTTCGGTTGACAGGGTATCAAAGATATTTATGCTGACAGAAGGAGAAAAATTTTTATTATTAGAATGTGGGCTGGGTGAAGGCATATTCTTTGCTGGACCCAAACACGCGGCCATAAAAGTAGTTGCTTCTTATTCAGAAGACCAATTAATAACATCAGACCCCAGTCAGTTATTAGAAATTGAAGAATCTAAAAAAGAGTTTGCTAAAGAATCTAAAAAAGAAGAATAAAATTATTTATGAAAAAAAATATTATTGTAATTATTTTAATAATCATTTTAATTATAGTTGGAATTATTTTTATGTTTGCCAGCCAAAATGAACAAGATATTCCTACTGATGACAAAATATTAAAGCAACAAGATATTGAGAAGCAAGAGCAAGAAAAAGCAAAGGCAGCTCAAATTAAAATTATTAAAACAGATTTAAAAAATCAAGCCAGAGCATTTGTTCAATACATGGGTACTTATTCAAAAGAAAATGCTTATCAAAACAGAGAAGAGTTATTAAATCAAATGACTGATAGTTTTATAAAAAAATCATTAGAACAAATTGAACAAAACATAAATCAACCAGATTTTGCTTCTTTGTTGACTAGTGTTTTGTCAGTTGAAGCAAGAAGACATAATAATGAAGTGGCTGTTTATTCTGTTAATGTTAAACAAACAAGAGTTTTTGCTAGTGTGGTTGAGGATGAGATTGAGTATAAAACAGGTGAAATTCTTTGGCTAAAACAAGCTGACAAATGGAAAGTTAATAGTATTGATTTTGATTTATAGCTTTTAATCATTTTTTATGGGAGAGCAAACAATACAGCAAAGAGAATTGGAGAGAAAAAGAGAACTTTTATTACAACAGCAAAGACAGCGAATAATTCAATCAAAAAAAAAGAAAGATTCTCAGAATACTAAACAAACAGAAGAAAAAATCAAAAAATTAAGAAGAGTTTATAGGATGTCAAATGCAAGTTCAGCAGCGAGTGTATTTGGAATTATTATCACCTTTTTAATAATGAATGCTCAGTTAATTTTTGGAAATATACTTGGATTCAAGAAAATTCCTAAATTAACTTTACCAGAAATAGCAATTCTTATTTTAATAGATTTTTTAGTACTTATAATTACTTTGTTTATTGTTTTGCTTTTAGTCCTTGCAGCCATGCCATTAATTGGACCAGTGGCAGCAGTAAATATATTTGGAACAGAAATTGTAAGTTTTATTCAATCAATGTTTTGATTTATAAATGAAAATAAAAAATTTAAATAAATTATTTAGTGTTTTAATAGTAGTGTTTTTGCTGACTTGTTTTTTAAGTATGCCGGTTTTTGCTCAAGAAAATGGAAACGAATACGAATCTCCAGCTTTTTATCCACAAGTTCAAATCCCTAATCCTAATTCAGATTTTATTCCAGGACAGGCAACTATAATCAGTGGTAGCACTTTTGCAACATATATTATTGCAATTTACAATTGGGGATTAAGAGCTGTTTTAACCTTGGCTATTATTGTGATTATTGTTTCAGGATTTCAATGGATGGTTTCTACTGGCAATGCTAGTAAAATCGGTCAGGCAAAAGAAAGAATTATTTCTGCTTTGATTGGAGTAATGATTGCCCTTGGGTCATTTTTTCTGCTTAATTTTATTAATCCTTCTTTAACAAGATTTAGAGATCTAAATGTTGCACCAGTAGTGGATTTAGCAGAGATTAGTAATAAAAAATGTGGAGAAAATGGTATTTGTATTTATGGAGAGATTAGAGAAAATGAGGATAAAAGCATAGGGCAGTGCGAGTGCAAAACAGAAATGAGGGTGCAGTATAAATACAAAGATGAAGATGGGGATGAAGATGAAGAGGAGGAAAATTTTCAAGCTAAAAAATATTATGATTGTGGAAAAATGTATTATGAACCCAGAACACATATTGGGGCTGATTGCGGAGAGAATAACCCAAAACAAACTTGTATGTTAAAGGTAGGGTTTGAAACAGGTGGCAATAATAATTATTATCCGTATGGAAACAATGAATGGGCTATTAATTTTTTCACTTCTCCTGAAGATTTTGCTATGTGGCCAGATGATACCAGGGATTGTATAGATGCAAGTCAACCACCCCCACCTGATTGCCCTGATGAAACAGCAATATATGAGATAGATGATTTCCGTTGTTTTAATATTACATCAAGCCCAGATCCGTATTGCGAAGATCATGTAATTTCTTTAACAAGTCAAATACAAGATCTTGTGTTGAAAGAATCAGAAATTACTAAAATAGAAATATATTTAGCTGTTGATGACGCATATGAGCAAGGTTGCCCCATGAATAATATGGACGAAAAAGACTGGAAAACACTAAAGAATAGCAATCATTGGACTGATTATTTAGGAAATAATCATAATGATGTTGGCACAGAATTTAGTTGCATAAATCCAGGAGACGACAGTGGTAATGATGCCGTAATAAGAGTAAGAGCTTGTTTTGGAATTGATGATGATTATTGCAAGAATACATCTAATCAGGATTATAACCCAAATCCTAATGATATTTTTAAAGATTTTAAAATTATAATAGCAGATGACAGTAGTGGGGGAGCAACTTCTTACTATGGTCAAATAAAAGTTTATACAAATCGTGTTTGTTCACAATAAATAAATATGTCAGAAAAAACCAAGAAAATATTATTAGTAATTTTATTCATTTTAGTCGTAATTGGTATGGCTTGGCTTTTATATTCTGTGTTTTTTAAAAAACCAGTTGTATTGGTTGCCCCAGATATTGTTGAAGAACTACCTGAACAAGTAAGGTTGCCTGTTACTCAAGATGATTGGGAAGCAATGACAGTAGAACAAAGAGTTACTAATGGTTTGCCAAAATTTGAGTGGCTAGATAAAGAGATTTCTAAAATTCCAGCTATTCCTGTTACTAGGAAGGTTGCTCCTAAAATTGATGAAATAGCTAAAGGGGGGAAAACATGGGTTTCCCCGGTTTCAATTGATAAAGTAAAATGGCCCACTTTAGCAAAGGATGGGTTAAATAGTATTTATTATAATCCTGAGACAGGTCAATTTTTTGAAGTTGATATTTATGGGAACAAAACATTAATGACAGACCAGGTCTTTTATAATGTTGATAATGTTAATTGGGCCCCCACTAAAGAAAGGGCTATTATTGAATATCCAGACGGTTTTAAGGTAATGTATGATTTTAAAAAGAAAAAACAATATACTTTGCCAAAAAATTGGGAAGATTTTTCATGGGATATTGGGGCTGACAAAATTGCTTTCAAATCAATTAGTAAATATGCAGAAAATACTTGGTTAGCTATTGCCAGGCCAGATGGAAGCAAGGCAAAGCCAATTGAACACATGGGAGAAAACGCAGATAAAGTTACTGTTTCTTGGTCTCCTAATAATCAAGTAGTGGCTTTTTCATCTACTGGTGACCCAAGAGGAATGTGGGAACAAGAAATGTTATTAATTGGTCAGCATGGCGAAAATTTTAAATCATTAGTTATTGACGGCAGGAGATTTGAACCAAAATGGGCGCCAAATGGAAGCAAAATTGTTTATAGTGTTTACAGTTCAGAGTTTGATTACAAGCCAAGGTTATATGTTGTTGATGCCCAAGGAGATGATATAGGTAGAAATAAAATAAGCACAGGACTAGAAACATGGGCTCATAAATGCACTTTTAATTCTAATGGGGCTGAACTTTATTGTGCTGTGCCAAAAACATTGCCAGATGGAGCTGGTATGATTGAAGAATTAGGAGAAGGATCTAGAGATAATTTTTACAAAATAAATGTTTCTACCGGGGAGGTTTCTTTTTTAGCAGAAGGGGCTATGGGGGGCTATGATGTCAAGGATATTTATGTGTCTAATGATGATAAATATCTTTATTTTGTTGACGAAAATAGTAGTAGGTTAAGATATATTAAGTTAAAATAAAATTAGTAGTATTATTAATTATATAAAAAAGCCCTGTTAAGAAAACAGAGGTTTTTTATAAAATAATTATTAATCATTAATTCGGGAGATGCATTTATTCTAAGTGGGTTGACATAATACTTGCTTGAATTTTTTTCTTGATCAAGGGATATTTTTCAAGGCGAGGACTTTGATAAAATAGTTGTTTTGCTATTTTTTTTGTTAGGGCTATTATTTTTACATCTGTTAGTTTGGCTATTTTTAAACTGGTAATAAATCCAGATTGTTGTGTACCAAATATTTCTCCGGGTCCACGAATTTCTAAATCTTTTTCAGCTAATTCAAATCCGTTGTTTGTAGATATTAGAGCATTTAATCTTTCAGTTGCGGTTATGGAATCTGTGTCTAGCATTAAAAAACAATATGACTGGTCTTCTCCTCTTCCAACTCTTCCCCTAAGTTGATGTAATTGAGCTAATCCAAATCGTTCAGCTCCATGAATTAACATTATTGATGCGTTTTTAATATCAATGCCAACTTCAATAACAGTTGTTGAGACAAGTATATCAATCTGCTTGGCTAAAAAATCTTTAATAATTTTTTCTTTAGTAGTAGATTTTAATTTGCCGTGAAGTGCTTTGATTTTAAGGTTTGGAAATATGTTAGTTGTTAAATTGATATATTCTTGCTTAACAGACATTGCTCCCAATTTATCAGATTCATCTATTAACGGGCAAATTACAAATGCTTGTTTTTGTTTAGTAATTTCTTCTTTTATAAATTCATAAGTTTTTTTGTATTCAATTGGTTTAATTATTTTGGTGATAATTTTTTTTCTTCCTTTAGGCATTTCATCTATAATTGAAATGTCTAAGTCGCCATATAGTGTCAGGGCCACAGACCTTGGTATTGGAGTAGCAGTCATTGAAAGAAAGTGAGGAGATACTGTTTGTTCTAATAGATGTTGACGTTGGCTTGTGCCAAATCTATGCTGTTCATCGATGATTACTAATCCTAATTTTTTAAATTTTATAATTGGTTGAATCAAGGCATGTGTGCCAATAATTAGGTCAATGTCTAATTGGGCTAATTTTTTAATTAATTCTATTTTAGTTATTTTCTTTTTAAAATTTGTTTTTATACTATTGCTGGTTAATAATGCTATTTTAAAAGAAAAATTTTTAAACAAATTTGAAAATGTATTAAAGTGTTGCTCAGCTAGTATTTCAGTTGGAGCCATATAACATGTTTGTTGACTGTTTAGTATGACATTTAAGATAGCCAATCCAGCCACGACTGTTTTTCCGCTACCAACATCTCCCTCTAACAATCTATTCATTGGATTATCTTTTCCCATGTCATTGATAATCTCCCACGCAGATCTTTTTTGAGCATTTGTAAGTTTAAAAGGCAGTTCTTTTACGAATTTTTTTGTTTTAGCAAGATAAAATTTTATTTTATGTGCTTGTTTATGCTTGATATTTTGGCGTATTAAATGATTTTTGGCTTGAATTATAAATAGCTCATCAAATTTTAATCTCTTAATTGCCTTGGTCATTATTTTTTTATCGCTAGGAAAATGTATTTGTTCTAATGCAAAAGAAAGGTCAATTAAATTATTAGTAGCTCTAATATCTCTATGTAACCAGTCATTTATTTTTTGAATAACAGGAATTGTTTGTTTTATTAAAAATCTTATTTGTTTTTGAGTGATATTTGATGTTAGGGGATAGATTGGAACCAGCCTGCCAGTATGAATAGGGTTTTTGTTATCCAAAGGGGTTTCATAAGAGGGATTTATTAATTGAAACCCATGTGTTTTGTTTTTAATAATTTTTCCAGCAAAATAAACAGTTTGACCTTTGGTGAATTTTTTAGTTAGGTATGGTTGATTAAACCAGATAATTTTAAGAGAATCAGTTTTATCAGACACCAAGGCCTCAGTAATTGACATTTTTCTATTAAAAGAAGAATGAGTGCTAATTGACTTGATAATTGCCTTGATTGTGCCTGTTTTTTTTGCTTTAATCTTGTCTATTGTAAGGACTTCGCTATAATCATCATAGCGAAAAGGGTAGTGGAATATTAAATCATCTATTGTTAATAAGTTTATCTTGGATAATTTTTTAGAGATTGCACTGCCAACACTGGTCAATTTATTAATTGGAGTTTTCAATTCAATCATGTTTTTTTATTTATTTGATATTATTGTTTTGTGAATAAAAGAGAAGCCATATCATCCTCTAATTAAAGATATAATATTATAACATAAAATCACCTTAAAATCAAACTATTAAAATCAAATTAATAATTAATTAATTTAAGTAATTATAAAAAAAGTGTGCAATATCGGATGTCGCACACTTCAAATAGTTACTTGGTTACTTACTTAGGGGCCTTGCCCCTAAGTAAAGTAGAAATCAATAATCAGTAATCAATAATCAACTACCTCACTGAGGGTTTTACTTAGGGGCCTTGCCCCTAAGTAAAGTAGAAATCAATAATCAGTAATCAATAATCAACTACCTCACTGAGGGTTTTACTTAGAGGCCTTGCCCCTAAGTAGAAAATAAGCACATAAAAGTGTGCAATATCGGATGTCGCACATATGTCGCACATATTGAGGATTGCATATGAGTTGAATAAATCAATCTTATATTGACTTTTTGTTTTTATTTAGTATAATCTAAAAAAGAATAATGGAGAGATCGGATAATGGTATTCCACCAGTTTGCTAAACTGGCGCCTTTTTTAGGCTTGCGGGTTCGATCCCCGCTCTCTCCGTTTTTAATAAAAATGGATTTGGAGGGGTGCTCCGAATTGGCTAAGGAACCGGTCTTGAAAACCGGCGCCCGCAAGGGCTTATGGGTTCGAGTCCCATCCCCTCCGCCATTTTATACTAAAGCAGTGGAATGACAAAAGTTTCAAGCTTTTAAAATTTTTATAAAAGAGGTATTCTCTATCTCAAGGAGTGAAGGATATCAACCCTCTCTGTCTTGGTTTGTCGAAGCTTTTAGTGGGGATTGGGAGTTAAAGATAATTTTTATAATGGAAAAAACACTTATTATTTTAAAGCCAGATTGCTTACAACGAAACCTCTTAGGAGAGATTATTAAGCGATTTGAAAACAAAGGATTAAAAATTGCTGGCCTGAAAATGGGCAGGATTTCTGATGAGCAGATAGACAAACATTATAATCATCACAAAGACAAACCATTTTTTAGTGGATTAAAAGGATTTATGCAATCAGCCCCTGTGATATTTATTGTGATTGAAGGATATGATGTCATAAATGCTGTTAGGGCAATTGTTGGTTCCACTGTTGGCAGGGAAGCGGACGCAGGCTCTGTTAGAGGAGATTTTTCTATGAGTCATTCAAATAATATTGTTCATGCATCAGATTCTATTGAAGCAGCAGACATTGAAATTAAACGATTTTTTGCTGAAAAAGAGGTGTTTGATTATCCAAAAGATGACTGGAAATGGGTTTATGCTGAAGATGAAAAATAAATATTAATTTTTTATGATTTTTTTATCAATTTTATTTATAATAATATTTTTTTTCTTTTTATTTGTTTTTTCTAGTTATTCTTGGGCGTTCTTTAGTGCAGCGCCTTTTGTTTTTTCGTTCAGGGGAGAGGTTGATAGAATGTTAAAAATTGCCAAAATTAAACCAGGAGAAAAGTTTTATGACTTAGGAAGTGGAGACGGCAGAATGGTGTTAGCAGCTGGCCAACAAGGAGCAGATAGTGTTGGTTTTGAAATTTCTTTTTTCCCATTTATATTATCAAAAATTAAATGTTGGAAATATTCTAAAAATTGTAAAATTTTTTATAAAAATTTTTGGAAAGCAAATTTAAAGGATGCTGATATTATTTATTTTTATCTTTTGCCAAAATCTTCTTCAAAATTAAGACATAAATTTGTAAAAGAACTAAACACGGGCACAAGAATAATATCAAATGCATTTCCAATCAAGGAATGGGAGCCAACTAGGGTTTTTAAGAAACAAGGACATCCTCCTCTATATCTTTATCAAATAGATTGATAAAGAAAATAATATTAAAATAATTTTTGACCAAAAGCCAATAGATATTGTCCTAGAAGTAGTTTGGTTAATAATTGTTTTTTTATACAATTATTTTTTTCATTAAAACTTCATAATGTTTTTGAAATATTAAAAATCTTTCTTTTTTAGTTTTTAATTTTATTTTTATTGTCTGTTTATTTAATGTTGTCTAAGGCATATTAACAGGTCAATGATGACCAAAAAGCAATTGACATAGTTAAAAAATCGGTTTATCTTATAACTAAGACCAATTCACCTGCTTATCCAGAAATATCAAGACAATATTATCAAGTATTAGGTTTTCTTTATTTTAAGATAGGTAGAAATGATTTGAAAGATGTGTGTCTAAAACAAGAACAAAAAATATTTAAAAAATCTAATAAAAAATTATGACACAAGAAAAAAAACAAGAAGTTGATTTTGGGAAGGTTCTTGTCTCATGGGAATTTCCAGAATATACTCAATATAAAAAGACGCGTTCATGGCAAGTTGTTGTTAGTGGAATTTGGTTAATTATATTTATTTACTCAATAATTATTGCCAATTTACTTTTTGCTATTTTTTTGGCATTGGTTGTGTTTATTGTTTTCTTACAGGAGAAAGCAACACCAATGGATGTTAAAATAAAAATTTGTGAGCAAGGGATAATTATTGGAAAGAAATTTTATGAATGGTTTGAAATCGAAAATTTTCGATTAATTTATAGACCTCCAGAAACAAAAAGATTATATATTGACATTAAAGATAGCTGGTTACATGACTTTTCCGTCTCTGTTGAAGACCAGGATCCAAGAGAGATTAGAAAAATATTAAAAGAATTTTTAGAAGAAGATTTATCAAGACCAGAGGAGACGATAATAGATGCTTTGAGTCGTTGGTTAAAGATATAGGTTTTTCTGGGGCCCCTGTAGTTTAATGGATAGAGCGTGTCCTTGCGGAGGATAAGACCCAGGTTCGATTCCTGGCAGGGGCATTTATTGATTATTAATTACTAGATTCAGGGATTTTGTTCCCTATTTTTTTTAAAAAAGAAATTATATAAATTATATGTTATTAGTAAGCTTTATTGCCTTGTGCTTATCAATTTATTTCTATAAAAGAATAAAAGTTTCTATTTTTTTTAAAATTTTATTTAGCTTAGGGACATTGGTCTCTATATTTTTTTATGTGTTATATTTTATTGCAAATTATTTTACTGGCAACGGAATAACAAATGCTGTTTTTTATTATTTGGAATATGGTTTAGAAGGAGTAGATTTTTTAGAATACATTAATTTAATTTCAGTAGCGAGTCTTTTTCTTTTATTTGGAATAGTTTTGGCTATTTGGATAATTCTTAAAAAGAATCATAAAGAAAAACATAATGTTATATTTTTTTTGGCTGTTTTTTTGTTCTTGTTTGTTTCTTTAGCATTAAATCCAGTTACAGTTAGTTTAGGGAAAATGGTGTTTAAAAATAAAGAAAATATTATTATGGATAAAGATTCAGTGTTTTATGAATTTTATAAACATCCCAGAATTAGGCAAATAGCTAAATCAAAAAATCTTGTATTTATTTATGCTGAAGGGTTAGAAAGGACATATTTTGATGAAGCCATTTTCCCTGATTTAACTAAAAATTTAAAAAAAATTGAGTCAAAAAGTGTTTCCTTTATGGATTTGTCACAAGGTCCATATGCAGAACATACTATTGGGGGCATGGTTGCAGGGCAGTGTGGTTTTCCATTAATAATTCCGTCTTTTTCTATTGTAGGGGCTAATTCAATGTTTGGCATGGATACTTATTTAGAATCAGCTATTTGTTTAGGGGATTTATTACATGATGAAGGCTATTATTTAACTTACTATGGTGGAGCCCCGCTTTCTTTTGGAGGCAAGGGGAAGTTTTATTTAACTCACAAATTTAATGATGTTAAGGGTAGGAATGAACTTTTAGAAAAAATTCCCAACCAGGATTACAGAAGTGCTTGGGGAATATATGATGATTCATTGTTTGATTTGGCTTATAATAGATATGTTGAATTAGCCAAAAAACAAGATAAGTTTGCAATGTTTTTGTTGACATTAGACACACACCCTTCTCTTGATGGAGGATATCCTTCCAAGAGTTGTAATAATATAAAATATCAAGACGGCAACAATTTAATGCTAAACGTGGTAGCTTGTTCAGATTATTTGATTAGCAATTTTGTTAAAAAAATTAGAGCATCAAAGTTAGACCAAGAAACAGTTATTGTGATTGTTTCAGATACTCTTGGGCAAAAAAATGATGCTACTGAATTGTTAAACAAGGGAGATAGAAAACTTCTTTATTTAATAAATGAACCAAATAGTGTGGCTGGCACTAAAATAGATAATCCTGGATTAAATTTTGATATAGCATCCACAATGCTTCCTTTTATAGGGTATAAGGGGGACATAGGCATGGGGCGAAACTTATTTGAAATAGAATCATCAACTAATAGGGTTCAGAATATCATAGATAATTTAAGTGAATTTAAGTCTAATGTATTACAATTTTGGAAATTTCCAAAAATAGAAAAATTTATTGAAATAAATATGAATCAAAAAAAAATATTTATTGACAACAATGAATATGAAATCCCAATTCTTATTAAACTAAATGATGATTTAGAAACCATATTAAATTTTAGATTTTTTACCTCTAATGATTTAGCTCTAATTGAGAGCATTACTAATTCAGTTGAGGACAATGGATTTATATTGATAGAAGAATGTTCTAAAATAAATTATATTATTAATACAGGAATAGATAATGATAGTTTTTGTTTATTGGCTGGAAAAAACAATAAGTATAGTTACATGAATTTAACTCCCAGAATTGATTTAAGTCAAGAAAAAAAATATTATATGCATTCTTTTCCATCGCTTCGATTGTCAATAGAAGAAATTCATAAAATTATTAACAAGGGTGTAAATAATTTTTCAACCAAGATGATTGCACATGCAGGAGGAGGAATAAATAAAAGCACATACACAAATAGTTTTGATGCGCTAGACAGCAACATGGCTAAAGGGTTTTCTTATTTTGAAATAGATTTTGTTTTTACAAAAGATAATAAGTTAGTTTGTTTGCATGACTGGGAGTCTAGTTTTGAGGATACATTTGGATTTAAAACAGAAGAAAAATTAACATTAAATGAATTTAAGAAATTAGCATCAACCAAAGCAATGTTTCATAACTGTACTTTATTAGAGTTAGCTTCTTGGATGGAGAAACACCCGGATGCTTATCTTGTCACAGACATAGAAGGGGATAATGTTGAGGCCTTGAAAATGATATCAACCATAATCCCTGATTATGAAAAAAGAGTAATCCCACAGATATATTCCCCTGCTAATTTTTCAAAAATTAAAGAAATGGGATATGACCAAGTTATATGGACTCTTTATAGGTATGGAGGGACTAATAAAAATGTATTGGATGTAATTAGACGATTTTATGGCTCTTTTGCCATAACAATGCCTGTTGATAGAGCTAAGACAGATTTACCACTAAAATTAAAAGAAAGAGAAATTCCAACCTATGTACATACAATCAATTTAATGGATGAAAAAATAAATTTCACGAAGAATTATCATGTTACTGAAATTTATACAGATTTTTTGACTCCTTAATCATTCAATAGAAAATATAAATAAAAAATACAGACAATTAATGTCTGTTTTTATTTATATGATTGGCGGTCCGGACGGGACTCGAACCCGCAGCCTTCTGCGTGACAGGCAGATGATCTAACCAATTGATCTACCGGACCACTGATTTTATGATTTTGGCAAAGATTTCTTCATGATGTTCAGCCAATTTAGCTAGTATCTTTCTATCTATATCAATATTGTTTTTCTTTAACTTGTTAATGAATTCAGAATAGCTAATTCCTTGTTTTCTGCAGCCAGCATTAATTTTAATTTGCCAAAGGGCTCTAAATGTTCTTTTTTTAACTTTCCTGTCTCTGTATGCATATACGCCAGCCTTGGCCGAGGCTGTTTTAGCTAGTCGTACCTTGCTTTTTCTGCCACCACGATAGCCCTTAACTGTTTTAAGCAGTTTTTTTCTTTTCTTTAAATGGCTTTTTCCTCTTTTTACTCTTGGCATAAGATATATATTATTATATGTGTTGGCTAATTGTTTTTCTTAAACTTTTACTCAATGTTTTTTTATTTCTCTTGTTTCTTTTTATTTTTCCAGATTCTTTGGCATTAAAATGGTTTTGGCCACATGTTTTATGTAGCAATTTTCCGCTCTTTGTTTTTTTAATTCTTTTGGCTATTGTTTTTCTTGTTTTCATTTTTTTCTGATTAATACAGTTATTTTATTGTTTTGTCTTTTTGGTCGTTGCTCGACTATTGTTTCCTGCTCAATCTCATCTATAAATTTATTGAGCATATTAAAGGCAAGGTCAAAATGAGCTTTTTCTCTTCCCTTTAATATTATTTCGATTTTAACTTTATTGCCTTGTTCTAAAAACTTGGTAGCATTTTTAATTCTAAATTCTAAATCATGTTTTCCTGTTCTTGGAGTTATTCTTATTCCCTTGGTTCCCTTGGCCTTTTGGCTCTTTTTTTCTTTGCTTTCTTTTCTTTTTAAGTCGTATTTTAATTGTCCAAAATCTAATATTTTTGCTACTGGTGGTTCTGCTTTTGGACTAATTTCAACTAAATCAAGTTTTTCATTTTTAGCGATTTCAAGAGCTTCAGATATTTTTACTATTCCTAAGTGTTCGTCATTTTTGCCCAATAAACGAACCTTTTCTGCTTTTATTCGATTGTTAGTTTTATAATATTTCAATTTTTTTAATTAAATAATTATTGATTACTGATTATTGATTAATGATTACTGATTAGTGATTATTGATTACTGATTAACTATTAGTTAAATGGTGGAGATGGCGGGTAATTCTCCCGCGTCCGCAAACAATTAAACAAAAATATCTACCTTTATAGTTTGGTTATTTTTCTCGATAAAAAAATAGAAACCAAACAAAATTTTTTTTACCAAAGCCCTATTTTATTTAAATTAATTTTATTGGGCATTAAAATTAATCTGTCCTGCAAAAATGATACCAATATTTGCTAGCAGGAGTCGTAAACATCAGCAGTGATTGTCAATTTTATGCAACCACAGGGCTTAAAGCAGGAACAGATAAAATCTGTTTTGCTTTTACCAATAAATTTTTGGCATTTATTTGTTTTTAGAGAATTAACGCATCTCTTAAAACGAAAGGCTGTTTTTGAGTAATAATCTCGTCAATTATTAACATCCCCTAAATAATTCAAAGAACTTCAGTATATTTTATTAGTATAACAGATTTTTTACAAAAGTCAATATTTACTTTATTCTTCGTCTTTATCTGTTAGTTTTTTTTGAATATTTTTTGGTACAGGAGAATAGCAATGAAATTCCATTGATGAGTTTCCTCTTCCTTCTGTTATTGATCGCAGCGTGGTTGTGTATCCAAACATTTCTCCTAAAGGAACAATTGCTTTTATTATTTTTATTTTTTCTCTTGCTTCGGTTTCTTGTATTTGAGCTCTCTTTGAATTAAGGTCACCAATTACATCTCCCATAAAGTCTCCTGGAGCAGCGATTTCAATTTTCATTATTGGCTCAAGTAATACAGGGTCTGCTTCTTCAACTCCTTTGCGAATGCCCCTGGTAGCAGCTACTTTAAAGGCTGCTTCAGATGAATCAACTTCATGGAAGCTACCATCATAAACTGCTACAGACATATCAACAATTGGATATCCTGCTACCACGCCAGTGCTCATGGCTTCTATTACCCCTTTTTTAATTGCAGGAATATATTCTCTTGGAATTGACCCACCTTTTATTTCATCTTCAAAAACAAACCCCTTTCCTCTCTCCAAAGGAGTTAATCTTAATAAACAATGTCCATATTGACCCCTCCCTCCAGATTGATGAATGTATTTTCCTTCGGTTTCAACTTCTTTGGTGATTGTTTCTTTGTAAGCAACTTGAGGCCTGCCCACATTTGCTTCTACGTTGAATTCTCTTTTCATTCGGTCAATAATAATTTCTAAATGTAATTCTCCCATTCCTGAAATAATTGTTTGCAAGGTCTCTTCATCGGTTCTAACCTTAAAGGTTGGGTCTTCTTCTGACAATTTATTTATAGCCACCCCCATTTTTTCTTGATCTGATTTTGTTTTAGGTTCAACAGCCACGGATATAACAGGATCAGGAAAGGTAATAGATTCTAATATGATTGGGTCATCGAGAGAACATAAAGTATCTCCAGTGGTTGTATTTTTTAAGCCAACAATTGCTGCTATATCTCCAGCTAAAATTTCCTTAACTTCCTCTCTTTTATTGGCATGCATTCGTACTATTCTGCCAATCCTTTCTTTCTTCCCAGTACTAGAATTAAGCACATATGAGCCTGCTTCTAGTTTTCCGGAATAAATCCTAAAATAACATAAACGACCTACAAAAGGATCTGTAGCAATTTTAAAAATAAGAGCTGAAAATGAGGCATTTTTATCTGCTTTTCTTGTTTTTCTTTCTTGTTTGTTTTCTTCTTCCTCTTCGTCTACAGCTTCTTTTATGGCTGGAACATCTAAAGGAGAAGGAAGATATTTACAGATTGCCTCTAATAGTGGCTGAATGCCTTTATTTTTTAGAGCAGAACCACAGAATACTGGAACAATAGATCGACTTGTAACAGCTTTTCTGAGTGCTTGTTCTAGTTCAGTTACTTTAATTTCTTCATTGGCTAAATATTTTTGCATTAATTCCTCGTCATTTTCAACGATTTTTTCAATTAAATCATGTCTGTATTTAGTTGCTTGTTCTTTCATTTCTGTTGGGATTTCCCTTGTTTCTGTTTCTTTCCCCATTTCATCTAAATAAATTATTGCTTTTTCTTCCAGTAAATCAATTATTCCATTAAAGTCAGCTTCTGTCCCAATTGGTAACTGAATTGGAATGGCGTTTTTGGTCAATCTTTCATGGATAGATTTCATGTCAAAATAAAAGTCAGCCCCGGTTCTATCTAATTTATTTACAAAAGCAATTAAAGGAACCTTGAATTTATCAGCTTGATGCCAAACTGTTTCTGATTGAGGCTCAACTCCAGCTACTCCATCAAAAACAACTACGCCACCATCAAGAACTCGAAGAGACCTTTGGACTTCAGCCGTAAAATCAATGTGTCCAGGTGTATCGATAATATTTATTTTAATATCTCCTTGTGACTTTGTTTCCCAAAATATAGTTGTGGCAGCAGAGGTGATTGTTACCCCTCTTTCTTTTTCTTGTTCCATCCAGTCCATTTCAGCTTCTCCTTCATGAACTTCTCCGACTTTGTGTTTTTTACCGGAATAATATAAAATTCGTTCAGTGACAGTTGTTTTACCAGCATCAATATGAGCAATAATTCCAATATTGCGAGTTTGTTTTAATGATGTTTCAGTCATAATAATAAATAAAGTTAAAAATTTTCCCCCTTACTTTTTAATAAAAGAAACGGGGGAATATAAGTTAATATAATAATTTTATAAGTTTTATCTGGCAAAGTGAGCAAAGGCTTTGTTTGCTTTTGCCATTTTGTAGATGTTATCTTTTTTTGTTATTGTTTCCCCTTCGTTGTTGGCTGCTTGCATTAATTCAGCAGCAAGCTTAACAGGCATTGTTTTTCCTTTGGTTTTTTTTACAGAACTAATAATCCATTTTGATGCTAAAGTGAATTGTCTGGCTTCGTTTGTTTTATAAGGAATTTGATAGTTTGTTCCACCAATTCTGCGAGACCGCAGTTCAACCACAGGAGATACATTTTTAATTGCTTGTTCAAATATATCAACGGGATTTTGTTTAGTTTTGGTTTTAATAATATCAAATGTTTCAAATATAATTTTTTGAGCTATGCTTTTTTTTCCACCCTTCATTATATAGTTAATAAACTTAGCTATTTTAATTGAGTTATATTTTGGGTCTGGATTTATTTTTCTTTTTATGGCTTGTTTTCCTCTCATGTTGATTGATTATTGATTATTAATTATTGATTATTAATTATTGATTATTAATTATTGATTACTGATTATTAATTATTGATTACTGATTATTGATTACTGATTATTGATTACTGATTATTAATTATTGATTACTGATTATTGATTACTGATTATTTTTTAATTTTTTCCTTTTTGGCCCCATAAAGCGAACGGCTTGTTTTTCTTCCTTCAACGCCACTAGTATCATATACTCCACGTACGACATGATATCTTACTCCTGGCAAGTCTTTCACTTTTCCTCCCCTTAAAAGAACCACAGAATGCTCTTGAAGATTATGACCAATTCCAGGGATATAAGCAGTTACTTCCATGCCATTTGATAGGCGGACTCTAGCAATTTTTCTTAAAGCAGAGTTTGGTTTTTTTGGTGTCTGAGTTGTTACTTTTAGACAGACTCCCCTTAAAAATGGATTATTAGCAGGTGTTCTTTTTCTTTTTAGAGTATTAAAATTACTTCGCAAAGCAGGTGTTTGCGATTGTTTCTTTGTTCTTTTTCTTTTATTTTTTATTAATTGATTTATTGTTGGCATAATAATCTATTTTATATGTTTTTAAAAAAAAGTCAACAACTTAATGTTTAAAATCCAAATCCTTGACCAGTAATTATGTAAAATAAAAAATTTGCTATAGGAGAAAGAAATGAAAAGGCAATAAACATTGCTATTAGAATCCCAAAAAATCCTAACTGTTCAACATGTTTCCATTGGTTTGGAAAAAGGCCTGCGAAGATTTTCGAGCCATCAAGAGGTGGAAAGGGGATCAAATTAAATAAGGCTAAAAAAATATTAATATAAATAATTAATTTTAAATACATTAAAAATTGGATAAAATATAATGAAATCATGTTTGTTGGCAAAAATACAAATAAAAGCCTTAAAATTAACCCAATAAATATAGCAATGCCAAGATTTGATAATGGTCCGGCTGCGGCTACTTTTAATGTTCCGTATTTAGAATCCCTTAGGTTATATGGATTAAATGGAACTGGTTTTGCCCAGCCAATAAAAATTCCAGAAGACATCAATAAAAATATGGGAAGGATTACTGTTCCAATTGGATCTATGTGTGAAATTGGATTTAATGTTAGTCTACCAGCATTTTTGGCTGTTGGGTCTCCTAATCTATAAGCCATCCATCCATGTGAGTATTCGTGAAATACAGCTGAGAGAATAATAATAATGTATAAAAAAATTTTATCCATTTTACAGAAGTTGCATTAATTTATTAATTTGTTAAACTATTATGACGGATTATTAAAAATAAACAAGTATATATGTCTAGAAAATGTTCAATTTGTAATCGAGGACCACAAACAAGCGTTTCCAGAACCCATTCAAATATTGCTAATAAAACAAAACAATATTTAAATTTACAAACAAAAAAGATTCTTGGAAAAAAAATGAAGCTTTGCACTAAATGTTTAAAAAATTTTAAAAAAAAAAATAACTTTTAATTATTTTTATTTTTTAGAATTAATATTTCATTTCTCTTCTAATTTTTTTGTCTAATTCTCTTTTTTTAATTATGGCTCTTTTGTCTGTCTGTTTTTTGCCAATACCAATTCCGATTGTTATTTTAATAATTCCTCCCTTAAGATATGTCTTTAATGGAATTACAGATGTTCCCGGAGACTTGATTTTTCCAATCAATTCTTTGATTTCTTTCTTGTTTAATAGGAGTTTTCTTTTTCTTGATGGATCATAGTTTTGTTGAACGCTAAAGGCTGGAGCATATCTTGATACATGAATATTTATCAACCACAAGGAATTAGTTGGACCAATGTCAACATAACTGTCTGAGAAATTAATATTACCTTGTTTTATTGATTTTACTTCAGGGCCTGTTAAAATGATTCCCGCTTCAAAGGTTTTTAATATCTTATAGTTATAGTATGCTTTTTTATTTTTGTTTATTATTTTCATATTATGAATTATAACATATTGTTTTTATAATTAAAAATGTTATAATAAAAAATATGAAAATCGGAATAGATTGTCGCACAATTTTAAATCCTGCTAAAGGTCAATCAGCTGGACTTGGCCATTATGTATATCAACTGGTTCGACATTTGATAAGCAATGACAAACAAAATACGTATGTTTTATTCTTTGATCGTTCTATTCCCAAGAAAAGATTAAAGAAGTTTATAAAAAAAAATACAATAATCAAGTTCTTTCCATTTATAAGTTATACAAAATTTTTAAAATTTCGTTATTTTGATTTTTTAGAAAGCGCTGTTTTGTTAAACGAGAATCTTGATATTTTCCATTCTCCATTGCCGTCTTTGCCTTTGTCGTACAAAGGAAATTCTGTTGTTACTGTTCATGATGTTTCTATTTATAGGTTCCCGGAATTATATTCCAAAAAAGAGGTTTTTAATTTAAAAAAGGAAATCCCAGATACATTAAAAAGAGCGAACAAAATAATTACTGCTTCAAACTCTACTAAAAAAGATTTAATAAAAATTTTTAATATAAATCCCGAGAAAATAAAAGTAGTTTATCATGGAATTGATAAAAGATTTTTTAAAAAATCTTCTGATAGCAGTATAAGAAAGATAAAAATTAAATACAAGATTAAGAAAAAATATTTTCTTTTCTTGGGCACGCTTGATAAAAGAAAAAATATTACAGGAATTATAGATGCTTACGAACATTTTAGAGATAAAAAAATTGATTTAAATAAAAAAATAAAACATTCTAGTAAATTTTTTGATTATCAACTTGTATTAGCAGGAGCTGTTGGAGAAAATTCTAAAGATATAAGTAGAAAGATTTCTTTTTCAAAATATAAAAAAGATATTTTATTGCCAGGATATATAGAAGCAGATGAACTATGTCCTCTTTTTCAAGGCGCTGAAATTTTTATTTCACCTTCTATTTATGAAGGGTTTGGAACACCAATAATAGAAGCAATGGCTAATAATTTGCCAGTAATATCAAGTAATGTTTCCTCAATTCCTGAAATAACAGATAATTGTTCAATATTGGTTAATCCAAATAATAGTAAAAAAATAGCTCAAACAATGTATGATTTATTGTCAAACAAGGAATTAAGGCAAGCAATAATATCTTGCAACAAACAAAGGGCAAAATTTTTTGATTGGGATAAATGTGCTAAAGAAACCATTGATGTTTATAAGAAAATATAATTAATAAGTTTAATTAAAAAAAATATGCAAGAAGAATTTAAACAAAACACACAAGAGGGGGGAACAAAATCAAAAAAAAGAGGATTAATTTTTTTGATAGTTGGTATTGTCATATTGGTAATGCTGGTTGCTTTTTTGGCTTATACAATGTTTTTTTCTGTGAAAGCAACATCATCATGGAGTGCTGTTTTTCTAAATAATGGCAGAACTTATTTTGGTCACATAATCAAGCAAGACGTAAGATTCTTGACCTTAACAAATGTTTATTACATACAAGTTCAACAGTTAGCTCCAGATCAAGAGGGAGCACAGCCACAACAACAGCTTTCTTTGGTTAATATTGCAGATGAGTTACATCAGCCAGAAGATGTGATGAAAATTAATCTTGACAATGTTTTATTTGTTCAGGAATTGAAAGAAGATTCACAAATAGTCACTACAATTGGCCAACTGTCAAAATAAAAAAGCATAATTGATTTAATTTTTGTAGAGTGAATAGCTTTAAGAACAGAAGCAATTTTAATGCGGCTGGTAGTTTATTAATTGTTGTCTTTATATTATTAATTATTTTTGTTATAGCAGTTGGATTATTTTATTTAAGTAAAAATAATAAAACAAGGTTTAATTCTGGGATTGATTTTTGGATACATGGTGAGCCAGTTCAGTCATTTGGAGTTGAAGATAGCTTTTTTGTTTTTATCAAAAATAAAGAAATCAGAGAATTGGAAGACATCACGGTTACGCTTTTTTTTCCAGATAAATTTAATTTAATCCATGAGAATTTAGAGTGCGAAGAAATATCTACTAACAGGTGTTCATGGCACATAGATAGAATAGCCAAAAACGGGCTAAAGGATATTAAGTTTTCAGGGATATTTTTAGGAGACATAAATAGTCCACAGGTTTTTAGAGGAGAGATTAATTTTAAGTTAAAGGGATTTTCTTCAGTTTTTCAAAAAAAATTATCCTTTTCAGTTAATATAGAGCCGTCATTTATGTTGTCAGTAAATATGCCAGATAAAGCTCTTTCTTATGAAGATTTAGAGTTTGATTTTTTTTTAAAGAGCATTGTTAACGAAAATATTTCTAATATTAAGATTATTTTTAATTTCCCTGATAATTTTATTCCAAAAAAGATAATTAATATTAATAATAAAGAAGAAAAAGTTAACACAACAGAACAATCTAATAATATAGATATTAATATTGATAAAATAGATAAAAAAGAATTAAATTTTAAAATAATAGGATTTTTTGATAAGCCAAACAAAGATTCATTTTTTAATATAAATGCTGGGATAATAGATAATAAAGTTTTTTATAATCAATCATTACAGCCAGAAAATATAAATGTAACTGATTTTGGTTTTAAAGCGCTTGTGAGTATTGATGAAAATAAAGAGCCTGTTCAGGATTATGATTGGGGAGATGATGTTTCAATAAAAATGGCCTATTTTAATGATAGTGACAAGGTTGTTGAAGATTTTGTATTGGAGATGAGAATTGATAATAAAAAATATGCTTATATTTCAGAGGATGACTTGCTTTTTAAAATAAAAAAGGTTTTACCAGGAGAAAGTGGAAATGTTAATTTTAGTTTGCCATTGAAGTCGTCAACTCAAGCAAGTAAAAATAATTATAAAAATGCAAATTTTTTAATATATGCTATGGCCAGCGGTATATTCTCAGACAACCAAGAGTGGAAATCCAAAAGCAATGAAATAGATATAAGGATTAATACATTTGTAGAGCTTGAAGCAGAGGCGCGTTATTATAATGATGAAAGGGTTGCTATTGGTAGCGGTAACCTTCCTCCTAAAATGGGAGAGGAAACAAGTTATTGGATTTTTTGGAGGATAAAAAATACTACTAATTCAATAAAAGATATTTTTGTAAAAACAAAATTGCCAACCAATGTATCTTACTTAAACAAAACAGGGGCAACCAATGGTTTAATATTATATGATGCCAAGGCCAGGCAAGTAATTTGGCAAATACCAACTATTTCAGCATATAGAGGAGGAGGATACTCTTTGTTGGAAGCCGGGTTTGAAGTGTCTGTCTCTCCTATAATTTCAAATGTTGGCTCTGTTATGGATTTAACAAAAGATATATTTTTGAATTTTGAAGACAATTTTACTCAAGATTCTACTTCAATAATAAAAAATCCTTTAAATACATTTTTAAATGCAGACCCGGTATTTAATGGTTCAGGGGTTGTATTAAAATAAATAATATTTATGTCTAAAATAAATTTTATTAAAATTGAAGAAAAAATTTTAGATTTTTGGAAACAAAAGAAAATTTTTACTAAATTAAGAAAAAAAAATGCAGGTGGAAAGGCATGGTCTTTTTTAGATGGGCCTATTACAGCCAATAATCCAATGGGAGTTCATCATGCTTGGGGAAGAACATATAAAGATATTTTTCAGCGATATAAAGCAATGAATGGCTATGACCAAAGATATCAAAATGGATTTGATTGTCAGGGTCTTTGGGTTGAGGTAGAGGTAGAGAAAGACAAGGGCTTTAAAACAAAAAAAGATATTGAAACATACGGGATTGAAAAGTTTGTTAATGATTGCAAGCAGAGGGTTACAAAATATTCAGACATCCAAACACAACAATCTATTCGCCTTGGTCAATGGATGGATTGGGATAATTCTTATTATACAATGTCTGACGAGAATAATTATGCAATTTGGAACTTTTTAAAGAAATGTAAAGACAAACAAATATTATATAAAGGAAAAGATGTTGTTCCTTGGTGTATAAGATGCGGCACAGCCATTTCGCAGCATGAAATTTTAACAGAGGAATACAAGGAAGTGTCTCATAAGTCAATCTTTTTTAAACTGCCAATTAAAGGAAGTCCAAATACATTTTTTATGGCTTGGACAACAACTCCTTGGACTTTGCCTGCTAATGTGGCTCTGGCTGTTCACCCAGAATTAAATTATGTAAAAATCCAAGACAGGAAAGACAATAATATTTATGTTTTACTTGAAAGCAAATCAGAATTAGTTGTAAATGGAAAAATAATTGATAAATTTGTTGGTGAAAAGTTAATAGGAATGGAATACGAGGGAATGTTTGATAACATGAAAGAGCCTAGCCAACAATTAAAGTCATATAAGCATTCAGTTATTTCATGGGATGAAGTGACAGAAGAAGAAGGGACGGGGATTGTTCATATTGCTCCTGGTTGCGGACAAGAGGATTTTCAACTCAGCAAGGAGTTTAATATTCCGGTTATTGACCCAACCAATAAGCAAGGAAAATATAAACAAGGATTTGATTTTTTAACAGATAGATTTGTGACAGAAGTTAATGAGGTCATTTTTGACGATTTAACCAAAAGAGGGTTTGTTTTTGATATCAAGGATTATCAGCATCGTTATCCTACTTGTTGGAGATGTAAGTCAGAGCTTATTTTTAGATTAGTTGATGAATGGTATATTTCAATGAAGAAGTTAAGAAAGCCGTTAGCAAAAGCTGTTAAAAAAATAAAATGGTTGCCAAAATACGGACTAGATAGAGAGTTGGATTGGCTTAAAAATATGAGTGACTGGTTAATTTCAAAAAAACGATATTGGGGATTAGCATTGCCTATATATGAATGTACTAAATGTAAAAAATTTGAAGTAATTGGGTCCAAACAAGAATTACAGGACAGAGCGATAGAAGGCTGGGTTGATTTTAGTGGACATTCTCCTCATCGTCCTTGGGTTGATAAAGTGAAAATAAAATGTTCAAAGTGTGATAATAAAATTTCAAGAATATTAGATGTTGGCAATCCTTGGCTTGATGCAGGCATTGTTCCATTTTCAACTATTAAATATTATTCAGATAAAAAATACTGGGAAAAATGGTTCCCCCCTCATCTTGTTTGTGAATCATTTCCAGGTCAGTTTAAAAATTGGTTTTACTCTTTAATTGTAATGAGCGTTGTCTTAGAGGATTGTCCACCAGTAGAGACAATTTTTGGATATGCATTAGTAAAAGATGAACACGGAGAAGAGATGCATAAATCAGCAGGAAATGCAATTTGGTTTGATGATGCGGTTACTAAAACAGGAGTTGATGCAATGAGGTGGCTTTATTTTAGCTCCAATCCTTTTAATAATCTTTATTTTGGGTTTAATAATATTCAAAAATCACAAAATAAACTTTTAGTACTTTGGAATATTTTTGTTTTTTATAAAACTCATGGGAGTAAAATTATTAAAGCACAACCAATGGGTAATGTTTTAGATAAATGGATTATTTCAAAGTTAAATAATTTAATTTTAAAAACAACTTCAGGATTAGATGAATATAATACATCTTTTGTGGCCGAAGAAATAGCCAAGTTTTTAATAAAAGATTTTTCAAGATGGTATTTAAGGATGTCAAGAAATAGATTTAGAGATTTATCTAATCAAGCCGACAATCAGCAGGCGAATTATACATTATATTTTGTGCTTCTTAATCTTATTAAATTATTAGCTCCCATAACTCCTTTTTTGGCTGAGGAAATTTATTTATCAATCAAGCAAGACAATGATGTTGAATCTGTTCATTTGTTTAGTTGGCCAAAAGCAGACCAGCAAGCAATTAGCAAAGACATGGAAGATAAAATGAGTTTGGTTCGGGAAATTTGCGAGATTGGTCATAGCATTAGAGTTAAGGCAGGCATTAAAGTCAGACAACCATTAAGTTGTGTGGCCATTAAATCAAGCAAAATGACAGCAGAGCTAGAAAATTTAATTAAAAAAGAATTAAATGTTAAAAAAGTTGATTGGGTTAAGAAAATTCCCAAGTCAAAGGATTGGGTTATGGTTGATGATAGCGATATATTGATGGCTTTAAACATAAAATTAACAGCAGAGCTAGAAGAAGAAGGGATTATAAGAGAGGTTGTTAGACAGGTTAATTCTTTGCGTAAAAAAAATAAATTAACAATCAATGACACTATAGAAATTTATTACGAGACAACAAGTCAGAGAATAAAAGAAGTAATAAAGAAAAACTTAGGCACATTAAAGAAGAATACAATTAGTTCATCTATTTTAGATAGAAAAATAAGTAATGATTTTTCCCAAAAGCAAATAAAAATAAACAATCAAGTAGTTGTGTTAGCAATAAATGTTTAATTTATTATTAAAATCTAATAAATCAAAGGCAAGAATTGGCAAACTAATAACAGCTCATGGTTCAATAGATAGCCCATTTTTTATGCCGATTGCTACCAAAGGAGCTGTTAAAGGATTGTCTCCCGAGGACATTAAATTGCTTGGGGCTCAAATAATACTCTCAAACACATATCATTTATTTTTAAGACCTGGTTTGGCAGTAATAAGTAGCCATAAAGGACTACACAAGTTTATTAACTGGAACAAACCTATTTTAACTGATAGTGGTGGCTATCAAGTTTTTTCTTTGTCTAAAAAAAGAATAGTTAAAAATAATGGAGTAGAATTTCTATCAGAGATAGATGGTCAAAAGATTTTGTTAACACCTGCTAAGGCAGTTAAAATTCAGAAAGTTTTGGGTTCTGATATTGTTATGGTTTTTGATGAGTGTGTATCATATCCAAGTAATTACGAACAAGCAGATAAGGCAATTAAAAGAACGACTAGATGGGCGAAACAATGTAAGCAAGAATTTTTAAAAAATAATCAAGACAATAAACAGTTGCTTTTTGGTATTGTGCAAGGTTCTATATATAAAGACTTAAGAATAGCGAGCGCTCGACAACTTATGGAGATAGGGTTTGATGGGTATGCGATTGGCGGACTTACATTAGGAGAACCAATCAATCAAACTTATGAAATGATTAATTTAGTGGAGCAAGTTTTAGATGAACAAAAACCGAGATATTTAATGGGAGCTGGTAAGCCAGAGCAAATCTTTAAAGCAGTTATGCTAGGGATTGATATGTTTGATTGTGTTATCCCTTCTAGAAATGCCAGACACGGACTTTTGTATGCTCAAATATCTGAACAAATCAAACCAAGTTTTAATAAAAAATCTTACAAAGAAATAAGAATACTTAATTCAAAATATAAAAATAATACTCAACCAATATCTAAGTATTGTAAATGTTATACTTGTCAAAATTATTCATTGAGTTACTTAAGGCATTTGTTTGTCACTAAAGAAGCTTTTGGGCAAAGATTGGCAGTAATTCACAATTTGTTTTTTTACATTAATTTAATGAAAAACATAAGACAATTAATAAAAAATGGGGACATTTAGCATCTCTTGACACAAGGGATTTAAATTTATATACTTGTTATAATGAGCCGCCATCGTCTAGTGGTTAGGACACCAGGTTTTCATTCTGGCAACAGGGGTTCGATTCCCCTTGGCGGTGCTTAATTAATAATAAATAATAAAAGAATTATGAAAATTAACGTTTATTCTACTGAAACTTGCGGGTTTTGTATTCAGCTTAAAAATTTTTTAGAAGAAAATAATATTGAATTCAATGAATTCAATGTAGGTAGTGATCAATCAGCAGCTAAAAAAATGATTGAAGCCACCGGGCAAATGGGAGTGCCAGTAACTGAAATTGACGGAGAATTTATAGTTGGATTTGATGTTAATAGATTGAAGGAAAAGCTTAATCTTTAATTTTTTTAATAATTATATGAATAGACTTGTTAAAGTAAAAAAAAATCTTCAGATATTAGAGTTTATTAGGCAGAGCGCGAAAAGCATGAGTGCAATTGGATACACTGAACATGGATTAAGACATGCAGAGCTTGTATCTAAGAGAGCTGGTTGGTTGGCAAAACAAGTTGGGTTAGACAAAAATAAACAGGAGTTAGCTTCTATTGTTGGATTTTGTCATGATGCAGGTAATTTTATGGGAAGAACTCAACATCATTATTGGGGAGCTGTTTTATTTCATCAAGTTTTTTCTAATAATGATGATTGCATTTTTTCTGCCAAAGAAATTACATCTATTGTTCAAGCAGTTGTAAATCATGATAAATATACAATGAAATTAACCAATGGAATATCAGCCATAGTTGTTTTGGCAGATAAGTCAGACACTAGTCGTTCAAGAGTAGAAGCAAAATCAATCAAAGAAATAACCAAAGATATTCATAATAGGGTAAATTATGCGGTTACAGATTCAAAATTAATTGTTGATAAGCAAAAAAATATAATTTCATTATCTTTAAAAATAGACACAAAATTTGTTTCAATCATGGAATATTTTGAAATTTTTACAGATAGAATGTCATATTGTAGAAAAGCAGCCGAATGTCTTGGGTATAAATTTGGATTGATTATTAATGATTTTAAATTATCATGAATAACAGGACAATAAAGATAAACGAACTGATTAAAAGAGAATTATCAGGTATTATTTTGAAGCAGATAAATATTCCACTAGGTTCCTTTGTTACAATAACAAAAGTTGAGACAGCTGCGGATTTAGTAAAGACAAAAATATGGATAAGCATTTTCCCGGATGAATATAATGAAGAAATTTTAAAGATTTTTAATAAAAACGCTGGCAAACTTCAAGATATTTTAAATAAGCGTTTATCAATGAAATGGGTTCCAAGGATTAAATTTTTTGTTGATTTAACAAATATAAATATTGATAAGAAATAAAATATAAATAATGGAAAATTTAATGGAAAAAATAATTTCATTAGCCAAGCAAAGAGGTTTTGTTTATAAATCTTCAGAGATTTATGGTGGAGCTTATTCTTTTTATGATTATGGACCTCTGGGAGTAGAATTAAAAAATAATATTAAAAAACAATGGTGGAAAAATGTAGTTTATCAAAGACAAGATGTTGTTGGGCTTGATAGTTCAATTTTAAGTCCTAGAATAGTTTGGGAAGCATCAGGTCACTTGCAAGGATTTGCTGATTTATTGGTTGAGTGCAAGCAATGCCATCATCGTTTTAAAGAAGATGAGCTAAATAAAAATCAATGTCCTGATTGCGCAGGCGATTTAACTAGTCCAAAGCAGTTTAACTTATTAATGAAAACGAATTTGGGAGTTGTTAAAGACAAGCAGGAAGAATATTATTTAAGAGGAGAAACTTGCCAAGGTATTTATTTAAATTATTTAAATGTAAAAGATTCTTTACGTAAAAAGCTTCCTTTTGGAATTGCACAAATTGGTAAAGCTTTCCGTAATGAAATTACTCCTAAAAATTTTATTTTTAGAACAAGAGAATTTGAACAAATGGAAATGCAATATTTTGTTAACCCTGATGAAGCAAACAAGCATTATGATGAATGGAAACAAGTAACCATGGATTGGTATAAACAGTATATTGTTAATTCAGAGAATTTAAGGTGGAGAGAACATACTAAGAATGAATTAGCTCATTATGCCAAGCAAGCATGGGACATTGAATATAAAACACCATTTGGCGGATGGAAAGAGTTTGCAGGTGTTCATAATAGAGGAGATTGGGATTTATCAAGACATCAAGAATACAGTCAGATTAAGATGGAATATAGAGATGAAGTCACAAATCAAAAGTTTACTCCATGGGTAGTAGAGGTCTCAATAGGGGTGGATAGAGCTTTTTTAATGTTTTTGCTTGATGCTTATGATGAAGTTGATGGAGGGAGGACAACTACAACCAAGTCAATCAAAGCTAAAGAAGTTGTTTTGCGTCTTGATAAAAGGTTGGCTCCAATTAAGGCAGGTATTTTGCCATTAGCAAAAAAACCAGAATTGATTAAAATAGCTAATCAAATATATGATGAATTATCTCGCCAATGGATGTGCGAATATGATCAAACAGGGTCTATTGGCAAAAGATATCGTAGGCAAGACGAAATAGGCACGCCATATTCAATAACCATTGATTTTGACACCATAAAAGACAAGCAAGTGACCATAAGAGATAGAGATACAATGAAGCAAGAAAGAATTTTAATTAATGCTTTGCCAGATTATATTAGAGAAGGAATTCGCGATTGATTATTGATTAATATATTTATGTACACAAGAACAAAATTTAAAAATGGACTTAATCTGATTACAGTGCCATCAACCAGCGCTAAAACAATAACAGTTTTAGCGTTATTTGGAGTTGGCTCTCGTTATGAAAGAGTTCAACAAAATGGAATGTCTCACTTTGTTGAGCATATGATGTTTAAGGGAACAAATAAAAGAAAAGACAATTTAACAATTGCTAGTGAGTTAGATGGCCTTGGGGCTGAGTACAATGCTTTTACAAGTACAGATTATACAGGTTATTACATTAAATCAATTAAGCAGAACGTTCATACTTGTTTTGATGTTTTATCTGACATGCTTTTTAATTCAGTTTTTGACAAAAATGAGATTACTAAAGAAAAGGGAGTAATCTTGGAAGAAATAAAAATTTATAAAGAAAATCCAATGTTTTATATTGGAGATGTGTTTCAGGAAGTTCTTTATGGCAAACACCCTCTTGGCAGAAACATTGTTGGGCCACCAGCAACAGTTAAATCTTTTACTAGACAAGGATTAATGAATTATAAAAATAAATTTTATAATCACAATAAAATGATTTTAGCTGTGGCAGGGAATATAAGCAAACAAGAGGTTATTAATTTAACAGACAAATATTTTAATATATATAAAACAAGTAAACGAGCAACAAATTATACTAGTTTTAAGGTTCCAGCTAACATAAAATCAAATAGAGTCAAAGTTGTTTTTAATAACCTAAAGCAAACCCAAATTGCTTTAGGAGGATTTGCCTATCCATATAATCATGTTAATATTGATGCTTTAAAAATTTTATCAATAATTCTGGGAGGAAACATGAGTTCTCGTCTTTTTTCAGAAGTTAGAGTAAAGAGAGGGTTAGCATATTATATTAAGTTCCATCTTGATGTCCATCAAGATGTTGGGGGATATTCAATAATAACAGGAGTTGATAAAAGCAAAACAAGACAAGCAATTAAAGTGATTTTGGCAGAAATAAATAAGCTAAAACAGAATGGCATCACTAAACAAGAATTAGTAAAAGCAAAAAAATATTTTATTGGAATGACAGGAATTTCTTTGGAAGATTCTGCTAGTTTGGCAAGTTGGTATGCAAGGCAGCTTTTATTAAAAAATGAAGTTATTTCTGTTTCAGAACAAATAAGCAGGATTAAAAGGGTTAGTCGGGCAGATGTTCAAAAAGCTATAAATTATCTTATGACCACCCAAGGGATTAAAATGGGTGTAATAGGACCATTTAAGAATAATAATTCTTTGTTGCAAATATTAAAAAGAGGGGTATAATAAAGATAAGCATAACTTTTAAATTAAATAATTATGTCTAATGAAAAACAAACAACTTTAATTAAGATAGATGTTTGGTCTATCCTCAAAATAGCCATAATTCTTCTAATAGCAGTGTTTTTATATTTTATAAGAGATATTCTTTTTATTATTTTTATTGCTGGCCTTCTGGCAACCATAATTTCTCCAATGATTGCTTTTTTTGAACGAAAAAAAATCCCTCGTTTTTTAGGAACATTATTTGTTTATATTGGCGTTTTTATGATTTTAGCTTTGGTGGGAGTTACGGTTGTTCCAACCGTAATAAGCCAGGGCAAAGTTTTATCAGAGCAACTGCCAGAACTTCTAAGTTCAATCTTGAGTAAAATTCAACCAGAATCACAAGCACAATTTGCAGACATAGTAGATAAGTGGTTTGCTAAGTCAAGCCTTGATGCAATGTCTATTTTTTCAGTGTTAGGAACAGTGGCTGGGCAAGTATTGTCGTTTGTAATGATTTTTGTATTAGCGTTTTATTTGTCAATTAGAAAAAAAGGAGTTGAAACAGCTGCTAATTTGTTAATTCCAGATAAATATCAAAAATTCTTTAAAAATTTTATTAATTCAGTCCAAAAAGAAATTGGAGCATGGGCAAGAGGGCTGGCAATGCTTTGCCTTTTTGTTGGAATAATGGTCTATGTTGGCCTGACTATATTGGGAGTAAAATATGCACTAACATTGGCTGTTATAGCTGCACTGGTGGAGATTATACCATATATTGGTCCTTGGATTGGCTTATTAATAGCAATAATAATTACATTGGCACAATCTCCGGCCTTGGTTTTATTTGTTGTTGGTCTTTATTTAATTATTCAGCAAATTGAAAATATTTTAATTTCTCCATATATAATGCATAAAGCGGTTGGATTAGACCCGCTAATTATAATTTTAGCATTAATGGTTGGTGGAAAGTTGGCTGGTCCAATTGGTATGATTGTTGCCGTACCTTGTGCTACAATTTTCTCAATTTTATTGAGGTATTACATAGAACATAAGCAAAAATTAATTGAGTAATATTTTTTATATTTAATAATAATGTTTGGAAAAAAAATAGGAATTGACTTAGGGACAACTAATATTTTGGTTTATCTTCCTGATAAAGGGATAGTTACTAATGAACCATCAGTGATTGCTGTGTCGACCATTGACAAGAGCATTTTAGCAGTAGGGGACGAGGCTAAAGAAATGATAGGGCGAACACCAGATACAATAATAGCTAAAAGGCCATTGAAAGATGGGGTTATTGCTGATTATAAAGCAACTGAAGCAATGATGAAATACTTTATAGGGAAAGTCATTGGGAAAATAAATTTATTTAAACCAGAAGTCATGGTAGCTGTGCCCGGGGGGATTACTTCGACCGAGAGAAGAGCTGTTATTGATGCTACTATGAAATCAGGGGCAAAGGCATCTTATATCATAAAAGAACCTATTGCAGCGGCGATTGGCTCTGCTATTCCAATTGGCTCTGCTTCAGGGCATATGATAATTGATATTGGTGGAGGAACAACAGAAGTAGCAGTTATTTCTTTGGGAGGAATTGTTAGCTCTACGTCAGTTAGGGTGGCTGGAAATAAATTTGATTCAGCTATTGCTAATTTTATAAAGAAAAAATATAATTTAGCGATTGGAGAGAGAACTTCTGAGGGGATTAAAATTAAAATTGGGTCAGCTTTGTCGTTAGATAAAAAAATAAAAATGGATATTAAGGGGAGGGACTTGATTCGTGGATTGCCTAGAATACTAACAATTGATTCAGACGATGTAACAGAAGCAATTCAAGATGAATTAAAAGATATTGTATCAGCAGTAAAATCAGTTTTTCATGAAACCCCACCAGAGCTTTCAGCAGATGTAATTGAAAAAGGAATGATATTGTCAGGAGGGAGCTCTCTTTTGAGAAATTTAGACAAACTGCTTACTAAAGCAATTGGTGTGCCAGCTTATGTAGCAGATGAGCCTCTTTTATCTGTTGCAAAAGGAACAGGGCTTGCTCTTGATAATCTTGAATCATATAAAAGAAGTCTTTTGTCTACGTAATATTTTTTTATTATGCATATATTAGAAGACTTAAAGTCTAGAGGATTAATATATCAAACAACTAATTATGATGGGCTTTATAAAAAATTAAAGAGCCCTCCTGTTTTTTTATATGTAGGATTTGACCCAACTGCTGACAGTCTTCATATTGGAAATCTTCTTCAAATAATCACCTTGATTAGATTCAGTAAAGCAGGTCATTTTTTAGTTGTTGTGAATGGCACAACCACGGGTTTGATAGGAGATCCTAGTGGCAAGAAATCAGAGAGACCATTATTAGCTAAAAAAGATCTTCTTAAAAATGCTCATAATATTAAAAAACAGTTAAAGCAAATATTAAAACCAGTTAAAAAATCTGTAAAAATAATAACAAACCATCAATGGTTTGATAAAATAAATATAATAGATTTTTTTCGTGACATTGGGAAACATTTTCCAATTGGATATATGCTTGCCAAGGATTCAGTAAAGTCAAGAATGTCATCGGGGATTTCCTTTACAGAATTTAGTTATATGGTTTTGCAAGCATATGATTATTTAAAATTAAATAAAAAATTTAATTGTGAATTACAAATAGGGGGAAGTGATCAGTGGGGGAATATTACGGCTGGAGTTGATTTGATTAGAAAAAGTTTATCAAAAGAGGTTTATGGGCTTACTTTGCCATTAATAACAAGTCCAGATGGTTCAAAATTAGGGAAATCAGTCAAAAATGGAATATGGCTTGACCCAAATAGAACAAATGCTTATCAGTTTTATCAATTTTGGGTAAACACTAGCGATGAACAGGTAATTCAGTTTATAAAATATTTTACTTTTTTAAATAAACAAAAAATTCAGAAATTAGCTGACAAAGTTAAAGCAGAGCCAGCTAAAAGGGAAGCGCAAAAAATATTAGCCAAAGAGCTAACTCAATTTATTCATGGCCAGTCAGCCATGTTAAAAGCTCAAAAAATTTCTCAAACATTGTTTTCTGAAAAGCTGGAATTATTATCAAAGAATGAAATTCAACAAGCATTTGTAAACGTACCTTCAATAAGCATGTCTAAACAGTCAGAAATTGATTTAATTGATGCTTTAGTGTTAATAAAGGCCTGTGCTTCAAAAACACAAGCAAGAGAGCATATTAAAGGAGGAGGAATTTATATAAATGGTCATAAATGTAATCCATCAAAACAAACAATAAATACAACCGATAGATTAAGAGGCAAATATACAATTATTCGTAAAGGAAAAAAGAAATATTTTTTAATTAAATGGTTAATTTAAGATAAATAATGATCGTAGGTATTGACTTTTCAGGCGCAAATCGTAAACAAAAAACAGGAGTTGAATGGTATTCATATTATTTGATTCAACACATGATTAAACTTAAGCATGTAAAAAATATCGATTTTGTCATATATTATTCAAGTAAATTAATTGAAAAAATTAAAAACACACCATTAAATTGGCATTTTAAGAGATTAAATTGGCCTTTTAATTTTGGTTGGACGCAGATTAGGTTGGCTTGGGAATTGTTGAGGAGTAAAGTTGATGTTATATTCTTCCCGTCATATTTTCCACCCTTGCTTACTTTTAATAAATTCAAAGTTACAACAGTTCATGATATTGGTTTTACTTTTTTCCCAAAACAATATTCTTTTTTTAAAAGAATATATTATCCCTTGGCTCATAAAATAGCAGTACATTTCTCAGACATAATTATAGTTCCGTCAAAATTTACGAAAAATGAATTATTAAAAAAATATAAAATTGGACCATCTAAAATAAAAGTTATTCCGATTGCTTACAATAGAAATATTTACAAGCCAAAGAGTGACTTGACTAAGGTTTTATCAAAATATAAAATAAAACAACCATATTTTCTTTATGTTGGCAGGTTAGAAAAAAAGAAAAACATAGCTAACCTTATATTTGCTTATGAAAAATTTTGTAAAAAATATTTAGATAAAGGCAAAGCGCCAAATTTAGTTTTAATTGGTTCTCGTGGACATGGTTATAATAAAGTTAAGTCAAACATTTCGAATAATTCAAAAATAATAGAAATGGGATATGTTGAATTAAAAGACTTGCCTTGTTTTTATTCAGGAGCTATTGCTTTTATTTTTCCATCTATTTATGAGGGGTTTGGGATTCCGGTATTAGAAGCAATGGCTTGTGGTTGCCCTGTAATAGCTAGTAATATCCCTTCTGTTTTAGAAATTTCAGCAAATTCATGCTTGTATTTTAATCCAATTAATTTAGATGATATTGTTTATTCAATGGAAAAAATAATACGAGACGAAAATTTAAGGAAAAATTTATCAATTAAAGGGCTTGATAGAGTTATGGATTTTTCGTGGAGAAAATGCGCACAACAAACATTTGATGTTATGGTGAATAAATTTAATAAATAAAAAATGGCAGATATTATTGGACATAAAAAAAATATTGAATTTCTTAAAAAGAGCATTCAAAATAAAAAAATTTCTCATGCATATTTTTTTTATGGACCATCACATATTGAAAAAAGTTCAGTTGTTGAGTTGTTTTCTTCTATGTTGCTTTGTGAAAATAAATCGTTTTGTAAAAAATGTAAAAATTGCAAGCATGTATTAAATGGAAGTCACCCAGATTTGCTTTGGCTTAAAGAGCCAGAGGAAATGAAAATTGATAGATTAAGAAAGGTTGTAAAATTTTTTAATTTATCATCCTTTTCTGATTCTTATAAAATTGTTATAATAGAAAATGCTCATAATTTAAATATTTCTTCTGCTAATTCAATTTTGAAATTCTTAGAAGAACCACCTGTTGAGACAATTATTATTTTTATATCTAACAGCTTTTATGACATTCCAGCTACAGTTAGGTCTCGTTGTCAGGTTTTAAGATTTTCGTCTCCGTCTAAAGAAGAAATTAAAAATGGCTTAAAAAAAACATTTAAATTAAAAGAAAAAGCAATTGATGAAATGATATATTTAGCAATGAATCGTTTAAGAATTGTAAATGAATTTGCTGCTAATCCAGCTACAATAAATATTTTTAAAAATAAAATAAATAAAATTATAAATTTTCTAGATAGTAATAAAAGAGAAAATAAATATCAGTTATTTAATTATTCTTCTAAAACAGCTATTGATGATTTAAATAATTTATTAATAGTTATTAGATTTTTAATTTTATCAAAGTTGAACAATTCATTAATTAATGAATCTATTTTATCTAATAATTTAAAAAAAGTTTCAGCTAAATATACGATTAAAAAGCTGACCACTATATTAGATTTAATTATTAGAACCCGCTCATGGATAGAAGGTAATACAAATAAAAAATTAGCAATAGCTAATATTTTAATCAATCTTTAAGCATGTTAAAACAAAAACAATTCCATTTATTATTGATACTTATGTTTGTTCTTTTTTCTACAAGTGCTTGTATTAAGGTTAGTATTAAAGATTCCTTTGATGGAGGAATCTTTAAGACAATAGATGGTGGAAATAATTGGATTCAAAGAAATAAATTATTAAAACTTGATGAGCAAGAAAATTTTTTAAGTAATCTTGATATAAGTGTTTTGATTTTTGACCCGCAAGACAATAAAACATTATATTTAGGTACAAAAAAAAACGGAGCCTTTGTAAGTTTTAATTCAGGCAAATCTTGGCAAGAAATTACGAATTTTGATGACACAAAGGCAATAAATTCTATTGTGGTTGACCCTCAATTTAAGCATATTGTATATTTGTCATCAGGAAATAAAATATTTAGAACAAATGATGCTAATAGAACCTGGCATAGAGTTTATTTAGAAGCCATGTCAGGAGTTGAAATAAACTCTATGGCAATTGATGCATCTTTGCCATATAATATTTATGCCGGACTTTCAGACGGGAGACTAATTAAAAGTGAAAACAATGGTGTCAGCTGGAAAAATATTTATAATTTCCAATCAAGAATAAAGCAGATATTAATTGATGGTGATGATACTAAAAAGATGTACATTGTCACTTTAAAACATGGCCTTTTTCTTTCTTCTGACTCAGGTACAACATGGCAGTCATTGAGTAAGGGGTTAAAGGAGTTTAATGGATCTAATGATATCTATAAATTAATTTTTTCTCCATCAGAAGAAAATACTATAATTAGTGCAAATAAATATGGTTTACTCAAGTCATCAGACAATGGAATGACTTGGTCAAGTTATAAGTTATTGTTGTCAGGCAAAAAAATGAAAGTTTATTCTGTGGGAGTTGATGCAGTTAATTCAGATATTATTTATTATTTAACAAAAACAGCTCTGCATTTGTCAGTAGATAACGGAATTAATTGGACAGTTAAGCCACTACCAAGCAAAAGAATCCCTAGTAAATTGTTGGTTGATTCAGTTGATTCAAGTATTTTGTATTTAGGATTTATTAAATAAATTTAATATAATTTTTTTATGAATATTATTGAACCACATGAAAAAGATTTTGATAATTGTATAACTTTTTTTGAAAAAAATATATCAAAAATTAGGACTAATCGCATTACAACAGAATTAATATCAGATGTTTTAATTAATGTCTATGGCACAAAGACCCCTCTTGAACAGGTTGCTTCCTTAAGCTTGATAGGACCAAGGACCATTATGATTGAGTCATGGGACAAGAGTATTATTAAAGAGATAGCTAATTCTTTAACCAATATGGAGTTAGGAGCAATCCCAAACATAGAAGGACAAATAATACATTTAAATTTGCCTCCTCTTAACGAAGATACAAGAAAAAAGATGGTTAAACTACTTCATAGTAAAGCAGAAGAAAGCAGAATCTCACTTCGCTCAATTAGAGACAAGGTCAAGACAGTCATTATTATGGCTGAGAAAAGCAAAGAAATTACAGAGGATGACAAGTATATTTTACTTGAAAAACTTGATAAAATTATATCAGCCAAAAATGAAAAAATTAAATTAATAGGAGATAAAAAGGAAAAAGAAATAATGAGTAATACCTAAATAATATTTTTTTATGTTTGTTTTTATTACAATTATTGGATTAAGCGTTTTGGTCTTTTTTCATGAATTTGGCCATTTTTTTGCTGCCAAGAGCTTAAAAATAAAAGTTGAGGAATTTGGAATTGGATATCCTCCTAGATTTTTTGGAATTATAATTAAATCTTTTAAAAAAAGAAAATTTAAATTTTTTTGGGGGAATAAAGAACCAGTTCAATCTAAGCAAAGAACAATTTATTCTCTTAATTGGATTCCATTTGGAGGATTTACAAAATTAAAAGGAGAAATAAGAGGAGACGCTAGTAGAGATAGTTTTTCTGCTCAAGTTTGGTGGAAAAAAGCAGTAGTGGCTTTTGCTGGGGCGGGCATGAATATTATCTTAGCGATTGTGCTTTTTAGCTTTTTATTTTCAACAGGCATAACTCAGGACATTGGTTTTTTGGAAGCCAATGCAAAAATAAAAAAAGTAATAGGGGTACAAATCGGTATGATATCGCCAGATTCTCCTGCTAATATGGCTGGATTGAAAATAGGAGATGTTATTACTAATATTGACGGGAATAAATTCAATAAAGTAGAAGATGTTAGAAATTACATTAAGGCAAGTTTGGGGCAAGAAATTCATATAAGTATTGATAGGAAAAATAGTGAAACAACAGGCATTAAATTAATTCCATTGCCATTTAAAGATGTTTATAATCATGACGTGAAAGAAGAAGGGATAGATGAGCATGGCGGAGTAATTGGTATTTCTTTGTCCAATGCAGTAATTGTTTCTTATCCCTTCTGGCAATCATTATTCATGGGAATAAAATTTTCAGTAGTATTGTTATTGTCAATTTTTAATGGTATATGGCTTTTATTAAAGACTCTTTTAGTTGATGGCAAAGTTATTGGAGGAGTTATGGGGCCAGTTGGCATTACTTCGATTACAGCTAGTGTTGCTCAAGCGGGTTATATTTATTTTTTACAATTTCTCGGACTTCTTTCTGTTGCTATTGGCGCATTTCAACTAATTCCTTTCCCCGCTCTTGATGGTTTTAAAATCTTAACAAGCGTTATAGAAGGAGTAATTAGAAGGCCTATCAAGCCAAAGGTTGAAGAAACTCTTATTAGGGGTGGATTTTTCTTGCTTTTGTGTTTATTGTTTTATATTACAATAAAAGAAATTATATCTTTATTTTAATTTTATATGAAAAAAAATATAAATTTTATAAAAAAAAACTTAACCCCAAAATCAACAGATGTTGCTAAATGGTATAATGATGTTGTCTTGTTAGCAAAATTAATTGATTATTCAGATGTCCGTGGAAGCATGGTAATAAGGGCAGGAGGTTATTCTATTTGGGAAAAACTTCAAGCAGTTTTAGATAAAAAGTTTAAATCTAATGATGTTGAAAATTATTATTTTCCTTTATTAATCCCTTTACATCTTTTAAACAAAGAAAAAGATCATCTAGAGGGGTTTTCTCCTGAGCTTGTAATAGCAACTCATGCGGGTGGAGAAAAGTTATCAGAGCCATATGTTCTTAGGCCTACCTCTGAAACTATTATGTATAAAACTTTTTCAAAATGGATTCAAAGCCATAGAGACCTTCCTTTGAAAGTCAATCAATGGTGCAATGTGATTAGATGGGAAAAAAGAACATATCCATTTTTAAGGAGTACAGAATTTTTATGGCAAGAAGGGCATACGGTTCATAGAACAGCTCAGCAGGCAATAATAATGGCTGAAACAGCATTAAAATGGTATAAAGAGTTTTATAGAGATTATTTTGCTATTTCTTCATATTCTGGCATTAAGAGTAATCAAGAAAAGTTTGCTGGAGCAACTACAACTTATTCAATTGAATTAGTTGCTCCAAATGGAAAGGCGCTTCAGGCAGCTACTTCTCATGATTTAAGCGATAATTTTTCCAAAGTGTTTGACATCTCTTATTTAGATGAAGAAGGTCAAAAATGTTATCCATATCAAACTTCTTGGGGGATATCAACTAGAGCAATTGGTGGATTAATATTAGCTCATGGTGATGATTCTGGGATTGTTTTGCCTCCAAAAATCGCAGACCCGCAGATAGTTGTGATAGCAATTTCTAGTAAAATAAAAAAACAACAAGCAAAGATAGTCAAAGAGGCAATTATAATTAAGCAAGAGTTAGCAAAAAGTGGTTTTAGAGTTAAGCTAGACACGGACTTTAATCTTTCTTTAGGCAAAAGAATAAATGAATGGGAAATAAAAGGAGTGCCCTTAAGAATGGAAATTGGGGCTAAAGAAATTAAAAATAAAAAAATAAAATTTATTACTAGAGAGAATTTTAGCAATGGCTGGATAGCTTTTAGCGAGATAAAATTAAAAACCGGCAAAATTTTAGCAGAAATCCAGGCAAATCTTTTATCAGCATCAATCAAGAGCAAAAAAGAACAGACAATAGATATTAAAACTCGTGATGAGTTTGAAGAAGTTGCTAAAACAAAAAAAGTTTTTATCAGAGCATTATGGTGTGAAACCAATAATTGCGAAGATAAAATAAAAAACAAGACAAAGTTAACTGTAAGAGTATTAGAGAATGATAAAAATGTAAATGTTTCTAACGGAAAATGTGTTTTTTGCAATAAACGAGCTAATCGTAAATGGCTTTTTGCTAAAAGTTATTAAAACAATATTATAAATTCATAAAAATAAAATATATGTTTAAAAATTTTTTTAATATTTTTTCAAAAGATATTGGCATAGACCTAGGGACAACAAATGTCAGGGTTTCGCTAAAAGGAAGAGGAATGGTTATATCAGAGTCTTCAATAATTGCTATTAATGCTAGAAATAATCAAATAATTGCTATTGGAGACAATGCTTTAAAAATGAAGGGAAGGGCCCCTAAATATATTTTGGTTGTAGCTCCATTAGACCATGGAGTTGTATCTGATTTTGAAATAGCAGAAAAAATGATTAAATCTATATTTGAAAAAATTCATTACAATGCTTTTAAACTTGCCTTAAGGCCAAGAGTAGTTGCTTCAATTCCTTTGGGAGTAACAGAAGTAGAGCAAAAGTCATTGGAAGATGTTATTTTACAAGCAGGAGCAAGAGATGTTTTCTTGGTAGAACGGCCAATGGCAGCAGCCATTGGACAAAAAATGCCAGTTCAAGAATCTGTTGGCAATTTAATCGTTGAATTAGGAGGCGGGCTTTCAGAGGTAGCAGTTATTTCATTAAACGGTATTGTATCATGGAAGTCTTTAAAAATAGGTGGACAAGAATTAAATAATAATATAATAAATTATGTAAGAGACAAGTTTGGTATTTTGTTGGGAGACCAGACAGCAGAACAAATAAAAACAAACATAGGGGCAGCTGTTTTAGGAAGCAAGTCTCAAGAGATAAAAGTTAAGGGAAGAGAGTTAAGAAGTGGATTGCCTCAAAAAGTAATTGTTAATGACAGGCAAGTGAGAGATGCAATTCTGCCTCTGCTTGAAAATATTATTGAAGCAATTCATGATGTGATAGAGATGACTCCGCCTGAATTAGTTTCTGACATTTACGAAAAAGGTCTCATTCTTTCTGGGGGAGGAGCAAAATTAAAAGGATTAGACAAGCTAATCCAAAAAAGAATATCAATTCCTGTTTATGTTGCAGATGACCCAAGTACATCAATCATAAAAGGGACAGGATTAATTTTAGATGATTTTAATAATTTAAAACAGGTTTTTATTCCTTCAGCCAGGAGTTAATTTTAGTTTTTTACTTAGAGGAGTAATTTAATTTTAAGGACATTATTTTTGAGGCCCCGCTTTTGGGGTCCATTGTTATTCCATATAATATATCAGCTATTTTTATGGTTTGTTGATTATGAGTAATTGCAATAAATTGAGTATATTTTCTTAATTCTTTTAAAATTTTTATAAATTTAAGGCAATTGGCTTGGTCAAGCATTGAGTCAGCTTCATCAAGAATAACAAATGGAGGCTTGTTTATTGATATTATTGCACATATTAAAGCTAGCGATGATAATGCTTTTTCCCCACCAGAAAGCATTTGAATATTTTTTATTTTTTTCCCAGGAGGATTTGCTAAAATTTCTATTTCATCTTTTTTTGTTTCTTCTTTCTTTTCTTCAGTGTGATTTTTTATATAATATTCATCATTTATTTTTGAATTATTGTTGACTGTCTTTGATTTTGTGTATATTATTTTAGCACTTCCGCCATTAAAAATAATTTTGAAATATTTATTAAAAGTTTGATTTATTTTATCAAAGTTTTTTTGAAACTTGTTTTTAATTTTTTCATCAAGTTTTTGTTCTATTTTTTTTAAAGATATTAGGCTTTCTTTTATGTCAGACGTCTGAGAACTTAAAAAATCATAGCGTTCTTTTACGGGTAGATATTCTTTTTCAACTTCAGTATCGATTCCTCCTATTAATTCTATCTGTCGTTTTAAATTGTTGATTTGCTCAATATTTATTGTGTAGTTGTTTGCTGGCTTAACTATATTGGTTGTATTTATTTCTATTTTTTCTTGCCTTATATCCTCTTCAATTACTTGTTTTCTTGTCTCTTCTCTGGCTAATGATATATTGAATTCATTGATAGTGTTATTAATATTATTGATAACATTTTGTTGTACTTGTGCCTTTTCTTGCCATGAAAACAATTTTTTTCTTTCATTGAGTTCTTTGGTTGCGAATTTAGATAAAAATTTATTTATATTTTTGGCTGTTTTGTTTAGTTCTTCAATTTTTTTATTAATGGTCTCTCTTTCTTCTTCAAGTTTTTTAAAATAATCTTTTTTAGATTTTTTAATATTTTCTCCAGACATTTTATTTAAAAGTTCTTTTATTTTGGCAAGAATATTATTTGCTTTAATAATAATTATATCTATTTCTTTAACATTATTTGTGTTTTTTATTTTTATGACAAATTTTTCTTGATATTTTTTTATATCTTTTATGTGTTTAACTACTTCTGCTTGAGTAATGCTTTCATTGTTTTTTTTGTTTACTGCTTCGCTCTGTTTTATTGTTATTTTTAATTTTGATTCTTTATATTGGTTTATTTTTCTAAGAGCTTCTTGATATTTTTCTTGATTATATTCATATTCAGTATTGATTTTGTTAGAGATTAATTTTTTTGATTCTTGTCTGTATTTGTTTAATTTTTCTTCAAATTTTTTCTTTTCAACCTTGGCTAACTCTCTTTTTTCTTTTAATAATTTAATTTCGTTGTTTAATCTATACAATGTCTCTTGATAATATATTTTTTGTAAATTAAAAAGCCGCATCTTTATTTCTTTTTTTCTAGACAATTTATTTATTTGTCTTGTTAAAGAGGCGAGATGGGGCTTGATTTCTTTTAAGGCAATTTCAGCTTGATTTAAATTATCCTTACTTTTATTTATTTTTCTTAAAATTTGATTTTTTTTATAAATATATTGTTTAATGCCAGTTGCTTCATCAAAAAAGTTCTTTTTTTCAATGCTAGAACTTGTAATAATTTTATCAGTCAATCCTTGGCTTATAATGCTATAACTTTTTTGCCCAAAATTGGCTTCAGCCATTAGTAAATTAATATCATGTAGTCTTACTGGACTATTATTTATGAGATATTCTCCATCATTGTTTCTATAAATTTTTCTAATTATTGAAAATTCTTTATATTTTTTGTCAGAAGAAACATATTCATTGCTAAATAATAAATTAACTTGTGCTAAATTTGAACGAATTTTCTTTTTTGTTCCAGAAAAAATAACATCTTCTGACTTTTTACTTCTTAAAGATTTTAAGCTTTGTTCGCCAAGCCCCCAACTAATGGCTTCAATTAGATTTGATTTTCCAGCTCCATTTGGCCCAATAATGGCCGTCATGTTGAGTCGGTCTTTTTTTGCTTGAGGGAATTTGAGAGTAATTTTATTTTTAAAGGATTTAAATCCAATTATGTCTAATTGTTTTAAATGCATATTTAAATATATTTTTTTAATGCTTGTTTGGCTGCATCTGTTTCTGCTTGTTTTTTATTTTTGCCAACGCCTTTGCATATTAGTTTGTTGACTAAATAGACTCCAATTGTAAATTTTTTTTCATGAGGGGCTCCAGATTCTTTGATTAATTTATAAGTTGGAGTTATTTTAAGTTTTTCTTGAATAATTTCTTGAAATCGACTTTTAGAATCTATGTAAAGATGACTTTTAATTATTTCATCTAATCTTGGAATTATATTTTTTAATATAAATTGATTAGCATAAGTAATCCCTTGGTCTAGGTAAATTGCTCCTATGATTGATTCAATCGTATTAGCAAGAATAGTTTGAGTAATTCTTTTCTTTTCTTTTTTTTCACCTTTTCCAAGATAAATATTATCTTTTATTTTTAAATCCTTGGCTATAATTGCCAAGGATTTTGTATTAACTAAACTCGCCCTCATGGCTGTTAATTTTCCTTCAGAATCATTAAATTTTTTATATAAAAAATCAGTAATAATTAACTCTAAAACAGCATCTCCAAGAAACTCCATTCGTTCGTTATTTTTAAGTGGAAAATTCGGATTTTCGTTTAAGAAAGAACTATGAATTAATGCTTGTTTTAATAGGTTTTTGTCTTTGAAATTTATCCCTATTTTTTTTTCTAGATTATTTATATTTTTCATATACAGCACCTAATACTCCGTTTATAAATTTTGAAGAAGTTTCTCCTCCAAAAGCTTTTGCTATTTCTATTGCTTCATTTATTATTACTTTAGGAGGTGTATTTTTTAAAAAAATTAATTCAAGTATGCCAAGTCGTAATATATTTCTATCAATTATTGTTATTTGTTCTAATGGCCATTGAGGAGCGTATTTTTTTATATAATTATCTATTTTTTTAATGTTTTTTAATGTATTAATGTATAGTTTTTCAGAAAAATCAGTTGTAAAATTATTTGGAGCAAATTCAATAATATTTCTCCTATGAATTTTTTTAATATCAATGTCATTTTTTAATATTGATGCATTAAAATCCCATTCAGACAAGGTTTGCAAGGCAATTGTTCTGGATAATCGTCTTTTAGACATAATTGATTGTTAAATTATTTTTTTTGTTTTTTTAATTGCTTTATTTTTTTGTAGAAGATGATTTTTTGTCATCTTTTTTTCTTTTTTTATCTTGCTTTGTTTCAATAACCTTTTTTTTGTTATATGTTCCGCAATTAGAACAAGCATGATGAGATCTTACAGGCTGATTACACTTTGAACATTTTGAAAATTTTTGTTTTTTAATCTTAAAAGAATTTTCTTTTATTCTTCTTTGTGATTTTGTTTTTCTTTGTTTTGGTACAGACATAGTATTTTTTATTAATTATTTCTTTTAATTTTAACATTTTTTAAAAATTTAGCAAGATTGTTTATTTCTTTTTTTTTGAAAAAATGTATAATTAATATATAAATAAATTATTAACATATTATTAACATATTATTAACTTAAAACAACTCAAATAATTTACTATCATAATAAATAAGAATAAATTTTAATTTTTTAGTAAACTTAAATATAGAAAAATGATTAACAAAAAAGAACTTTGGAATATAGTTTTATCAGAACTTGAAGTATCTCTGTCTCCTGCTAATTTTAAAACATGGTTTGCAAATACATCAATATCTGAAATAAAAGATAATGATAGTATTGTTGTTATAAGTGTTCCAACTAATTTTTCAAAAAATTGGCTTGAAGAAAAATATCATAAATTTATTCTTGATGCAATGCAGAAAGAAGCAGATAATAAAATAAAAAAAGTTATTTATAGTGTTAACCCACCTCTAGCGGATAATAAACAGGGACTAAGGGCGGTAAGCATGGACAAGATTTTAAAAACAGCTGAACCTAAGATTGATCAAAATAAATTAAATAAAAAATATAATTTTGATAGTTTTGTTGTTGGTAGTGGATCAGAACTAGCTTATGCAGCTTGTTTGGCAGTTGCAAAAGATAATGGAAAGAAGTATAATCCTCTTTTTATTTATGGCGGAGTTGGGCTAGGAAAAACACATCTGGCCCAAGCAATTGCTAATAAAAGACTAGAAGAAAATCCTAATGCAAGTGTTGTTTATACTAATGCTGAGAAATTTACTAATGAATTTATTCATGCAATTACAAACAAGACAATAGATGGTTTTAAGGAAAAATATAGAAAAATCAATCTTTTTTTAATAGATGATGTCGAATTCATGGCTGGCAAGGAAAGAACACAAGAGGAGTTTTTTCACACATTTAATAGTCTTTATGAGGATGATCAACAAATTGTAATTACTTCCGATCGTTTACCAAAAGCAATTCCAGCTTTTAAGGACAGATTAACTTCTCGCCTTGAATGGGGGCTTATTGTAGATATAAGTCCGCCAGATTTTGAAACAAGAGTTGCTATTTTGAGAAAAAAATGTAAAGAAAAAGAAATTAATTTAAATGATAATATATTAAGATATTTAGCATCAAATATTCAAGATAATGTTCGCGAATTAGAAGGAGCACTTAATAAATTGATTGTTTATTTTGAATTTCATCACATGGAGTTAGACCTAGAGAGGGTTAAAAATATTTTATCTACCTTAAAAGTAGAGCCCAAGAAAGTATTTGTTAAGCCAAGAGAAATAATTAAAATTGTAGCAGATTTTTATGGGATTGACGCAGAGGAAATGATTGGGCCTTCAAGAAAAAAAGAGATTGCCTTTCCAAGACAAGTTGTCATGTATTTAATGAGAAAAGAATCAGGGGCTTCGTTTCCATTGATAGGGAAAGAGGTTGGCAAAAGAGATCATACAACAGCAATGTATGCTTTTGAAAAAATAAAAAAAGAAGTGAAAAAAGAGGGCTCTACTAGAAAAGAAATAGAGCTTATAAAACAAAGAATTTATAACAAATAATAGATAATATTATATGTATGTGATAAAGTCATCTGGAGAAAGAGAAAAATTTAGTGATGTTAAAATTTTTCAAGCATGTTTAAATTCCGGAACAGACGAGAATTTGTGTAAGCAGGTTACAGAATTAGTTAAAAAACAATGTTATAATGGAATTAGAACAACTAAAATTTTTAATTTAATTTTAAAAAGTTTAAACACATCCAATCCAACTAGCGCTATTCGTTATAATCTAAAAAATGCAATTTTAAATCTTGGTCCAGCTGGTTTTGTGTTCGAAAAATTTATTGTTTTTCTTCTTAAAAAATTTGATTATTCTGCTTGGAGACCAGATATTATAAATGGGGCTTGTGTGAGTCATGAAATTGACATTATTGCTAAATCAAACAAACATCCTGAGTTATTGCAATGGAAAAATAATATTAATAAAAATACTTATATGATAGAATGTAAGTATCATAATGCTTTTGGGATAAGAAGCGGCATAAAAGAAACACTTTATACATGGGCTAGATTTTTAGACATAAGAGATGGTTTTAGGCAGGGAAACTGTGAGAGATTTCATTTCCCTTGGCTTATTTCAAATACAAAGTTTTCAAATTCAGCTAAACAATATTCAGAATGTAAAGGAATTCGGTTACTTGGCTGGAAGTATCCCGAAAAACAAGGATTAGAAAAATTAATAGAACAGCAAAGGGCATATCCAATTACGATATTAAAAGGACTAGACACTTCTTCTAGAAATAAATTATTTTTAAATAATATAATTTTTTGCGAACAATTAATTTCTATTAAAGGGAGTAATGCCATAAAAAAAATTAATATTAATCAAGTTAAATTAGAAAAATTAATAACCCAAGCTCGTTTAATTGCTTAAAAAAAATAAATTATGTCAAGTATTGATGATTTGTTAAAAAATAAAACAACCAAAGAGACAGAAACTCAGACAGAATTAAAAGAAAAATTGACTGAGATAAAATTAAAAAAAGAAGAAGGCAAGGTGGTTGCCAAGGCAAAGCAATCAGGGATTGCTTATATTAATTTAGATGGTTTTCCAATATCTCCTGATGCTATCAGGGTAATTAGTCAAGAGCAGTCAGTTCAATATAAGGCAATTTGTTTTTATAAAACAGATCAAGCAGCCAGAATAGGAGTGGTAAATCCTGATGATGAAAACTTTCAAGAATTTATTAAGTTAATAAAAGAAGACCATGATTTTGATATAAACTTATATTTAATTTCAGGTAATAGTTTTAATATCGCTTTAGAAAGATATAAGACATTACCAAAAATTAGTAAAATAGAAACAGGAGTTAATATTTCTGCAGAAGAATTTGAAAAATTAAAAAACAAAATAAAAACATTTAAGGACTTAAACAAAGAGGTGCAAAAAACGTCAATTTCTAATTTAGTTACATTAATTATGGCTAGCTCTGTTCAATCTAGAACGTCAGATATTCATATTGAAGCAGAGGAAGAGGAAATCAAGATAAGGTTTCGTATTGATGGCGTTTTAGTTGATGCGGCTTCAATTGATAAAAAGTTTTGGAAAAGAGTAATTTCAAGAATTAAATTGTTGTCTGGTTTAAAAATTAATATTTCAAACCGACCACAAGATGGGAGATTTAGGATTGATTTAAAGGAAGATAGAATTGATGTGAGGGTCTCTTCCATGCCAACAGCTTATGGAGAAAGTGTTGTAATGAGGCTTTTAAGAGCTTCGTCAACTAGTTTAACCTTTGAAGATTTAGGTTTTAGGAAGGGAGCGTTTAAAATTTTGGAAAGAGAAGTTCTCAGACCAAACGGAATGGTTTTAACAACTGGTCCAACGGGTTCAGGGAAAACAACTTCTTTGTATGCAATTTTAAATAAACTTAATGACAAAGAAACGAAAATTATTACTTTAGAAGACCCGGTTGAGTATCATTTAAAAGGAGTTAATCAAAGTCAAGTTGATAGCGCTAAGGGGTATACATTTGCTAAAGGGCTTAGATCAATTTTACGTCAAGATCCTGACGTGGTAATGGTTGGAGAAATTAGGGATTTAGAAACAGCTGAAATTGCTATGCAAGCTGCTTTAACAGGGCATGTTGTTATTTCTACTCTTCATACAAATGATGCGGCTGGTGCTTTGCCAAGATTTTTAGGGATGGGAGTAAAACCCTTTCTTTTAGCCCCGGCTATTAATGCTATTATTGGACAGCGATTAGGCAGGAGAAATTGTAAAAAATGTAAGCAGGCAGAAAAAATAGATACAGCTACAATGGAAAAAGTAAAGAAATTACTTAGTGAAATTCCAGTTAATTCTGGTGAAACAAAAGTAGATTTATCTAATTTAAAATTTTTAAAAGGAGCTGGTTGTGATGAATGTCAGGGGATTGGATACAAGGGCAGGGTTGGAATTTATGAGGTTTTTGCCATGGATGGCGATATTGAAAAAGCAATTTTAGATGGAAAAATGTCTGAATATAGAATGAAAGAATTAGCAGTTAAACAAGGCATGGTAACAATGGTTCAAGATGGATTATTAAAGGCATTGGAAGGAGTAACAAGTGTTGAAGAGGTCTTTAGGGTTATAGAATAAATAAGGCCTGGTTTCCTTTTGGAAGCCGAGCCCCTTAAATATAAAATATTTTGGGTTTTTTAAATTAAAATATCTTAATTAAACTATTTTGACTTTGCCTATTTTGGTAATCAAATCTCTTTGCTCTTGGTCAAGAGATTTTTTTACATTTGGTTCAATTTTATAATCAATTATTTCCTTGTTATTAATTGTTGCTTCTTTTTTATAGCTTCTTATACTGGTGATAATTTCTTGAATTTCAGCAAATTTTTTCTCTGATTGACTATCTATAAATTCTGTTTTTTGCTTTGGCCACTTGGCTACTATTAGCAGGTCAGCCAAGGGATCAGAACAATTATTAAATTGTTGATATATTTGCTCAGTTACGAATGGAATAAAAGGATGCATTATTCGTAGTGATATGCAAAGAATCAGTCGCAAGATACGAATAGTAGATTTTTTAATGGCAGTATTATTGGTTTGAAGTTTAGCTATTTCTAAATACCAGTCAGCAAATTCATGCCAGACAAATTCATATATATTTTGACAAGCTTTACCAAATTCATATTCTTTAATTTGTTTATCAACCAAAACAATTAAAGAGTTGGCTTTTGAAACAATCCATTTATCAGCTAGTGTGTTTGTTTTTATATTAGTAATTTCTGTTTGTTCGTCCTTTGTTTGTATGTCTATAAATCGGCTTATATTCCAGATTTTATTAATGAAATTTCTAGCAGCTAAAATTGTTCTTTCGTCAAATCTCATTGCTTGCTGGTCTCTATTTGTTTGTCTCATCAATCCAAACCGGGTTGCATCTGCTCCATATTTATCAATTAGTTCTAATGGGTCAATGCCTGTTCCTAAAGATTTACTCATTCTTTTTCCTGTTGCTGTAAGAATGGTGGCATGAATGTATACATTATCAAATGGTTGTTTATCCAAAAATTCTGTACTTGAAAAAACCATTCTAGCTACCCAAAGATATATAATGTCACGCGCAGTAGAAAGAACAGAAGTTGGGTAGTAATTGGCTAAATCTTTTGTTTTATTAGGCCACCCTAAAATAGCAAATGGCCAAAGAGCAGAAGAAAACCAAGTATCTAAAACATCTTCTGATTGTTTTGGTTTACATTTTTTACAAAATGAACATTTGTTTGGTTGTTTATCTGAAACAATATATTTTTCTTTATCATTAGCACAAAACCAAACAGGTAGACGGTGCCCCCACCATAATTGCCTTGATATACACCAATCTTCAATATTAGTTAGCCAATCCAAATATATTTTTTGATATCGTTCTGGTATTATTTTAATTTTCTCTTGTTGGACTATTTTAATGGCGGGTTTACTTAATTTGTTCATTTTAACAAACCATTGTTTTGATATTTGTGGCTCAATAGGTGTATCACATCTGTCACAAAGAGATATTTGGTGTTGGTAATCTTCAATTTTTTCTAAAAGATTTAATTTTTTAAATTCTTCAACAATTTTTTTTCTTGCTTGCAAGGCATTTAGTCCAGCATATTCTCCTGTATTTTTATCCATGTTTCCGTTAATGTCAATTACATTAATTACTTCTAGATTATTATCTTTTCCTATTTGCCAGTCAGCATTGTCGTGAGCAGGAGTTATTTTTAATGCTCCTGTGCCAAACTCAGGATCAACTAAATAGTGTTCTATAATAGGGATGGTGCGACTCACAATTGGCAACAGCAGTTCTTCTCCTATTAAATCTTTATATCTTTTATCCTTTGAATTAACAGCCACGGCCGTATCTCCTAGCATTGTTTCAGGTCTAGTAGTGGCAATGATAATGAATTTTTTAGGATTATCTTTAAGAGGATATTTTAAATACCAAAGCTTGGATGGCTGTTCTTTGTATTTTATTTCAATGTCAGAAATTGCAGTTGTACATCTTGGGCACCAATTAACAATTCGTGGTCCACGATAAATATATCCTTTTTCATGGTATTTAATAAAAGCAGTTTGGACTGCTTCAATATATTCTTTGTCTAAAGTAAACCTTGTCCTTGACCAATCACAAGAACAACCCATTTTTTTTAATTGTTTAAAAATTAAATTGCCATATTCTTCTTTCCATTCCCATGCTTTAGTTATAAATTGATCTCTCCCAATTTCATGACGAGTTTGTCCTGCTTGTTTAAGCTTTTTTTCAATAACATTTTGAGTGGCAATTCCAGCATGGTCTGTGCCTGGAATCCAGACAGCTCGTTTGCCTTTCATTCTGGCAAATCTTATTAAGATATCCTGGATAGTATTATTTAAAGCATGCCCCATATGAAGAAATCCAGTAATATTTGGAGGGGGGATTACAATTGAAAAATTTTCTTGTCTATTTCCTGGCAGTTTATCTGGATTAAAAAAGCCACTCTTTTCCCAGAGTTGATAAATTTCTTTTTCATGCTTATTTGGTTGATATGTTTTATCCATTTTAATTATTTTGTTTTTAAATTTGATATTGTGATATTTCTTTGATTATCTTTTTGTCCAAGTTTTATTTTAACAAAAATTGTATTGAATGGCAAAATGGATTTTATTTTTCCAGCCCACTCAATTGCTGTGATGACATTTTCTTTATTTATCCAATCATTAATGCCTATGTCAATCAATTCTTGTTCAGAGCTTAGCCTATAAGCATCAGAGTGAACAAAGTCAGTGATATTTGATTTGTTGTGCCTTACTTTATATACTTTCATTAGTACAAAAGTTGGGCTGGTTATTGTTTTTTTGATGCCCAGCCCTTGAGCCACCCCTTTTATAAATATGGTTTTACCAGCCCCTAATTCACCAACCAAGCCAATTGTTTGTTGGCCAGTTAGTTGTTTGGCTATTTGTTTGCCTAAATTAATGGTTTCTTTTTCAGAATGAGTGATTATTTCCATAAATTAACTATTGTAAAATAATATTTAATGTAATAATATGTAATTATATCTTATTTCCACATAAAATCAATTAAAAAAATATGATGCTGATAATAATTTCTGGCATTTTTATTTTTGTCAGTAATTTTTCTACCCCCTCTTCCAAATAATTTTTACTTATTTTCTTGATAAGATTTGCTTTTTAGTAGGTTTTTAGCAAGGGAGTTATCCACAATTAATTCTTGGCAAGCTTTTATTATTTCATTATACTATGAAATATAAACAAACAATAAATTATATTTATGAAAATATTAACACCAAAACAAAAAGTAGTTTTACAAGCAATTAAAAAATTTTTTTCAGAAAATGGACGAATGCCAACCATCAGAGAGTTAAAGCAAGAAATTGCTGTATTGGGATTAAAACTTAAAAGTTTAAGAAGCGTATTCTTTTATCTTAATGCACTAGAGGAAAAAGGATTTATTAAAAGATCTTCTGAAGAGAGAGGAATAGAAGTAATGGATATTGCTAAGAGAAATTTTATTAGCATTCCTATTTTAGGGACAACTAATGCGGGTTTGCCAACTTTTTTCGCAGAACAAAATGTTGAAGGATACTTAAAAATATCCAAGGCATTATTAAAAAATAAAAAAGTTTTTGCTATCAGAGTTTTTGGAGATTCCATGAACTTGTCTAAAGTAAACGGAAAAAAAATCAAAGAAGATGACTTAATTTTGGTTGACAGTGAAACAAAGGAGTTTAAAAATGGCGACCAGGTTTTAACAATTATTGATGGCCTCGCTACTGTGAAGGTTTTTAAAAAAATTAATAAAAAAATGATTGGTTTATTCCCTGAGTCAACTAATAAAAAACATCAGCCAATTTATATTACTTTGTCGGACGATTTTATTATTAATGGCAAAGTAATAGATGTTCTCAGCGCTTAAATAATAGATTTATGAGAACATATCAGCAAAAAATTGGTGTGATTGGCGAGGAGTTAGCAGTTAAATATTTAAAGAAAAAAAAGTATAAAATAATAGAGCAGAATAAGATTGTAGGCAAGCACGGAGAATTAGATATAATTGCCAAGCAAAATAATCAATTCGTGTTTGTAGAAGTAAAGACAAAAACAAGTGCTGATTTTGGTTTGCCAGAAGAAGAGTTAACCTATTTAAAAAAGAAAAAATTAAGAGAAGCTATTTATTATTATTTATCAGGCACAAGTCATTCTAGTTCATATTGGCGACTTGATTTGATTGCAATAGATATTAGGGGCAAAGAAATAGACATCAGACATTATGAAGATATTTCTTAGTAAATAATATGAGATTAAAAATTAAAATTATTCCAAATTCTTCTAAGACACTCATTACAGAAGAAAAGGGTGATTATTTGAAAATAAAAATAAAAGCCATTCCTGAAAAAGGGAAGGCTAATATTGAGCTTATTAATTTTTTAGCTAAATATTTTAAAATAGCTAAATCTAATATAAAAATTATTAAAGGAACAACTAGTAGAAATAAAATTATAGAAATTTAGTTAAGAAGCATAATTAAATACTTAGGTTTGGGTCGGATTTTATTTTTTGCCAATTATTTTTTAATTGGTTTTTTTCTTTTTGGGATAGCGTTTTATACTTAAAATAACCTGCTAAAGCGATCATGGCTGCATTGTCAGTACATAGTTTTTTTGAGGGAACAGTAAAAATTATTTTATCATTTAAGTCATCAACAGCTACTTTTAACTGATTTCTTAATTCGTCATTAGCCGCTACTCCGCCTGACAAAAAGCAGGCTTTTGCTTGGTGTTTTTTTATTGCCTTGATTGTTTTACTGACAAGTACATCAATAATTGCTTGTTGGGATTCAGCGCAAACACAGGTAACAAATTTTTTATTTTTTAATTTATCTTTATTCTTTTTTATTAGATATAAAACAGCTGTTTTTAATCCTGAAAAACTAAAATCAAAATCAGCTGAATTAATCATTGGTCTTGGCAATTTGATTAAGCTAGCGTTAGTACATTGTTTAGCAAATTTTGAAATTTCTGGTCCGCCAGGATAATTAAGGTTTAAAAGTTTGGCTATTTTATCAAAGCATTCACCAGCTGCATCATCTCTTGTCTGTCCGATCTTTTTATATTGGCCTTGTTTTTGTATTATGCCTAATTCAGTGTGTCCGCCAGAAACAATCAAGCTTATGGAGGGAAACATATTTGGTTGTTCATTAAAAAAATTAGCAAAAATATGACCGGCTAAATGATTGACTTGGATTAATGGTTTTTGCCAGCCAAATGATAGTGTCTTGGCTGTCTCTACTCCTACTAATAAAGATGTTATTAACCCAGGACCATTAGTGACTGCAATTAGGTCAATTTGTTTGGCTGGATTTTTTAAGTTTTTTAATGATTCTTTTACCACGGCTAGAATATTTTCAATATGAGCCCTCGCAGCTACTTCTGGAATTATGCCACCGTGTTGACGGTGTATTTTTATTTGAGAAGAAACAATATTAGAAATAGTTTTAATTTTAATTTGTTTTGATAAAGATTTTATTTCTAAAACAGAGCTAGCTGTTTCATCGCATGATGTTTCAATTCCTAAAATAATGTATTTTTGGTTATTATTCATAATGTTTATTTTAACATAAATATTTAAGTTATCCACACTTAGAAGTAGTTGACATTTGTTTTAATTTATATTATATTAATAACAAAGAATTTACAACATAATTAATGTTAAATTTAATGCAAAAAAACAATCCAATTAATTTTAATTTATCAGATGGTTAAATCATTTAGTTGCTTTTAGAGCACAGATCAAAACCGCTGATAAGCGGTTTTTTTGTTTGTTCTTTGACAATTGAATAAAAAGATATTAAGTGTATCTTCTTTTTGTTAAATAACACTGCAAGAGGCAGGATTTATCTTGTCTTAAAACAATTTAACAAAAAAATAATTAAAGAGCAAAATTTACTTTGCTCGTTAATTAAGTGGTAAAATAGAGAACATATTGCATATGGTGGATGCCTTGGCACTAAAAGCCGATGAAGGACGTAGTAGCCTGCGATAAGCCTCGGGAAGGTGGCAAGCAACCTTTGATCCGGGGATTTCCGAATAGGGAAACCTATCATGGCATAAACCGTGATGTCTGTTTTTTAAAAGCAGACGGGAACCTGGCGAAGTGAAACATCTCAGTAGCCAGAGGAAAGGAAAAAAATTCTGTCTTTTGACAGAGATATTCTCTCAGTAGCGGCGAGCGAAAGGGGATTGTTTATTAGATTTAAGTTTACTTATGTTTAATAAACTCAGTCTAAACTCTATAGAATCTAAGGTGTTTAAAAGATTTGTCTTTGACATAATCTTTTACTCGCTAAAAGGTAACAGGGCCAAAATATTTTATAGAGGGTAGCGGGGTAGTTAATGTTTTATCTCCTGCTAGATGAAGTTAAAATTATTATTTTTAATTGAATGGTTTGGAATATCCAACCACAGAGGGTGAAAGTCCCGTAAGTGAAAAAAATTTTGTTTTAATAGTTAATTATTCCCAAGTAGTGCTGGACACGTGAAACCCAGTACGAATCAAGGTGGACTATCACCTAAGACTAAATACTTTTAGTGACCGATAGTGAACTAGTACCGTGAGGGAAAGGTGAAAAGTAGCCCGGTGAGGGCGATGAAAAGTACCTGAAACCATATGCTTACAAAGAGTCAGAGCCTGTTATCTGTTTACAGATAATTGGGTGATGGCGTTCCTTTTGGAGAATGAGCCAACGAGTTTTTCTATTATGTTTGGTTAAGTTTAAACATAAACGAAGCCGTAGCGAAAGCAAGTATTAATAGTGCGATTTTATATAATGGAAAAGACCCGAAACTGTGTGATCTATCCATGGGCAGGGTGAACTTCAAAGAAATTTGAAGGGAGGCCCGAACCGGTTGGTCGTGTAATGCCATCGGATGACCTGTGGATAGGGGTAAAAAGCCAATCGAACACAGTAATAGCTGGTTCTCCCCGAAATAGCTTTAGGGCTAGCCTGTCTCAATTTGTTTTGGGGGTAGAGCACTGAATGGGTAAGGGTGGAGAAATCCTACCTTATTCAACCAAACTCCGAATACCAAAATTATTTATAGGCAGAGTCAGACCATGGGGGCAAAGCTCCATTGGTCGAAAGGGAAACAGCCCAGACCTCAATCTAAGGTCCCTAAATCCAAATTAAGTGTTAAAGGTGGTGAAATGACTTTGACAATCAGGAGGTTGGCTTAGAAGCAGCCATCCTTTAAAGAAAGCGTAACAGCTCACTGGTTAAGTTATTCTGCGCTTAAAATGTATCGGGGCTCAAATTTGGTACCGAAGATGAGGAGCGTAAACTTTTGTTTGCGTTGGTAGGGGAGCATTCTCTAGGCATTGAAGTCAAATCGTAAGGTTTGATGGAGCGTAGAGAAGAGAAAATGTTGGCATGAGTAGTAAAAAGTTCGGTGAGAATCCGAACCACCGTAAGTCCAAGGTTTCCTGGGCGCTGATTGTCATCCCAGGGTTAGGCGGTCCTAAGCTTTTGCCCGAAAGGGTGGAGCGATGGACAGGCGGTTAATATTCCGCCCCCTTAATATTTTTTCTGATGGAGTGACGCTTCTTCTCGCTTAGAGCGTAATCTGGCTATTTGCGTCTAAGTAATGAATGGGCTCTTTAGGTAAATCCGAAGAGTAAAAGTTTGTTATGAGTGAAATCCTCGTAAGGGGAAATTCTAGGGTCGAGGGAGCCAAGAAAAACTTCTAAGAATTTAAAAAATATTAAGTCCGTACCGTAAACCAACACAGGTGGACGAGGAGAGTATCCTAAGGTGTACGAGAGAACCCTTGTTAAGGAATTCGGCAAAAAAGCGGGTGTAACTTCGGGATAAACCCTGCCCTACTTTTGGTAGGGCCGCAGCGAAAGTCTGTCGAGCGACTGTTTATCAAAAACACAGGTCCCTGCTTAAACCGTAAGGTGATGTATAGGGGCTGACTCCTGGCCAGTGTCAGAACGTTAAGAGGATTTGTGATACTAATTTATTAGTTGAGCATTGAATTGAAGCGCTGATGAACGCCGGCGATAACTATAAACTGGACGGTTGTAGTTATCTAAATAAATTTGGCTATTTGCGGGAAAACCCTGTTAAATATTAAAGGTACTCGGCTTTGTAATAATAAAAGGTCGAAGCCAGTAAAAATCCTTTAATTAGTCCTCATTGTCGTGAGGCACAGGACAATCCGCAGGAAAGACTCTCAAAAATATGAACAACAGAGAAAAATGGTTGAAAAACATACCATTAAAAGTTGGCTATTATTTAGCTGGCTTTGCAGATGGAGAAGGAAGTTTTAACGTTTCTTTGAGAAAAAGAGAAGACCATACAATTGGTTGGCAAGTAGTGTTAACCTTTAATGTTTCTCAAAAAGAAAGTTATATTCTTTCTCAATTCAAGAAAATTCTTGGATGTGGTAGATTAAATCAACGCAAAAAAGATGGCTTGTTTATGTATTCTGTAAGCAACCCAACATCTATTGAAGAAAAGGTGATTCCTTTTTTCAAAAGATTTAACTTTCTCTCTCAAACAAAGAAGAAAAATTTTTTCATTTTTTGTCAGATTGCTAAACTAGTGCTCAACAAAGAGCATTTAACAACCAAAGGGTTAAAGCAAATTGTGGCATTAAGAGAAAAATTAAACAAAGGAAGAGGGAGAACGCACAAGTATAATCAAAACAATGTTTTGGTTTCTCTAAGAGAGAATCCTCAGAGACTATACGCCAAACCGCGCGCATTTCGAAAGAAAGCGTAAGCGGATGATATAGTCCGATCTCTATGGAGACATAGAGCCCTTAAATTAATAAGGGAGGTCCATTGACAATTTAGTTAAATGGATTAACATCATGAATCGTCCTAAGGTAGCGAAATTCCTTGTCGGGTAATTTCCGACCTGCACGAACGGAGTAACGACTTGACAACTGTCTCAACAAGGGACTCGACGAAATTGCAGTGGGCGTGAAGATGCGCTCTATTTACGATAAGACGAAAAGACCCCGTGAAGCTTTACTGTAACTTGATATTGGAATAGGAATACACCTGTTCAGTAATAGGTGGGAGCTTTGCACTTTTGTGCAAAGCATCAGTGAGATACCACCCTTGTATATTTTTATTTCTAATCCCGATTTATTCGGGAGACAGTATCTGGCTGGCAGTTTATCTGGGGCGGATGCCTCATAAAGAGTAACTGAGGCGCTTAAAGGTTAACTTGGCACGGATGGAAATCGTGCTGGACGTACAAAGGCATAAGTTAGCTTGACGGCAAGACCTACAAGTCGAGCCGAGAGGAAACTCGAACTTAGTGAACCGACACTTGCTTATAGGAGCGGTGGAGATCAACGGATAAAAGCTACTCCGGGGATAACAGGCTGGTTTCGCTTAAGAGTTCATATCGACGGCGAAGTTCGGCACCTCGATGTCGGCTTATCCTATCCTGGGGGTGAAGAAGCTCCCAAGGGTTTGGCTGTTCGCCAATTAAAAGGGTACGCGAGCTGGGTTCAGAACGTTGTAAAACAGTTCGGCCTCCTATCTATCGTAAACGTTCGAAACTTGAGGGGTCCCTTTGATAGTACGAGAGGACCTCAAAGGACAAACCTCTGGTGCACCAGTTGTTCTGCCAAGGGCATTGCTGGGTAGCTATGTTTGGTTTTGATAAACGCTGAAAGCATATAAGCGTGAAGCTGTCCCCAAGATTAGGTTTCGTTTTATTTAATTTTTTAAATAATGAAGATCCCCGGGAGATGACCGGGTATATAGGCTCTAAGTGTAAGTCCAGTAATGGATTCAGCTGAGGAGTACTAATAAATCAAATCTCTATTTTACCACTTAGCTAACGAGCATTTTTTGTATCTTTATATGATATAATAAACTCATAATTCTGGCGCTTCTACCGAGAGGGCAACACCTGTTCCCATCTCGAACACAGAAGTTAAGTCTCTCAGGGCCGATGGTAGTCCAATGGGCGAGAGTAGGTCAGCGCCAGAATTATGGGTTTATTTTTTTTATGTTATAATTATTGTATGGAATATATTACTGATTTTCATATTCATTCTAAATATTCAAGAGCAACTTCTCCTAAAATGGACTTAGAGCATATTGCTAAATGGTCTGAAATTAAAGGGATAAATGTTGTAGCCACTGGTGATTTTACTCACCCATCCTGGTTTAAAATTTTGAAAACAAAATTAAAAGAGGTAAACACAGGGCTTTATCAGATTAAAGAATCATCTGTTTATTTTATAATAACAACAGAACTTTCGTGTATTTATAAAAAGAATGGGCAGACTAGAAAAATTCATTTACTTGTTTTCGCTCCTAATTTGGAAGTGGCTGCCAAAATAAATAAAACCTTAGATAAAAGGTTTAATATAAGGTCAGATGGACGACCTATCTTAGGAATTGATGTTAAGGATTTAGCCACCATAATTTTCAATATATCAGACAAGGCTTTTCTTGTTCCAGCTCATATTTGGACTCCATGGTTTTCTGTTTTTGGTTCTAAATCCGGGTTTGATTCTATTACAGAGTGTTTTGAAGAGTTGACCCCACATATTCATGCTTTAGAAACAGGGCTTTCAGCAAACCCGCTTATGTGTTGGCAGTGGCCAGAATTGGATAGATTTACTTTGATAAGTAATTCAGACGCCCATTCTCCTTTAAATTTGGGCAGAGAAGCAAATGTGTTTGAAATAAAAAATATCAGTTATCAGAATATTATTAAAACAATAAAAACAAGAAAAGGATTTAAATATACAATTGAGTTTTTTCCAGAACAAGGAAAATATCATTTAGATGGGCACAGAAATTGTAATATTAGAATGAGTCCTGCTGAAACAATCAAGCATAAAAAAATTTGTCCAAAATGCCACCGACCACTAACCATTGGAGTTGTCCATAGAGTTAATGACTTGGCTAGCAGGATAGAGGGGATAAGGCCTAAAAAAGCGATCAAGTATAAAAGTATAATTCCATTAATGGACATATTGTCTCAAGTGCTTGGGAAAGGGCCCAAAACTAAAACAGTTGCCAAACAATATTTTAAGTTAATTAAGGCGTTTAAAAATGAATTCAATATATTGTTAAATGTAAACCATGTTGAATTAAATAAAATTGTTGAGCCGATTATTTCTAAGGCCATTATAAATATGAGGAAGGGAGACGTTGTTAGACATTCTGGTTATGATGGTTTTTACGGTAAAATTGATATTTTAAATAAAAAATTAAAAAAATAAAAAAAATTGTTTTAATTATGATGAATTTTTTAAAACCCTTGGCAATTTTTTTACTCTTTATTTGTTTGGCTTTTTTAATTTTTGGCATTACTATTAATTATGACTTTGTTTTTGATGATGTTCCAAGAGTTAAAAATAATGAATTTATTAAGCAACCAAGTAATTTTTTTAAAATTTTTACTAGTTATTACGCTGGAGAAACTTCAGGAGTTTATCGCCCAGTAACAGTAGCTAGTTTTTCGTTGAATTATTTTTTATTTGGCATAAAACCTTGGTCTTATCATTTAATTAACATCATTTTGCATATTATTAATTCTTGGTTGTTGTTTTTGTTGTTAAAAAAAATAAGCAAGCAAAAATATTTACCAATTTTAAGTTCATTGTTATTTTTAGTTTTGCCGATTCACACAGAAGCAGTAGTAGGCATAATTGGTCGAGCAGAATTACTTGGCTTTGGTTTCTCTTTACTTTGTTTTATTCTATTGATTAAGAATAAGTCTAAATCAAGGTTAAAAATTGGGCTAGCTTGTTTGTTTTTGTTATCAGGGCTTTTAAGCAAAGAAACAGCCATGGCTGTTATCCCAATTTTCTTTTGTCTAGTTGTTTTTGATTTTAGAAATTATATCTATTCTTGGCTAAGCTTAGTATTTACTTTTTTAATATATTTTTTAATCCGCATTTTAGTTTTAGGAGAAAATTTATTAACTAATAATGCTACGCTTGTAGAAAATCCATTAAAGTTTGTAACCATTAAAGAAAGAGTTTTAACTGGCTTTAAAGTTTTATATCTTTATTTACAAAAAACTTTATTAGGCACAAATCTTTCTTCTGATTATTCATATAATCAAATAACCATGGTTGATAAATATACAGATTTATATACATTGGCAGGTGTTTTTATTAGTTTGGTTTTTTTAATTTTAATTTGTTGGCCATTTTTTAAGAGAAGTTCTTCTATTTTAACCATATCTTTGGCTGGTAATTTTTTCTGGTGGCCTTATTTATTAATATCTAATTTAGGTTGGCCAATTGGAACTATTATGGGGGAGAGGTTGATGTATTTTCCTAGTGCTGGCATATGTATTTTTTTGGCTTTGTTTTTTTTGTTTATCAAAAAATTAAAACCCAGTAAAATATTTAATCTTGTTTGGCTAATAATTTTTATATTCTTAATATTTTTTTATAGTTATGCAAGTTATGACAGAAGCTTGGAATGGAAAGATGAAAAAACTCTATTCAAGTCAGCGGCTATTAAATCACCAAACAGTGTTTTGTCTCGTTCTAACTTAGGGGCAATGCATATATTAGATAGAGAGTATGTTAAAGCAGAGCAAGAAATTTTAATTGCTAATAAAATTTATCCGCATTACCCTCATGCAGTCAATAACTTAGGGCTTATTTATTTATACAGACAGGATTATGATTCAGCTGAAAAACAATTTTTAAAAACATTAAAAGTTTCCCCCCAATATTCAAATGCTTATGAAAATTTAGCTTTAACATATTTTTATCAGAGAAAATATAAACAAGCAAAAGACATATTATTAAAATACTACTTTGGAGACAATCACAAGGCAGAATTTTTTTTAAAAGAACTTTTTACTAAGAACATTAAGCAAGCAGTTAGGGAAAATAATAAAACTAAACAAAAACTATTGATAGAAGACCAATCCAATTTATGGCCAAAAACAGCAGACATGGAATAGTTTATTAATATTTGAAACCTTATAAAAGATAATTATATTAACAAACTTTATAAAGTTTTGAAAATAATAAATACAGATATTTTGGAGGATTTTATTTGTGAGGATATTTTGTCTGGACATGATTTAATTAAAGGAAAAAAGAGATATTGACAAAAGGCCTAAATAAGATAATATTAGACATATGAAAAAAGTTTATCTTGATTATGCAGCCACAACTCCAACTGACAAGAGGGTATTAAAACAAATGCTCCCTTATTTTAATCGTGTCTATGGTAATCCATCTAGTTTACACGAGTTTGGACAAGAAAGTAAAAGGGGAGTAGAATTAGCTAGAAAACAAGTAGCTAGCTTAATTAAAAGTAATCCAGATGAAATAATTTTTACAAGTGGTGGCACAGAAGCAAATAATTTGGCAATTAAAGGAATATTTTTTAAACAAAACATAGTAGCCCCTCATTTTATTACATCCAAAATAGAACATCCAGCTGTTTTAGAGCCATATAATTTTTTAAAAAAACAAGGAGTTGATACAACTTTTTTATCAATTGACGAAGATGGCTTAGTTGATGTTAATAAATTAGAACAAGCAATTAAACCAAATACCGTCTTGGTCTCAATCATGCATGCTAATAATGAAATAGGCACAATTCAGTCAATCAAGGCCATGGCTAAAATAATTAACAATGTTAGACAAACAAGAGAAGCAAATAATAATAAAAATCCGCTTTATTTTCATACAGACGCAGTCCAGACAGCAGGGCACATTGAAATAGATGTAAAAGATTTGGGAGTTGACATGCTCTCAATGTCTGCTCATAAATTATATGGACCAAAAGGAATTGGAGCCTTGTATGTTAAACCAGGGATAAAATTAGAACCATTGCTTCATGGCGGAGAACAAGAGAAAAGAAGAAGAGGGTCAACCGAAAACTTAGCCTCAATCCTTGGTTTTGGCAGGGCTTGCGAGATAGCTCAACAAGAATTAAAACCAGAAGCAGATAAATTAATAGAATTAAGGGATTATTTAATTCAACAAGTTTTAGAAAAAATTGAACATACAAAATTAAATGGACATCCAAGTAAAAGATTGCCAAATAATGCTAATATTAGCATAAAGAAAATAGAAGGCGAGGCAATTTTAATTTCATTGGATGCCAAGGGGATTGCTGTTTCAACTGGCTCGGCTTGTTCTTCTGAATCGCTTCAACCTTCTCATGTTTTAATGGCAATTGGCAGGTCTGCTGAAGCATCACACGGCTCAATTCGTTTTAGTTTAGGGAGGTGGACCAATAAAAGAGAAATTGATTATACTATTAAAAATTTAATTCAAATAGTGATTCGTTTAAGAGAAATTTCACCAATTAAATAATAATAAAGTATATTTTATGGGATGTTTTGATGAAAATAGTAAAATAATGGAGTATTTTCTCCATCCAAAAAATATGGGAAAAATGAAAAATCCTGATGGCGTTGGTCATGTTGGCAATGTAACTTGTGGGGATATAATGGAATTATATTTAAAAATTAAAGATGAAAGAATTGTTGATGTAAAGTTTCAGACATATGGTTGTGCAGCTGCAATTTCATCTACTTCTGTTTTGACAGAATTAATAAAAGGAAAGAAAATAGCAGAAGTAGTAAATTTTTCTCATGAAAAAATAATGAAAGAATTAGGAGAAGTTCCAAATCATAAATATCATTGCACGGTTTTGGCAGAAGAGGCATTAAAGTCGGCCTTAGATGATTATAAGGAAAAGAAAAACAAGGCAGCTGCTTAAAGTAAAAAATATATGATTGTTTATGTTTTTGGTAACCTTGATTTAGATTTTGATTCAATTCCTTGTTCAATCTTGCCGAGGTTGAAAGAAAAATTCCCTAAGATAGAGTGGCGAACAAAAGATCCAAATGAATTAGATGTTTATGCAAACGATTCGTTGATTATCATTGATACTGTAAAAGGAATTAACAAAGTTGATGTTATTGACGCTACTGATATATCAGTTAATAAAAAGATGATTACGGTTCATGATTTTGACTTATCTTTTTATCTAAAATTGATTAAAAAAATTAAAAAAAATATTGGTATTTATATTATTGGAATACCAATGTTTTATAATAAAGACAAAGCAATAACTGAAGTATCTATTTTCTTGTCAGATTTAATTTTAAAAAATGAGAAGCACAACTCATACAAGGATCATAAGCTCTTATGATTTTTTCACATTGAAGCGATAATTGTGCCTGGTCCATGTCTATATTGTTTTGAATAAATTCAGCAATATCAAGTTCAATTGATAATTGATTTTGTCCGGTAGGAACAATTACTTCGCCTTTTTTAATTATGCCTTGATTATCTATTTCTAATTTATGGTAAAGAGTTCCTCTAGGGGCTTCAATCACGCCAATGCCAATAGATTTTTTAATTTTTAGTTTAGTTGGTTCTTCGGGTTTGAATTTAAAATTATTAAGTAAATCAATTGATTCATCAATAGAGTGTAGTATTTCAATAGCTTGGGCAAGATTATTATGATAAATATTATTTGAAGGAAAACTTTTAAGTGCAGATGTTGCACTTTTTTTTGTTTTATCATGTAATGCTTGTTGATTGATATTTATTCTAGCTAAAGCACCGACTTGATAAGGTTTTCCTTTGAAGGTATAGGCAGATGCTTGTGAATATGGCAGGACAACATGTTCAAAATGTTGACGAAAATCTTTTTCTTCAGCAATTAATTTGTTTTGATTATAAAGTTGCCCTTCAAGATATGAGAATGGATTTGCCTTTAAGCAAACATAATCTGTTTTTCTGATTAGATTGAATTTTGAATTTTTATAAATATTTATCAATCTTAATACAGCTGGTCGAGCTTGTTCAAGTTTTTCTATTATATTTTGTTTTTTTTCTTCAGCTGGCGTTTTAAGAAATCCACCTACTACTGGATAGGGAGAGTGAACGCTTCGGCCGGCTGTAAAAATTGATAAATTGTTTCCAGCTGATTTTACTTTAAAAGTATCATGTAAAAATTGATGTTCTCGTTGATTGTTTTCATCAAAATCTAATAAAGAATCTTTATTAAATAAATCAGGCAAGACAAAAACATATAAATGTAAAGCATGGTCACGAATAATTAATCCATGATAGGCCAATTTTCTTAAAACCATTGTTTGAATTGATGGCTTAAAATCACAGGCCTTTTCAATTGCTTCAATAGAAGCCATTAAATGAGCGTTGCTACAAGTTCCGCAGATACGGGCTAGCATTTGTGGCACAGCCAAAGCTGATTTTCCTTGAATTGCTTGAGTGTAAAATCTTTTAAAATCTTTTATCTTGAATTTGACATATTTTACTTTTGATTTGACAACCTTAACTTCAAGCTCAGCCGAGCCCTCGACTTTGGTGATTTCTTTTATGTTTAATTTAAAATCAGATTGATGCATGAGATTGATTATTGATTAGTGATTAGTGATTATTGATTAGTGATTATTGATTAGTGATTAGTTATTAATGATTAGTGATTAATGATTATTTAATTTTGAAATGTTTTAACATTTTGTTTACTATTAATAAAAATTTTGCTTCATCCATTGGACAACCAGGAACTTGTTCGTCAATTTTTATAACTTGTGCTAATTTTTTAACTTTCTGACCATAATGAAATTTTTTTATTAAAAAATCAATTTCAGATTGAACTTGTTTAGGGAATTCATTTCTATGAGCAGAAGGCATTGATGTGATAGCACAAGAACCAATAGCCACTACTTGCTTGGCATTAGCTCTGATTTTTTTAACTTGTTTAGCTTGACTTAAAGAAGAAATCGCCCCTTCAATAAAGGCGACATCAAGATTGTCTAATTTGTTATTGCTTTTTAATATTTTAACATGGTAAAAATCTATAACTTTTGTCCATTCATCCCAATAATCGTTTAAAAGCTCTGTAAAAACAATGGTACTGTCTTCACAACAAGTAAAACTGAACCAGCCAATTCTTAATTTTTTTTGTTTTGCCATAAATATATTTAAAATGCCCCTGAGAGGACTCGAACCTCTAAGGCCAAAAGCCAACAGGTCCTAAACCTGTCGTGTATACCAATTCCACCACAGGGGCTGTAAAAAATAATAATACCGGGAGTGGGATTCGAACCCACAAGGGCTTGCGCCCAAGAGATTTTAAGTCTCTCGTGTATACCGTTCCACCATCCCGGCTTATTTATATTATTTCAAAAGTTATATTGACATTAACTTTTATTTCGTTTTCGCCTGTTTCTATCTGTGGGACAGAAGTAGAATCTTCCATGGCATAACTAAGTCCTTTTGTTCTATACATAGGCATTATTGGCTGTGTTGATGATTCATTAAAATCAACAATTCGAATAATCTCAACCCCTAATTCCTTGCCTATTTCTTTTGCCTTTGCTTTGGCTTGTTTGATTGCTAATGTGCGAGCTTGTTTTTTTAGCTCATCTTCATTATCTATTATAAATTGTAAATCACTTATACTATTGGCTCCGTTGCTTGTTGCTTGTTGAATAATATCTCCTGCTTTATCTAAATCTCTAATTTTTATCTTTATTGTTTGCCTGACTTCATAGCCGATTAGTTTTCTTTGTTTTTCTTCCCAATTATACTTCGGATAAATATTAAGTTTAGTAGTTTTGATATCTTTCTCTTTTACTCGTTGTTTTTTGATTCCTGAAATAATTTTATTCATTTTGGCTGTATTCTCAGACATAGCAAGCTCAACGGTTAGCTTTTCAGTGATGACTGAAATAGATATCAACCCAGTGTCTGGGATAGCATAAACAATGCCTTCGCCAGCTATATAGATTGTGTTTTTAAATTCAATTTCTTGTCCAATGTATTTTCCTGTTTGGATTTTATTATTTATATTTACAAATATCAAGGCAATAGAAAAAATCAAGAAAACACTGACTATCACTAGCAATATAATTGTTAAATATTTTTTCTTAGTTTCAAAATTTTTCATATTTTTTGAGCTTTTAATAATAAAATGTTATTTTAATTATAATATGTTTTGTATTAAAGTCAATAAAACATCACTTGAAATTTTTCTAATTATTTGCTATGCTTATGGTCGTAAGGAATAAAAAAATAGCATTTTAATATAAGGATTAGGCCCCCTTGAGTAGGGACTGACTCCCTGTGCCGAGATAGCTCAGTGGTAGAGCAATTGTTTTGTAAACAATAGGCCGCGAGTTCGAATCTCGCTCTCGGCTTTTTTAATCAATTAGAATTAATTTATGAGTCAAGAAAATTTAATTAAATTTGAGTGTTCAGAGTGTAAAAGAATAAATTATTTTTCCAGAAAAAATAAAAAATTAATCAAAGAACGACTTGAGCTTAGAAAATATTGCAAATGGTGTAAGCACCACACCAAGCATAAAGAAACAAAATAGGGGGGTGTGGTGAAGTGGTATCACAAGAGTCTCCAAAACTCTTGTCGGGGGTTCGATTCCCTCCGCCCCTGCCAGTTGTTTTGTTTTTAATAACCATAACATTATGTCAGACAAGGATTATTATAAAGTTTTAGGAATTGATAAAAGCGCTTCTCAACCTGAAATAAAAAAAGCATTTAGAAAGTTGGCGCAAAAACATCATCCAGACAAAGGAACTGGAGATGCAACTAAATTTAAAGAAATTAATGAAGCTTATCAAATTCTGTCAGATTCTAAAAAAAGGGAAATGTATGACCAGTATGGTAGTGCCTTTGAACAAGCTCAATCAAGGGGAGGGTTTGAAGGTTTTCAGAATTTTGGAGATTGGGCAACATATGCTGATGCAATGAAAGGTCAATCATCCGGGGCAAGTTTTAATGGATCAGGATTTGAAGGATTGGGAGATATTTTTGATAGTTTGTTTAATTCAAGTAGAACACAAGAGAGAGGGAGCAGGCAAGCAAGAGATATCCAAATAGAAATTGCAATTGATTTTAAGGAAGCTGCTTTTGGGGTTGCTAAGAAAATAAAATTAGACAAAAATATAAAATGCGAAGAATGTAATGGGCAGGGAGTTGCTTCAGGAAGTAAACTGGTTACCTGCTCTAATTGTTCAGGCAAGGGGCAAACAGTAAGCGCTAGACAAACATTTTTTGGAGTATTTCAAACAACCGGAATATGTGAACAATGTCGTGGGCAAGGTCAAATCCCTGAAAAAAAATGTGCTAAATGTGATGGCCATGGCAAATTAAAAGGCAGTTCAGATGTTAATTTAAAAATACCAGCCGGCATAGACAATGGCCAAATTATTAGGTTTCCTCAGCAAGGAGATTTTGGTGGCCAAGGAGTTGCTTCTAGTGATTTGTATATAAAAGTTTTAATCAGAGACCATCCATTGTTTCGCAGGAAAGGATATGATGTTTATTCAGAAGAAACCATAAATATTTCTCAAGCAACTTTAGGAGACAAAATAGATGTTCAAACATTAGACAAGGAAGTAAAATTAAAAATTCCGGCTGGCACGCATTCTGGGCAAGAATTTATACTGAGAAAAAGAGGGATACCATATTTATCTACTAGAACATCTAATAAAAGAGGGGATCAAATTGTTAAAATAACAATTAAAATTCCTAAACATTTAACAGGCAAACAAAAGAAAATACTAAAAGAATTAAAACAACAAGGGTTGTAAAACATTTATGGAAATTAATCTTAATTTAAATTTTTTATCTTTTTTGTTTAATCCAATATATTATTACTATATTAAATGGTTTTTGATTGCCATTTTTTTATATTTATTTTTATGGATTATTTTTCGTTTGATTAGACAAAATTGGCTATCATATATGAGGAGAAAGTTTTTAGCTAAACAAGAATATATTATTTTATCTGTAAATATTCCTAGAGATAATGATCAAGGCCCAGAGTCAATTGAAAGATTGTTTGCTAGTTTTTCAGGGATCAAGACAGACATGGATTGGATTGATAAATATTTTTATGGAAAATCACAACTTAGTATTTCAGTTGAAATCGCTAGCATTGAAGGAAAAATACAATTTTATATTAGAATGCCAGTTCAGTTTAAAGATGTAGTTGAATCAGCAATTTATACAAGTTATCCTTTGGTGGAGATTTTTGAAGTTGATGATTATGTTAATAGTGCTCCGGATAAGTTTCCAGATGAAAAATATGATATCTGGGGGTCTGACATAGTTCTTTATAACTCAAATCCATATCCCATAAAAACTTATCCAGCTTTTGAGCATCAAATGAGTAAAGAGTTAAAAGACCCAATGGGAAATATGTTAGAAATTTTAAGCAAACTTCAGTCAGGAGAACAGGCTTGGTTTCAAATTATTATTACTCCTGCTATTAATAAGGATATTAGAAAACAAGGAAAAAATGTAATAAAGAAAATTAAAGGAGAAAAGATAAAATTAAAAGAATCTTTTTTTGAAAAAATGATTTATTTTCCAGTCGCTTTTATTTCTAAAATAATTGAACAAATTTTTACAGTGGAGAAACCAAAAGAAGAAGACAAAAAAATAGTTTTAACTCCGGGAGAAAGAAGAGTTTTGGATGCAGTGGAGGCAAAACTGTCAAAAACATGTTTTAATATTAGAATTAGGTTAATTTATTTAGCAACCAAAGAAGTTTTTAATGAAAACAAAGGAGTCATAGGAGTATTAAGTGCTTTAAAATCAATTAATACCTTGGATATGAATGGTTTAATGCCAGATAAAAAATTGAATACAAGAGCAGTTAGGATAATACCAAATCAGGCAAAAATATCTTATAAAAAAACAGCTATTATTAAAGCTTATAAAAAGAGGGCTGCTAGTTGGTCTTTTGAAACAGGAACTCAAAAAATATTTAAAAAAATTGCTAAATTATTAACAATCAAGATTTCTTCAAACCAGAAAAAAGATATTCTAAACATAGAAGAGCTAGCAACTATTTATCATTTTCCATGTTCAAAAATTTCATCTCCGTTAATTAAAAAAACAGGCAGTAAAAAAGGAGAACCTCCATTTAATTTGCCAACAGCTTAATTTTTTTATGTTATATATTGTAGCCACTCCAATTGGAAATCTAAACGATATTAGTTTTAGAGCCATTGAAGTTTTAAAAAAGGTTGATTTAATTTTATGTGAAGATACTAGAAGAACAAGTAAATTGTTGTTTTTTTATAAAATAAATACAAAAGTACTTTCTTATCACCAACATTCTAAAATTAAAAAAATTAATTATATTTTAGAATTATTAGAAGATAAAACATTAGCTCTTGTTTGTGATGCTGGTACTCCAGGAATTTCTGACCCAGGCAATAAATTAGTTAATTTAGCAATAGCTAAAATAAATAAATTAGAGGTTGTCCCAATTCCAGGACCAAGTTCAGTGACAGCTTGCCTGAGTGTTTCAGGATTTCCGTGTGACAAATTCTTGTTTTTGGGATTTTGTCCAAAGAAAAAACATAGGCAGTTATTTTTTCAAAATATAGTAGATTCAAAGCAAACAATTGTATTTTTTGAATCGGTTCACAGAATTATTAAAACATTAAACAACTTAAATGATATTTCTGAATTATCAGCCAGGCAGATTATGGTAGCCAGGGAAATAACAAAAAAATTTGAAAAAATTTATAGAGGAACAATTAAACAAGTTTTGTTAGAATGTTCTAATGATAGCAAGATAAATAAAGGAGAGATTGTAATAGCAATTTCTTCTAAATAATTTACTTGACTCATTTTAATTGATATAATAATAAATAATTAATGATTAATAATAATCGATAATATGAAAAGATTTTATATTACTACTCCAATTTATTATGTAAATGCTAGACCGCATATTGGCAGTGCTTACACAACAGTTGCTTGTGATGTTTTGTCTCGTTGGCATAGAATGAATGGAGAAGATGTTTTTTTCTTGACCGGGACAGATGAGCACGGAGAAAAAGTTTTTAAAACAGCTCAGCAAGCAGGCATTTCTCCAATTGAAATTTGTAATCAAAATTCGGCTAGATTTGAAAAATCTTGGGATACTTTAAAAATTTCATATAATAATTTTATAAGAACAACAGATATTAAACACAAACAAGCTGTTGAAGCAATTTTAAATAAATTAAAAGCCAAAGATTTAATTTATCTAGGAGAATACAAGGGGCTTTATTGTGTCCCATGTGAAAGATACTATTCTGTCAAAGAATTGAAAAAAGGGAAATGCCCTTTTCATAATAAAAAACCAATTGCTTTGTCTGAAAATTGTTATTTTTTAAAAATTTCTTCTTTCCAAGATAAGTTAATTAAATTAATAAAGAAAAAAGATTTTTTAATTGAACCAATAGAAAGGAGAAATGAAGTTCTTGGATTTTTAACATCAAATAAATTAGAAGATTTGGCAATTTCTAGAGAAAAAGTTGAATGGGGGATAAAAATACCATGGGATAATAGTCATGTTGTCTATGTTTGGATTGATGCTTTAATAAATTATCTTTCAGGCATTGGTTGGTCTGGAAATTTTAAAAAATGGCCAAAATACTGGCCGGCTAATATTCAATTAATAGGCAAGGATATTTTAAGATTTCATGCTGTTATTTGGCCGGCAATTCTTTTAGCAATTAATGCCCCTTTTCCAAAAAAACTTTATGCTCATGGATTTTTTACTGTTAATGGTCAGAAAATGAGTAAATCACTAGGCAATGTAATTGACCCGGAAAAATTAGCTACAATTTTTGACACAGATGCATTAAGGTGGCTTTTATTAGGAGTTTTCCCTTTTGGGCAAGATGGAGATATTTCAATGTCTGGGTTTTATGACAAATATAACAATGATCTTTGTAATGGCATTGGGAATCTTTTAAGAAGAGTAACAACTTTAGCCACTAAGAATAATAAAAAATTTATTCATCCTGCTCGAGTGAATTCTTTATTCAAGCAAAAAATTAATAAAACTTGGAAAGAATATGAAGAAAATATGAATAAACTTAAGTTTGAGAGAGTTATAAAAAATATTAATGATTTTGTAGGTTTTCTTGATAAATATATTGATAAGCAAAAACCTTGGCAAGTATCTATCGAGAACAAGGAATATACAAAAATCATTTACAATCTTTTAGAGGGGATAAGGCATTTGTCATGGATGATTTGTCCATTTATGCCTGATAAAAGTAATGACATTTTTGAATCATTAGGGCTTTTAAAGGAGAAAGGAAAGACAATTAAACAAGGCCAGACATTATTTAAGAATGATTTTAAAAAGATTAATAAAGGAAAAATTTTATTTCCAAAACTTTAATTAAATTTATATGGTATTTTTTGATTTAATCCTCCTTTTAATTTTATTTGGGTTTGTTTGGTTTGGTTTTTGGAATGGCTTTATTCAAACCATAGGAGGAATTATTAGTTTAATAGTAGCTGTTTTTGTAGCCAGTAGATGGTATGATGTTATAGCGTTGCAAATTTTGCCGTGGCTGGGAGATAATTTTAATTTAGCGCGCTTATTGGCTTTTATCGCTGTTTTTATTCTTGCTAGGTTTATTCTCTTTTTAATATTTAAGGCGATTAATAAATTTTTTGAATTACCTATTTTAAAGTTTTTCAATCGTTTAGCAGGAGCAGCCTTTGGTTTAATTGAAGGAGGATTAATTATTGGTCTTCTTTTATATTTTTCAACTAGTTTTCCAATTACAGGCTCTTGGAATGAAATGATTGAAACTTCTATTTTAGCAGGATTTTTAATTCCTTTTGGAAAAGTTTTATTGCCATTATTACCAGCAGCATTAAAACAAGTTAAAGAAATATTTTAATAATTGTATTATATGAAAAATTTAAAACTTAAATCATCAGTTGTTGTTATTGTTTTAATAAGCTTGATTGTAGGCGGATTGGCTGGCACAATATCAGGCTTTTATGCTTTTAATTACTTGATGAACAATGAAACTCCTTTGCTACATTCTTTTTTGTATCAAACTTTTTTAAATCCTCTAACAGAAACACCCAAAAAAATAAAAGAACAAACACAATCACCAATGGCCAGACAAATTATAGTTAATTATGATGAAATAGATGCTATTTCGGCTGTCAGTAATATTAGTCCTTCGGTTGTTAGTATTGTTGTTTCAGAATATGTTACTCATTATTATGGATCACAAAGATTTAATTCTCCATTTTTTGATGATTTTTTTAATGATTTATGGGGATTCAGGGGTAATGAAATTCCTTTTCCAGCTCCTATTCAAGAGAAAAAGAAACAACCACAACAAGTTGGCGGTGGAACAGGTTTTGTGGTTTCTTCAAAGGAAAGATTAATTTTAACAAACAAGCATGTTGTGACAGGGAATGAAGCAGAATATACTGTTATAAGCAATAGTGGAGAAAAATATGATGCTGAAGTTTTGGCTCGTGATCCATTTAATGATATTGCTATTTTAAAAATTAATGATTTAAAATTCAATTTACCAGAAGTTAAATTTGGAAATTCAGATAAAATTAAAATAGGACAAACAGTAATTGCAATTGGTAATTCTTTGGGAGAATATAGGAACACAGTAACCAAAGGAGTTGTGAGCGGAATTTCTCGCAGAGTTATTGCTAGTGATTCGATTGGTCAATCAGAAGTATTGGAAGATGTTATTCAGACTGATGCGGCTATTAATTTTGGTAATTCAGGAGGCCCTTTAGTGGATTTAAATGGAGAGGTAGTAGGGATAAATACAGCTGTTAATAAACAGGGGCAGTTGATTGGATTTGCTATTCCAGTCAATCAAGCAACCAATGTTGTGGCTAGTGTTAAAAAATATGGCAGGATTATTAGGCCATATATAGGAGTGAGATATGTCTTAAATAATAAAAAAATAGCTCAAGAAAATAATTTGGATTATGACCATGGAGCCTTAATTATAAGAGGTGAGCAGGATACAGAATTGGCTATTATCCCAGGTTCTCCTGCTAATAAGGCTGGCTTGGTTGAAAATGATATTATTTTAGAAATAAATAATACAAAAATAACAGCTACAAACTCTTTAGCTAGAGAGATTCAAAAACATATGCCGGGAGACAAGGTCCAATTAAAGATTTATCATCAAGGAGAAATCAAAGAAATAGAGGTAGCCTTAGAAGAATATAAACAAGGAATGTTTTAAAATTTTTTATAAAAAATTATGCAAGAATTAATTTTAGAATTAAAAGAGTTTAAAAAGAGGCTTCAAGAAATTGGAGAATATCTTTGACCTTGCTAATAAAAAAATAATTATTAAAAAAATCGAAGTTGAAATGACCTTGCCGAGTTTTTGGGAAGATAGGGTTAGAGCTGAAACAGAATCAAAAAAATTAGAAAAATTAAAACAAAATTTAGCCAAATACCAAAAAATAAAAGTAGAAGTAAATGATTTATTAGAAATATCTAATATAGACAAAATAGATCAAACAGTTAATTTAAGAAAAGAAATAGAAATACAATTTTCTAAAGTAAAAAAACAACTCCTTGATTTTGAAGAGTTGTGTTTTTTAAATGGAAAATACGACCAAGAAAATGCATGGTTGTCTATATTTGCTGGAGCAGGAGGAGATGATGCTCAGGATTGGGTTGAAATGCTTTTAAGAATGTATTCAAAGTATGCTAAGCAAAAAGAATGGGATTTTAGAATTGTTGAAGAATCAAAAGGAACAGAAGCAGGACTTAAAAGCGTGGTAATAGAAGTGAGAGGAGATTTTGCTTATGGATTTTTAAAAAATGAAGCAGGAGTTCATCGTTTAGTTAGAATTTCTCCATTTGATGCTGAAAAAACGAGACATACATCTTTTGCAATGGTGCAAGTTTTACCAGAAATAGATGATATAGGAGTTGTTATTAAACAAGATGATTTAAAAGTTGATACTTTTTTATCGTCTGGACCAGGAGGACAGCATATGCAAAAAACAGAGTCAGCTGTTCGAATTACTCATTTGCCAACTAAAATTTCAGCTAGTTCGCAAGTTGCTAGGTCTCAGTCTAAAAACAAAGACAGGGCTTTAAAAATTTTAAAATCAAAATTATATCATTATTTTCAGGCAGTTAAACAAGAAGAAAAGGATATGATAAAAGGGGAATTTAAGTCAGCTTCATGGGGAAATCAAATTCGTTCATATGTTTTGCATCCATATAAAATGGTTAAGGATTTAAGAACAAAATTTGAGACAAATGATGTGAATTCAATCTTAGATGGCAACTTAAATGAAATAATTGAAAGCAAATTAAAATTTAAATAATTATTATTATATGTGTGGAATAGTTGCCTGTATTGGCAAAAAAAATACAACAGAAATTTTATTAAGAGGGTTAAAGCGATTAGAATATCGTGGTTATGATAGCGCTGGTTGTGCGGTTTTAAACAAAGGGAGAATTAAAGTTATTAAAGAAAAGGGAAGAGTTTTGTGGTTAGCTAAAAAAATTAAAATAGAGTCATTGGATGGAAGTTTAGGGATTAGTCATACTCGTTGGGCCACTCATGGAGAGCCAAACAAAATTAATGCCCACCCCCATTTTGATTGTAAAAAAGAAATTTTTTTAGTGCATAATGGAATTATTGAAAATTACAAAACATTAAAATCATGGCTAAATAAACGAGGTCATAAATTTTATTCTAATACAGATACAGAAGTAGTAGCTCACTTGATTGAAGAAAATTATCCTACGAGCAGGGGGACTAATACAAAAGATTCAGAAGGCAAAAATAATAATTTATTAATTGCTGTTCAGAAAGCACTGGCATTGGTTGAGGGAACTTATGGTTTGGCAATTATTTCATCTTTGGCTCTTGATAAATTAATTGTGGCCAAAAAAGGGAGCCCTCTTGTTATTGGTATTGTTAAAAAGGGAAAATATATTGTTGCTTCAGATCCAGCAGCAATTATTGAACACACTAGAAAAGTTATTTATTTAAGTGACGGGGAAATTGCTATTTTGTCAAGCAAAGGATGCCAAATAACAGATTTAGAAAATAGAAATATTACAAAACAAATTGATAAAGTGTCATGGGATTTATCTAAAATAGCTAAACAAGGATTTGATCATTTTATGCTTAAAGAAATATTTGAACAATCAGAATCAATAAAAAATTGTATAAGAGGAAGATGCCTAACAAAAGAAGCAAGAATACAGTTAGGAGGTATAAATGATTGGATTGATTTTTTAAAAAATGTTAATGGGTTTGTATTTTTGGCTTGTGGAACATCTTGGCATTCAGGGCTTATCGGAGAGTATTTATTTGAACACTTAACAGGTATTTTTAGTAAAACAGAATATGCTTCAGAGTTTAGGTATAAAAATACGCCAATTGATAAGCAAAAAGCATATTTTGTTCTTTCTCAATCAGGAGAAACAGCGGATACATTAGAATCATTAAGAAAAATAAAAGAAAATAATGCAAATGTTTTTGGCATTGTAAATGTGGTTGGTTCAACTATTGCCAGAGAAACTGATGCGGGCGTTTATATTCATGCTGGCCCAGAGATAGGGGTTGCTTCAACAAAAGCTTTTACATGTCAGGTAGTTGTTTTAGCACAAATTGCAGTATTGCTGGGAATAAAAAGAGGCAGGATAAAACCATTAGAAGCAGCCACAAGAATTAAATCAATTGATAGTATTCCAGCCAAAATAAAACAAATATTAAATCAAAATAAACAGATTAAAAAATTAGCAACTAAATATTACAAGTTTAATAATTTTCTTTATTTAGGCAGGGAGTACAACTTTCCAACTGCTCTTGAAGGAGCCTTAAAATTGAAAGAAATTTCGTATATTCACGCAGAAGGCTATCCAGCCGCAGAAATGAAGCATGGACCAATTGCGCTGATAGATAAAAATATGCCAGTAATAGTTGTAGCAACTGATACGGTTGATAATGTTTATCAAAAAGTAATTAATAATATTGAAGAAGTTAAAGCCAGAGGAGGAATTGTTATTGCTATTGCTACTAAAGGTAATCAGGCCATAAAAAAGATAGTTGATGAAGTTATTTATGTTCCAAAAATAGATGGATTTTTGACTCCAATATTAAATGTTGTGCCGTTGCAACTTTTAGCATATCATATGGCTGTTTTAAGAGGTTGCGATGTGGACAAACCAAGAAATTTAGCAAAGAGTGTAACAGTTGAATAAAAATGAAAAAAAAATTAGGCAAAATTCATGTTTATACTGGAAACGGAAAGGGCAAAACAACTGCTTGTCTTGGCAGTGCAGTCAGGGCAGTTGGTTGGGGATTGAAAGTCGGAATTATTTTTTTTGCTAAAGGAGGATTTGATTATGGAGAAAGAAATAGTTTACTAAAAATAGGGATTGATTTTTGGGTAAATGGAATTTCTCATTTTAATAAAAATAAGAGTAAATATGATTTTAAAATAAGTAAACAGGACAAAACAGAGGCAATCAAAGGCATGATTATTCTGGAGCAAATTTTTAAAGAGAATCAATATGATTTAATAATTCTTGATGAAATAAATTTTGTTTTAAAAGAAAAAATGATTGATAAAGATTATTTTGTAAATTTATTAAAACATAAACCAAATAACATGGAATTAATTTTGACGGGCAGGGGAGCATTACCAGCCATAATAAAAATAGCTCACCTGGTAACAGAAATGAAATTAATAAAACATTATTATTATCAAGGAGTTAAGGCTAGACAAGGAATAGAATATTAAAGATTTTATTAAGAAATAAATAAAAAAATGAAAATATTTTTATCTTTTATTGTAGGGGTTGCAATTACCTCTTTTTTGTTTATCCCAGCAATTGTTTATATTCCTTTATTTTTATTGATTTTAATTATATTTGTGTTTATTAAACCAAAACAAGTATTGCCTGTTTTGGTTATTTTTTTATTTTTTATACTTGGCGTAATTCGTTATGAAATAAGCCTTCCAAAAATAGATAAAAATCATGTTAGTTTTTATAACAACCAAACAATTGTTTTTCAGGGAAAAGTTATTAAAGAGCCAATTAAGAGGATTGATAAATTAAAATTAATTATTGGCAATGTTTCTTTTCAGAAACATAAATTAAAAGGCAGAATATTAGTTAACGCGCCTGTTTTGTCTGATTACAAATACGGAGATATTTTAGAAGTTGAGTGTAATCTTAATCAATCTCAATCATCTGATAGATTTAATTATTATGAATGGCTTGCTAAAGATGATATTTATTTTAGTTGTTATTGGCCTAAAATAAAAATTATTACCAGAAAGACAGGCAATTTTTTTTATGAAAAAATATTATTATTTAAATCTAATGCTAATAGTTTAATTAATAAAAATTTTTCTCAACCTCAGGGATCAATTTTGACCGCAATGTTGCTTGGCATTCGCCATCAAATACCACCCTTAACAAGAGATAATTTTAGTCAGGCAGGCATATCGCATATTCTGGCTATTTCAGGGCTTCACATTAGTATTATTTGTTTACTATTAATTACTTTTTTTGTAAACACATTGCATATTAGCCAAGCCAAATCTTTTTATTTAATGTGTTTTGCTATTTCTCTTTTTGTTTTATTGGTGGGAGCGCCAGTTTCAGCGGTCCGGGCAGCTATTATGGGGATTATTTTATCTTATGCAACCAAAATAGGGCGTCCTAAAAATTTTATGCAAACACTTGCTTTTGTTTGCGTTTTAATGCTACTGCTAAACCCAAGAGTTTTAAAATCTGATATAGGATTTCAATTATCTTTTATGGCTGTTTTAGGCATAGGAATGTTTAGAGATTATTTTAATCATATTTTTAGTCAAGTTCCAAACAACAATAAATTTCCATTAAGGTATTATTTATCTATTACTTTGTCAGCTCAAATTTTTGTTTTACCATTAGTTTTGTATTGGTTTGGAAGCTTGTCTTTAATATCTTTATTATCTAATATTTTAATTTTGCCTTTATTATCATTTTTAATGATATTTGGTTTTCTTTTTATTTTTTTAGGATTGATTTTTCCTTGGTTGGTAAATTTTTTGTTATGGCCTGTATGGATATTATTGACTTATGTTGTTTTAATAGCTAAAATTGGAGCAAATATTCCATATTTATCGTTTTATATCAAAGATTTTTCGTTTTTGGGAGTAATTGGGTTGTATGTCTTGATATTAATTTGGTTTTTTAAAATTAAAGGAATAACAAATCATAAATTATGAGAAATTATCCATGTTAAGTAAAGAAATTTTTTTTAAAAAAAGTATTTTTATTATTGGAATATTATTTTTAATAAGCCTTATTTTTTTAGGATATATTTATTGGCTGGCTTGTTTAAATGATACTAATTTAAGAGTAATTTTTTTAGATATTGGACAGGGTGATGCTACTTTAATTCAAACGCCAGCTCATCAAAATATCTTAATTGATGGTGGTCCTGATATAAATATTATTAATAAATTAGACAAGTATATCTCTTTTGACAACAGAATTATAGATATAATTATTTTAACTCATACAGGACTAGATCACTTAACAGGATTAGTGGAGGTTTTAGAGCGATATCCAGTTAAGCAAATAATTAGCAATGGGCTTGACGACTCAAAGCCACTTGTTTATAAGTGGCAAAATCTTATTAAGAAAAAAAATATTCCACACAGAATTATTGATGCTCCTATAGATATTAAGGTAGAAGAAAATGTTTTAATGAAATTTTTTTGGCCTCAGCAATCATTGGTTAAGGATTTTAAAGCAGATGATAATTTTACCTCTATTGTAATGAAATTAGTTTATAAAAATAATAGTTTTTTGTTTACAGGAGATGCTACTAAAGAAACAGAAGCAGAGTTGATTAACAATGATATTGATTTGTCTAGCGATGTTTTTAAGGCAGGCCATCACGGCTCAAAATATTCTTCAACCATGGATTTTTTAAAAAAAATTAATCCAAGTTATGGAGTTATTTCATCAGGAGAAAATCAGTTTGGTCATCCTAGTTTGCGGGTTTTAAAAAATTTAACTCAATTAATACCATATGATAAAATTTTTAGAACAGATAAAAATGGGGATATAATATTTAAAACTAATGGGAATAATTTAGTTTTTCAATTACAAGATTCTTGGTTTCAATAAATAGACATGGACAGATTTTAGAAAAAATGTTATAATATTTTATAACATAATTAATAAATACACTTGACATTGTATTTGTAATATTGTTATAATTATATTCACTAATAAACTAATAATTTGATTTGTAGATATTTTTTAACCTACAATCTAAAATGAGGAAAAATTAATATGGCAGCTAAAGAAAAATTCGAAAGAACAAAGCCGCATTTAAATGTTGGTACAATTGGTCATGTTGACCATGGCAAAACAGCTTTAACAGCGGCAATATTAAAAGTTTTAACAGCTTCTGGAGGAAAGGCTGAAACAAGAAGTGTTGATGAAATTGACAATGCTCCTGAAGAAAGAAGTAGAGGAATTACAATTTCGTTAGCTCATGTCGAGTATGAAACAGACAAAAGACATTATGCTCACATTGATTGTCCAGGACATGCTGACTATGTTAAAAACATGGTTACTGGTGCAGCTCAAATGGATGGAGCTATTTTGGTTATTTCAGCCACTGATGGTCCAATGCCTCAAACAAGAGAGCATATCTTGCTGGCTAGACAAGTTGGAGTACCATCTATTGTCGTGTTTTTAAACAAGACAGACCAAGTTGAAGACAAAGAGTTGATTGAACTTGTTAAAGAAGAAGTTAAAGACATTCTTAAAAAGTATGAATTTCCAGGAGATGAGACCCCTATTATTGAAGGCTCGGCTACTAAAGCAATAGAATGTGGTTGTGGAAAAACAGATTGCGAGCATTGTGGACCAATCTTAAAATTGCTTGATTCCCTTGATTCATATATTCCAGAACCAAAAAGAGATACAGAGAAACCATTTTTAATGCCAATTGAAGATATTTTTTCAATTGAAGGCAGGGGAACAGTTGTTACTGGAAAAATTGAAAAAGGAATTGTTAAATTAAATGATGAGATTGAAATTGTAGGATTAAGACCAACAACTAAAACAATTGTTACGGGCATAGAAATGTTTAGGAAGTCATTAGAAGAAGGGTTTGCTGGAGATAATGCAGGTATTCTTTTAAGAGGAACTAAAAAAACAGACATTGAAAGAGGGCAAGTAATTGCTAAGCCAGGGACTGTTACTCCTCATACAGAATTTGATTGTCAGGTTTATATTTTATCCAAAGAAGAAGGGGGCAGACATACCCCATTTTTGGCTGGGTATAAGCCCCAGTTTTATATTAGAACAACTGATGTTACTGGCGAAGCGTTTTTACCAGAAGGAACTGAAATGGCTATGCCAGGGGATACATTAGACCTTAAGGTTAAACTCTATAAACCAATTGCACTTGAAGAAAAGCAAAGATTTGCAATTAGAGAAGGTGGGAGAACAGTTGGAGCAGGAGTTGTAACAAAGATAACCAAGTAATGTTTTGATTTAACAGTTAGAATATTAGTTTAGAAATGAATTAGTTTTTTATAATGTAATGAAAAATAAAAGTAAGCAAAAAGACAAAATTGTTGCTAAAAAATTAGACAAGAAAGAATATAAACCAAAGATTCGTATCAAGGTCAAATCATATGACCATAGAATTATAGATGAAGCAATTAAAAACATTATTGAATCTTTGAAGCATTTAGATGCTAAGATTATTGGCCCAATTTTTCTTCCAACTGAAAAAAGAAAATATACTGTTTTAAGGTCTTCTTTTGTTCATAAAGATTCAAGAGATCAATATGAAAAAAGAACCCACAAAAGGCTAATTGATATTATTGATTTTAACCCAAAAGTAATAGAAAAGCTGACAGGGTTAGATTTGCCTGCTGGAGTAGATATTGAAATAAAAATGTAGTGTTTTTATAAGATAAAAAGTTTTACAAATAAAATAGTTTTTAATTAAGATTAAAAAACCGTTTTAAAAAAACGAAGTGTTGATTTTAATTACATGACTCCATTGCCAAAGATTTAAAATTAAATTAATTTTATTGCCCGGATTTAGCCGGTAAATTATTTGGCTGTCCGGTTTTTTAATTAGCCAGAATTGTTTATGAAATTTATTCTTGGAAAAAAATTAGCCATGACTCATATCTTTAATAAAGATAATGAAATTATTCCAGTGACGAAGATTCAATCTGGGCCATGTTTGGTTGTTCAGGTTAAATCAAAAGACAATGATGGATATAATGCAATTCAAGTTGGATTTGAAACAAGAAAAAAAATAAACAAAGCCAGTCAAGGGCATGTTCAGGGACTTTTAAAAAAAAATGAAAATACATTTAAGTATTTAAGGGAGTTTAGAATAAATGATAGTAAATTAAAAAAAGGAGATATAATAAATGTAGATATTTTTAAGGTTGGAGACATGGTTAAGATTTTAGGAAAGACAAAAGGCAGAGGATTTCAAGGGGTTGTTAAAAGACATGGATTTCATGGCTCTCCAGCTAGTCATGGACATAAAGATCAGTTAAGAATGCCTGGATCAATTGGAGCTACTGGTCCGGCTAGAGTTTTTAAAGGAAAAAAAATGCCTGGCAGAATGGGAAATAATTTTAAAACAGTTTATGATTTAAAGATCGTTAAAATTTTTCCAAAAGAAAATATTATTCTTGTTAAAGGGTCTATTCCTGGGGCTAGAAATTCATTATTAAAAATTGTTGAAGCTTAAAAAATAGGTTTATGATTAAAGTGGATGTATATAATCAGCAAGGAAAAATTGTTGATACCAAAAAATTAGATTCAGATATTTTTGAAAAAGAAATAAACAATGATTTAGTTCATCAGGTTGTTGTGTCTCTTTTATCAAATAAAAGACATCCATTTGCGCACACAAAAACAAGGTCAGATAAAAGAGGAGGGGGGAGAAAGCCATGGAGGCAAAAAGGGACTGGTAGAGCCAGAGCAGGTACAATTCGTTCTCCACTTTGGCGTGGAGGAGGAGTAACCTTTGGACCAACTAAAGAAAGAAATTATCAAAAAAAGATTAATAAAAAATTAAGAAAAAAAGTTTTTTTAATGTGTTTGACAGATAAAGCAAAAGAAAAAAATATATATGTATTAGATAAAATTGATTTACAAGAAATAAAAACAAAAGATTTTTTTAATATATTATCAAAATTAAAAATAGAGCAGAATAAAAAAATTCTTTTTTCCTTGGATGACAAAAATATAAAAACAATTAAGTCAGCTAGAAATATTAAAAATATAAAAACAATTAAGATTACAAGTTTAAATATATTAGATATCTTGAAATCAGATTATTTATTAACCACGGTAAAAGGAATTGATAAAATAGTTAAACACTATAAACAAATTTAATGTATGTTATTCTTTTCTAAAAAGAAAATTAAAACAGATTCAAAAGTTGATAAAAAAACTCAACCAAAGAGGGGTGATTTAGCTGTTACAAGTAAAACAAAGAGACAGTCAACTAAAATTAAAAAAAAGACTCAAACAACCAATAGTGGTTCAGTTGTTTCAAAAAAAGTTCCCCAAAAATCAACTCAAAAAGATAAAATATTGAAGCATGCCACAGGGTTGGCATATTTATCATTAACCAGGCCTATTATTACTGAAAAGGCAATGGTTTTACAAGAACAGGGAGTGTATACATTTGAGGTTCCAATTAATGCTAATAAAATAATGATAAAGAAAGCAATTAAGGAACTTTATGGATTTATGCCTGTTAGAGTTAACATAATAAAGTCAAAAGGAAAAAGAAAAAGATATGGCAAAAGCATGGGGATTACAAAGAAAAGAAAAAAAGCATTAGTTTATCTTAAAAAGGGAGAAAAAATAGAATTTTCTAAAAAATAATATGTTAAAAGTTCATAAACCAACAACTCCTTCCAGGAGAAAAATGAGTCAGATAAAAAATCCAGAATTAAGCAAAGACAGACCTGAAAAAAAGTTGATAACAATTTTAAAATACAAGGCAGGTAGGTCAAAAGGCAAGGTTGTAACCAGGCATAAAGGCGGACAAGCAAAACGTTTTTACAGAAAAGTTGATTTTAGACGAGAAAAATTTGATATTATTGGCATTGTGAAAGCCCTAGAATATGACCCAAATCGTTCGGCTTGGATTGCTTTAATTTTTTATGTTGATGGAGCCAAAAGTTATATTCTTGCTCCTAGTAAATTAAAAGCAGGAGATAAAATCCTAAGTTCAAAAAATAAAATAGAACCAGATAATGGAAATCGTATGCCATTAAAGCATATTTTAGCAGGAGCATTTATATATAATATAGAATTAGCTAGAGATCAAGGAGGAAAAATTGTTCGTTCGGCTGGAAATTTTGCCACTTTAATGGGATTTAAGGATAAGTATGCTCAAATTAAATTGCCTTCTGGAGAAATAAGATTAGTTTCAAAAGAATGTTCAGCTAGTTTGGGGCAGGTAAGTAATAAAGAATGGCGTTTTGTTCGTTGGGGGAAAGCAGGCAGAATGCGTCATAGAGGAATTAGGCCAACTGTTAGAGGAAAAGCGATGGCTCCGGTTGCTCATCCTCATGGAGGAGGAGAAGGAGGTTCTCCAATAGGGTTAAAACATCCTAAAACGCCGTGGGGAAAGCCAGCATTAGGTGTTAAAACTCGTTCAAAAAAGAAATGGACAAATAAATATATAGTTAAGCATAGAAAACATAAAAAACGTAAATAAAATAATTTATGTCTAGAAGTCTTAAAAAAGGTCCTTGGATTGACCAAAGATTATTAAAAAAAATTTCAAAATTAAAACAAGGAGACAAAACAGTAATTAAAACATGGTCAAGGGCATGTGTTATTGTTCCTCAAATGATAGGATTTACTATTGGTGTTCATAATGGAAAAATATACGTGCCAGTTTTTGTTGTTGAAAACATGGTTGGACATAAATTAGGAGAATTTTCCTTAACTAAAAAGTTTGTTAAGCATGGAGGAAAAATGCAGAGAGAAGCTGAAAAAGTCAATAAATAATAATAATGAATATAATAGCAATTACAAAAAATATCAGAATTTCACCAAAAAAAATGAGACAGGTTAGTATTGTTATAAAAGGAATGAATGTTCTTGATGCGATTGATTCTCTAAATTTTATTACCAGAAAGTCAGCTTCTTTTATTTTAAAAACGCTAAATTCAGCTATTGCTAATGCTGAAAATAATTTTTCTCTTAAAAAAGAAAATCTTTTTATAAAAGAAATTATGGTTGACGATGGTGTTACTCTTAAAAGATGGCGTGCTCGAGCATTTGGCAGAGCTGCTCCAATAAGAAAAAGAAGTTCTCATTTAACTATTATTTTAAATCAAGTTAAAGAAGAAAAAATAAAAAAGAAAGTCCAAAAATTAGCAGAGCCAAGCATTAAAAAAATCGCTAAATCTGGCGAACCAGTTTCTGTTCCAAGAGAAAAGCAGAGTAAATTAACAGACATGGATAAAGATAAACAAGCTAAGCATGAAGAAATTTTTGATAGTCGTATGAAAGGGAAACATCGGTCTAAGCAACATGTTGATAATGTGACTCAAAAACAATCAGGAGGAAGATTAAGTAGAATTTTTAGAAGAAAAAGTATATAAAAAATTATTATTATGGCCAGAAAAGTTAATCCAAAAATTTTCCGTATCCCATTTACAAGAGATTGGGAATCAAAATGGTTTGCTAATAAGCATGAGTTTAAAGATTTTTTAAAGAATGACTTACAAATTAGAAAATTTTTATCATTAAAATTAAAAAATTGCGGAATTTCTTCTATTAAAATAGAAAGACTATTAAATTCTATAAAAATTATTATTCATACTTCAAAACCAGGTATAATTATTGGTAGAGGAGGGACAGGGATCCAAAAAATTAGAAAGCAAATTAAGGACAAGTTTTTAAAAGAGAATCAATCCATTGAATTGAATATAGTAGAAGAAAAATCGCCAATGTTGTCAGCCAATATTATATTAGAGGAAGCAATTAGTGCCATAGAAAAAAGATTGCCTTATCGTAGAGTTATGAAAAAAATAATTAGAGATGTAAGTACGGCTGGAGCAAAAGGTGTAAAAATTATTATTAAAGGGAGATTAAATGGAGCTCAGATTGCTAGGTCAGAAAAATTAATTTGGGGGCAACTTCCTCTTCAAAAAATGAGAGCAGATATGGATTATTCTAGAGGAGCGGCTCATACGGTTTTTGGGGTAATTGGAATAAAGGTTTGGATTTATAAAGGCCAACAATTTAAAAAAGAAAAAGCAGATTAAATATACATCATATGTTAATGCCAAAGAAAACAAAATATAGAAAAAGTCATAAAGGAAGAAGACGCACAAAGGGAGTTGCAAATAGAGGTCATGTTTTAAGCTTTGGTGATTATGGATTAAAATCATTGGAACAAAATTGGATTACTTCTCGCCAAATTGAATCTGCTCGTAAAACCATATCAAGACATATTAAAAAACAGGGAAAATTATGGATTAGAATTTTTCCAAGCAAGCCAATAACAAAGAAAGGAGCAGAGGTTCCAATGGGAGGAGGGAAAGGAGCGGTTGAATATTATGTTGTCCCAATTAAGCCAGGAACAATCATATTTGAAATTACTGGATTAGACGAAGAACTGTCTAAAAAAGTATTAAAATCAGCATCACATAAATTGCCAGTTAAAACAAGAATTGTGTCTAAAATTTAAATTTTATGAAGATAAAAGAAATTAGGCAAAAAAGCAAACAAGAATTAAATAAATTATTATTAGAATCTCATGAGAAATTGAGAGAATTAAGATTTAAAGTTCAGTTAAAACAGATAAGAAAAGTTAGAGATATGCGAAAAGCTAAAAAATTAATTGCTAAAATTTTAACTATTTTAAAAGAAAAACAAAATGATTAAAGGAAAATTCAAAGGAATAGTTGTAAGTGATAAAATGGATAAGACAATTATTGTTAATGTAACTAGAATTAAAAAGCATCCATTATATAAAAAAAGATATAAACATAATAAAAGATTCAAGGTTCATGATGCCAAGGGCATGGCTAAAGAAGGAGACAATGTTTTATTCCAAGAATGCAGGCCTTTATCAAAAGATAAAAGATGGCGATTAATAGAAATTATTAAATAATAAATAATATATGATTCAAGTAGAATCAAAACTTAAAGTTATTGACAACTCGGGTGCAAAAATTATTATGTGCATCAAGGTTTTGGGTGGATACAAAAGAAGATATGCCAGAGTTGGAGATATGATTACAGCTAGTGTAAAAAAAGCAACTCCTCATACTTTGACAAAAAAAGGGGAAGTTGTTTATGCTGTTATTGTCAGAACAAAAGCCCCTGTTAAAAGAAAAGATGGCACTTATGTTAGATTTGATGACAATGCTGCTGTAATTATTGATAAAAAAACAAAATTACCAAAAGGCAATAGAATTTTTAGTGTAGTCTCTAGAGAGTTAAGAGCCAAAGGTTATCTTAAAATTATTTCATTATCTCCAGAAGTATTATGAAAATTAAAAAAAATGATATAGTTAAAATTTTATCAGGCAAAGACAAGGGCAAGCAAGGCAAGGTGCTAAGAGTTTTGCCTGCTCAAAATAAAATTGTTATTGAAGGATTAAACTTAAGTGTTAAGCATGTTCGTCCTAAAAAAGCAGAAGAAAAAGGGCAAAGAATAAAAATGGCCATGCCCTTAAGTCTTTCTAATGTTACTTTAATTTGCCCTAGATGTAAAAAAACAGTTAGAGTGGGATATAAAGTTTTAAAAAATGGCAATAAGAGAAGGTTTTGTAGAAAATGTAAAGATGTATTTAAATAATTTTTTCATATGACTTTAAAAGAAAAATATCAAAAAAAGATAATTCCTGAGCTTGTAAAAATTTTTAATTTAAGTAATAAATTAATGGCCCCCAAAATTCTTAAAATTACTGTTAATGTTGGGATTAATTTGGATATTTCAAAGAAAAATTCTAAATACATAGAGATAGTAGAAGATACAATAAAGCAAATAACAGGCCAGATTCCAGTGAAAGTTTTTGCTAAAAAAGCTATAGCAGGATTTAAAATAAGGCAAACAAATATTGTTGGAGTCAAGACTGTGTTGCGTTCTAATAAAATGTATGATTTTTTAGAAAAATTTATTAAAATTACTTTGCCAAGAACAAGAGATTTTAGAGGAGTAAGAATAACAAGTATTGATAATGGAGGGAATTTATCTGTTGGCATTATAGACCAAGTAGTGTTTCCCGAGATAATTCCTGAAAACATTCAAAGATCTCACGGGCTTCAAGTTGTTATTACAACTAGTGCGCCTAACAAAGAGCAGGCAATTGCATTATTTAAATTATTAGGGATTCCATTTAGAGAAAATAAATAATTATTTTTATGGCTACTAAAGCGCAAATAATTAAATCAATCAAGAAACCAAAATATTCCAGCAGGCTTGTTCGTCGTTGTTGGAGATGCGGAAGGAGGCATGGATATATGAGGGAGTTCGCCCTTTGCCGTATTTGTTTTAGAGAATTAGTAAATAAAGGAGTAATTCCAGGAATAAGAAAATCATCTTGGTAATTTGTATGTTTTAATTAATTAAATCGATTAATTTTATGACAGACCCAATAGCTGATATGTTAACCAGGATAAGGAATAGTCTAGCAGTGAAAAAAACAGAAGTATTAATTCCTTATTCAAACAAAAAACTTAAAATTGCTGAAATTTTAGCTAAACAAGGATTTGTTAAAAAAATAGAAACTCTTTCTATTAAATCAACAAAAGAGGATGTTTTAGATTCTAGATTTAAGCAAATAAAAGTTACATTAAAATATGATAAAAATGGACATCCTTTTATAAATAATTTAAAACGCATAAGCAAACCAGGGTGTAGAATATATGCAACTAAAGACAAAATACCAAAAGTCTTAGAAGGAGGCGGAATAATTATTATTTCTACATCAAGCGGATTAACCACGGGCAGTGATGCTAGAATAAAAGGGGTGGGAGGGGAATTAATTTGTGAAATAAGAAAAAAAATAACTAATTAAAATTATGTCTAGAATAGGACGAATGACAATTGATATTCCAACTGGAATTAAAGTGGAATTTAAAGATAATATTATTCATGCTAAAGGAGATAAAGGAGAATTATTTCAATCTTTTCCTGATTTTATTGATGTTAAAATTAAAGATAATAAGATTAATGTATTTGTTTTAAACCCAGAATTAAAAAAACAAAAATCAATGTGGGGGACGGCTTCAAAGTTAATTTTTAATATGATAGAAGGGCTGTCTAAGGGATTTACTAAACAATTGAAATTAGTTGGAGTTGGGTATAGAGCTGAAACAAGAGGAGATGTTCTAATTCTTAAAGTGGGGTTTTCTCATTTAGTTGAATTTCCTATTCCAGTTGGAATAGACATAAAAGCAGAGAAAGACATGGTAACTGTTTCGGGTATTGATAAGCAAGCAGTAGGAGATACTGCTGCTAAAATTAGAAGAATTAGAAAACCAGAGCCTTATAAAGGAAGAGGGATTCGTTATAAAGATGAAGTTGTTTTAAGAAAAGCAGGCAAAAAAGCTACGGCTGGTGATATTGCTTAATAAATATTTATGAATAGAAAAAATAAACAAGACAAAAGAAAGGCAAGGCACAACAAAATAAGAGCAAAAATAAATGGCACTAGTAAATGTCCACGACTATTTGTGTTTAGAAGCAATAAATATATATATGCACAAGTAATTGATGACAACAAAGCTCATATAATTTTATCTGCTAACAGTCAAAAGATAAATAACAAAACAAAAACACAGGCAGCTAGTGAAGTAGGTAAGTTGGTTGGCCAAGGATTGATTGGTAAAGAAATTAAAAAAATTGTTTTTGATAGAGGAGGATATAAATATCACGGCAGAGTAAAAGCACTAGCAGAGGCAGTTAGAAAACAAGGAATAATTTTTTAAATTACATTTTTTAGAATAAAAAATAAATTATGCCAATAAAAAAAATAACCAAAAGACAGCCAAGAGATAGGAATGTTAGAGAATATGAACAACAATTAGTTGATTTAGCCAGAGTAACAAGAGTTGTTAAAGGGGGAAAAAGGATGCGTTTCAGGGCTTGTCTTGTTATTGGAAACAAAAAAGGAAAAATTGGAGTAGGAGTAGCAAAAGGATTGGATGTAGCTATAGCTGTTCAAAAAGCAATGAAAAAAGCAACCAAAGAAATAAAGGAAATAAAGATTGTTAACCATACTATTCCTCATGCCATAAAAATAAAACATAAATCTGCTAGAATTTTATTAAGACCTGCTAAGCAAGGACATGGCATTGTTGCCGGGGGAGTAGTGAGAATAGTTTTAACTTTAGTCGGAATAGAAAACGTTACAGCTAAAATTTTAGGTTCAAAAAATAAAATAAATAATGTCCGTGCAACTATTAAAGCATTGGAATCTTTTAATGATTAATATTTTTTATGTCTATTAGTTTATCAAATTTAAAATCCACTATTAAAAGAAAAAAGAAAAAACGCGTAGGGAGAGGGGATTCTTCTAAAGGAGGAAATTATGCAGGCAGGGGACGAGGTGGACAACGCTCAAGAAGCGGAGGCAAAAAAGGGTTAAAAATAAGAGGGTTGAAACGAAATATTAGAAATTTACCAAAGCTTAAAGGGTTTAAGAGCTCAAGGCAGAGATTGGCTATTTTAAAGTTGGTTGATCTTGAAAAATTATTTAAAAATAAAGATATAATTGGTCCTAAGGAATTAAAAAAATTAAATTTAATAAAAACAAACAAGACAAAATACAAGGTTTTAATGTCAAGCACATCTATTTCATTAAAAAAAGAGCTTAATATAAAAGCACATGCTTTTTCTAAGCAAGCAAGTCAAGCAATAGTTAAGGCCAAGGGCAAAGCAATAATTATTAATAGTATTAAGTAATATGAAAGCATTAGATAAAATAAGACAAGTATGGCAAATTAAAGACTTAAGAAAAAGTATTTTATTTGTTTTAGCAATGTTAACTATTTTTAGAATAGCAGCTCATATTCCAGTCCCAGGAGTTAATGTTGCCAATTTGAAAGAATTTTTCTCTCAAAATGAAATGTTAGGCATGTTAAATATTCTCTCTGGAGGAGCAATGTCTAATTTTTCTATTGTAGCAATGGGAATTGCTCCTTTTATTACGGCTTCTATTATTATGCAGTTATTGACAATGGTTATTCCAAAGTTAGAAGAAATTAGCAAACAAGGCGCTACTGGTAGGCAAAAGATAAATCAGTATTCAAGGCTTTTGACAATTCCATTGGCCTTGCTTCAATCTTATGGGATGATTATGCTTTTTAGACAATCTTCAAGTCAAATAATCCCTGAATTAACAAAATTTCAAATGGCCAATGTAATAATTGTTATGATGGCTGGTACAATATTTTTAATGTGGCTAGGAGAATTAATTACAGAAAAGAAAATAGGCAATGGAATTTCTCTTATTATATTCGCAGGCATAGTAGAAGGAATCCCTATTTCAATCCAACAAACTATTGTTACATTTTCAAAAGAACAGATAATTAATTTGTCAACAATTACTGCTTTAGCTTTAATTACCATTTTAGGAGTTGTTTTTATTACAGAGGCTCAGAGGAATATTCCGATTTCTTATGCTAGAAGAATTAGAGGGAATAAAATGTATGGCGGTATGGACACGTATTTACCTTTAAGAGTAAATCAAGCAGGAATGATTCCAATAATTTTCGCGATTTCAATAGTTTTGTTTCCAGGATTAATAGGTCAAATAATGTCTAGGGCTGATTCTTCTTTTATAGCTGGTATTGGTCAATCAATGATTAATTTATTTCAAAATCAAATTGTTTATGGGGTTGTTTATTTTATTTTAGTAGTGGCTTTTACATATTTTTATACTAGTATTATTTTTCATCCTAAACAAATTTCTGATAATTTACAAAAACAAGGGGGGTTTATCCCTGGCATTAGGCCGGGCCAACCAACTTCTAAATATTTATCTAATATTAGCAACAGAATAATGTTAGCAGGAGCAATGTCATTAGGTATAATTGCTGTTTTGCCTATCATTACTCAAAACGTTTTTAAGGTGACTACATTTGTGGTTGGGGGAGCAGCGATTTTAATTGTAGTTAGTGTAGTCCTAGAAACAGTCAAGCAGATTCAAGCTCAAATTTCAATGCATGAATACGAAGGTGTTTAAAAATAAATATGAGCATATCAATAAAAAATCAATCCGAAATTGAAGCAATGATTCAATCTGGTAAGCTTTTATCAGCCATATTAAAAAAGGTTGTTAAACAAACTGTTCCAGGGATAACCACAATAGAATTAGATAGATTAGCAGAAGAATTAATAGTAAAAGCGGGCGCTCAGCCGGCTTTTAAAAATTTTAAGCATGGCCATAATAAATTTCCTGCTTGCCTTTGTGTCTCAATAAATGAAGAGATTGTTCATGGGATTCCATCTAATAGAATTATTAAAAATAATGACGTTATTGGGCTAGATTGTGGTTTAAAATATAAAGATTTTTTTTCAGACATGGCTGTTACTTTAATCATGGGTAGAGGATCAAAACAAACAAGAAAATTAGTAAAAGTTGCTAAGCAATCTCTAGACAAGGCAATAGAAATAATCAAACCAGGGATTTATTTAGGAGATATTTCTAATACAATTCAATCATATGTTGTTAAAAATAATTTTGCTGTTGTTAGGGACCTTACTGGGCATGGAATTGGCAGAGAATTACATGAAGAACCAAGTATTTTTAATTATGGAGAGCCAGGAACTGGCCCTATTTTAAAACAAGGAATGACTTTGGCATTAGAGCCAATGATTACAGTCGGTGATTGGAAAGTACGAACATTAAATGATGGTTGGACGATTGTTACGGCTGATAATAGTTTGTCAGCTCATTTTGAGCATACAATTTTAGTGACTAAAAATAAAGCAAAAGTTTTAACAAAATAATATGTTTTTAGGAATAGATTTTGGAAAAAAATATATTGGCACATCATTGGCAGATGAGAATTTAAAAATTGCCAGTCCATACAAAGTTTTTATAGAATTAAAAGAACAAGATTTATTTAAAAAACTTAATAATATTATTTTAGAGAAAAATATAATAAAAATTATTGTTGGTTATCCAATTGGATTGTCTGGCAAAGAAACAGCCCAAACGAGAAAAACAAGTGTTTTTATAAAAAAATTAAAAAAAGAAACAAACATAAAAGTTGTTGAATCTGACGAAAGGTTCACAAGTAAAATCGCAGATAATTCATTAAAAAATATGAAAAACAAGCAAGCAAAGATATTTAGTCATGCTGTAGCAGCTGCTATTATCTTGCAGGATTATCTTGATTATAATAAATAGTTTAATGTTTTATGGTTTTTTTATTTTTTATCATTAGTTTTTGTGTAGCTATTTTTTTATTTCCTATTGTCAAAAAAATTGCAATTAAAAATAAAATAATCGATCTACCATCACGATCTAAGCGGAAAATTCATAATCAACCAATGCCATTATTAGGTGGTTTTATCATTTTTATTTCATTTTTTGCTGTCTTGTTATTAGCAATTAATTTTAATGTTTTACAACCAGAGTCATTTAAAATAAAGCATCTAATTGCTTTATTTTTAGCTGGGTTAATTTTGATGGTTGGCGGATTTTTAGATGACAAATATAATCTACGCCCAATTTATCAAATTATTTGGCCGATAATTGCTATTTTAGTTTTTATTATTAGCGGTGTTGGTATTGAATATATTAATAATCCATTTGGTCCAGGATATTTGTATTTAGATAAATATAAAATAGAGGTTATTAATTTAAATGGAATCCCTTACTATTTTACTCCATTAGCAGATATAATAACTTTTGTTTGGTTAATATTATTAATGTATTCTACAAAATTACTTGATGGATTAGATGGGCTTGTTTCAGGAATAAGCTTGATTGGCTTGCTTGGGATTATTGGACTCTGTTTTTTTACTAAATTTTATCAACCAGACATTGGATTAATAGCAGTGATATTGTCGGGAGCATTTGCAGGGTTTTTAATTTTTAATTTTCACCCTGCTAAAATTTTTTTAGGAGAAGGGGGGAGTTTGTTTGCTGGTTTTATTTTAGGGGCTTTGGCAATAATTTCAGGTAGTAAAATAGCTACAACGTTTTTAATTCTTGGATTAGCTGTTTTTGATTTATTGGGAGTATTTTTTCAAAGAATTTTTAAATATCACAAATCGCCGTTTTCAGGAGATAAAATACATTTACATTTTCGATTATTAGACATAGGATTTTCACACAAACAAGCAGTATTTTTTTATTGGTTAATTGCTTTATTTTTTACTTTACCAGTATTATTTTTTCAAACAAAAGGGAAAATTATAACATTGGTGATTTTTTCTTTTTTTTATATATTTTTAATTCTTTTTTTAAACAAAAAAATAATTAAATTGACAAACAAGCAATAAATATATATAAATATATATAAATAGATAAAAATAAATATATGACAGAAAAACAAGAACAAATAATTTTTTTTGGTAAGACAAATTATAGAGATATAAATAAAAAGTTTGGTATTAAAAAAATTGATAGAACACGTCATATGTATCTAATAGGCAAAACAGGAACAGGGAAATCAACGGTGTTAGAAAATATGATTTATCAAGATATTCAAATGGGGAATGGAGTAGGTGTTGTTGACCCTCATGGAGATTTGGCTGAAAGAGTGCTTGATTTTGTGCCGGGTTCAAGAATTAATGATGTTGTTTATTTTAATCCGTCTGATATTGAATATCCATTTGCTTTTAATGTTCTAGAGAGAGTAGGAGAGGAACATCGTCATTTGATTGCTTCGGGATTGGTTGGTGTTTTTAAAAAAATATGGGCTGATTCATGGGGGCCAAGGTTAGAATATGTTTTAAGAAATGCTGTTTTAGCGCTGTTAGAATATCCAGGCAGTACGCTACTGGGAATTATGAGAATATTGGTTGATAAGGATTTTAGAGAAAAAGTTGTATCCAGATTAACAGACCCGGTTGTTAAGTCATTTTGGACTAATGAATATCCAAGATATCCAGAAAAAATAAGAACAGAAGCAATTTTGCCTATTCAAAATAAAGTCGGGCAATTTTTATCTACTTCATTAATAAGGAACATTGTTGGACAGGTGAAATCAAAGATAAATTTAAGAGAAATAATGGATGAAAAAAAAATATTAATAATGAATTTGTCAAAAGGGAGAATTGGGGAAGATGCCTCGGCTTTACTAGGAGCAATGATGATTACAAAGATTCAATTAGCAGCCATGAGTAGAGTTGATATTTTAGAAAAAGAAAGGAAAAATTTTTATCTTTATGTAGATGAATTTCAAAATTTTGTAACAGAAGCATTTGCTGACATTCTCTCAGAGGCAAGAAAATATCATTTAAATTTGATTATCGCACATCAATATATTGGTCAATTGATTGCTGAACAAACAAGCAAGGTAAGAGATGCAGTTTTTGGAAATGTGGGCACAATTGTATCTTTTAGGATAGGAGCAGAAGACGCAGTGTTTTTGTCTAGAGAGTTTTTGCCTAGATTTGAAGAAACTGACTTAGTTGATTTGGATAAATACAATACATATATAAAATTAATGATTGACGGGATTACATCAGAGCCATTTTCAGCAATTACATTGCCTCCTTTAGCAGAGTCAAAAGGGAATAGTGACAAGGTTATTGCCCTTTCAAGAGAAAGATATGCTGAGCCGAGAAAAATTGTTGAAGACAAAATAGCTCGCTGGAGTGGAACAGATGAACAAGGACAAGCTCCTAGAGATGAAAGAGTAATTAAGTATGAGTCAAAGTGTAATAAGTGCAAGGTTGATGTTTTTGTTCCTTTTGTCCCAGATGGAGTTCGTCCAGTGTATTGTAAAAAATGTTTAAAAGAAACCAAAAAAACCAAATAATGAAATCTCAAGAGATACGAAAACAATTTTTATTATTTTTTAAAAACAAAGAGCATAAAGTGGTTTCTTCTGCTTCGTTAGTTCCAGCAGACCCTACTGCTCTTTTTACTTCTGCAGGCATGCAGCAATTTATTCCTTATTTAAGTGGTCAGATTGCCTCTCCATACAAAAGAGCTTGCTCTATTCAAAAATGTTTTAGAACATCTGACATTGATGAAGTTGGTGATGATTTTCACCATACTTTTTTTGAGATGTTAGGAAATTGGTCTTTTAATGATTATTTTAAAGAGGAAATTATTAATTGGTCATTAGAATTTTTAACAGAGCATCTTAATTTAAGCAAAGATAGATTGTGGGTCTCAGTTTTCAAAGGAACACCAGAGGTTTTAAAAGATAAACAAGCAATTGATATTTGGGAGAAAGCTGGTATTGCTAAAAATAAAATTAAACAATTGGGAATGAAGGATAATTTTTGGGGACCAGTAACTCAAACAGGGCCTTGTGGTCCTTGTTCAGAAATCTATTATGATAAAGGAGAAAATTTCAAGACTCAAACATGTGATACAAAAAAATGCGGATTAAATTGTAAATGTGGCAGATTTGTAGAAATATGGAATTTAGTTTTTATGCAATATAATAAAACAAGTGATAAAACTTTTCTTAAATTGCCAGGAAAAAATATTGATACAGGGGCTGGGCTAGAAAGAATTGCATCAATTATTCAAAATAAAAAGACAAATTACGAGACAGATTTATTTATGCCAATAATTGACACTATTAATAATTTAGGCAATTTTGAATTAAATAAAATTACTAATAAAGCTTCAAGAATAATTGCTGATCATTTAAGAGCAACTTGTTTTTTAATATCAGATGGGGTTTTGCCATCAAAAGAAGATAGGGGGTATGTGTTAAGAAAATTAATTAGAAGAACAATGAGACATTCAAGAAACCTTAATACAGACAATGATTTTTTAATTAATATATCAACCAAAATAATAGATGTTTACAAGGAATCGTATCCAGAATTATTGCAAAATAAAAATAATATTTTAACCATTATTCAAACAGAGCAAGAAAAATTTTCCAAAACATTAGCACAAGGCTTAAAAAAATTTAATCAACTGGCATTTAATATTAAAAAAATAAATCAAAAGGTTATTAATGGAAAAGATATTTTTCATCTATACGACACTTATGGATTTCCTTTTGAATTAACACAAGAAATGGCAGTAGAACAGGGGCTAAAAGTAAGTAAAAGTGATTTTAATAAAGAATTTGTTAAACATAAGCAAATATCTCGAGTAGGGGCAATTAAGAAATTTGGAGGAGTCGGGCAATGGGGGAAGAAAGTTGCTGCTCTTCATACAGCCACTCATTTATTGCATCAGGCATTAAGGGATGTTTTAGGGGAACATGTTCAACAGGCAGGATCAGACTTAACTCTTGAAAGATTAAGATTTGACTTTACTCATGCTAGCAAATTGACACCAGAAAAAATAGCTAAGATTGAAAATATTGTTAATGCTAAAATTAAAAAAGGAATAAGGATATGTATAGAAAATATGTCATATGATGATGCTATTAAGTTGGGTGCCTTGGCTTTTTTTAAGGAAAAATATCCTAAGCAAGTAAGTGTTTATTCAGTTGGAAATTATTCAAAAGAAGTTTGTGCTGGGCCACATGTTAAAAACACTAAAGAAATTGGGACATTTAAGATTATAAAAGAAACATCGTCAGGAGCAGGAATTAGAAGAATAAAAGCAATTATACAAAATTAAATATGTACAAAGTTAAGCTTGAACAATTTCAGGGGCCATTTCATCTATTGCTTAAGTTAATTGAAAAACAGGAAATGGATGTTAGTGAAATTTCTTTAGCAAAAGTATTAGATGAATTTTTATATTACATTGAATCATCAAATCAAATAGAATCTAAAGAATTGATTGATTTTTTAGAGATAGCTTCAAGAATAATTTTATTAAAATCAAGATTGTTGGTTTTGCCAGGAAATGAATATGATGATTTAGAGGGAGATGATAATCTTATAAATAGAATTAAAATTTATCAAAAATTTGCTTCTGCTTCTAAGCAAGTATTTGAATTATTGGCTAGCTCAAATCATTCTTTTTCTAGAAAAAGAATTCCTTTAAATATGTCTAAAGATTATTCTGTTGACTTAAAGATAACTCCTAAAATTATTCATAAAACTTGGCAAAACATTGTTAAAGAAATTTTAAAATATAAACAAGCAACCAAAGTAATAAAAATAAAAACAATCTCTTTAAGAAAAAAAATAAATGAGCTTCTTTTGCTTGTAAAACAAAAAGAAAAAATTATTTTTAATAATATAATTAATAGAAAAAAAACAGAGGAAAAAATAGTAATATTTTTAGCAATGTTAGAGCTTGTAAAAAAAGAGCAAATAAAAATAAGCCAAGCAGAGCTATTTGGTGAAATTATTATAAGAAAAAAATGAAAGAATTAAAATCAATTATTGAGTGTTTACTTTTTATTGCTAATCGTCCTTTGGACAAGAAAGATTTAATAAAAATTACAGGAAAAGAAAAAAAAGATGTGTCTCAAGCATTGAAAGAACTAACACAGGATTATCAAAATGAAGAAAAAGGGATTAGAATAATTCATAGCAATAAACAGTGGCAAATGACTACGGATCCAAAGCATGGGTCTATTGTTCAAAGATTTTTAAAGACAGAAGTGAATGAAGAGCTTACGCCAGCATCTTTAGAAACATTATCAATAATTGCTTATAGGGGGCCAATCAAAAAACAAGACTTAGAGGAGATAAGAGGCGTAAATTGCACGATTATTTTAAGAAATCTTTTAATTAAAGGACTAATTATTGAAAAAAAACCGGATAATTATAAAAATAATGATAATGAATTATCTTATAATGTAAGTTTAGAATTTGTTAAATATTTAGGAATTAAAGACATAGAAGATTTGCCAAACTTTAAAGAGCTTAATAGAGGTATTCCATTATCTTTATTAATTGATGATGATAAATAATATAAGCATGCTTAAATCAAAATTAAAAAAAATTTTACCAAAACAATTTTTAATGTTTTATCACTGGGCATTAGCATATTTATCAGCTTTTATCTATAAATGGCCTAGTCAAAAAATGATTGTGATTGGAGTAACAGGCACAGCTGGAAAATCAACTGTAGTTAATATTATTTCTAAAATATTAGAACAAGCAGAATTTAAAACAGGTTTTGCTACAACTTTTAATTTTAAAATTGGAAATAAAGAATGGAGAAATAATCAAAAGATGACCATGCTGGGGCGCTTTGCTTTACAAAAGTTATTAAAAAAAATGGTAGATGACAATTGTGAATATGCAATTATTGAAACAACCTCTGAGGGAATTAAACAATATAGACATCTCGGGATTAATTATGATTTTGTTGTTTTTACAAATTTAGCAAAAGAACATATTGAATCTCATGGGAGTTTTGAAAAATATAGGCAAGCCAAGCAAAAACTTTTTAAACATATTACTAAAAATAAAATTAAAAAAATTAATAATAAAAAAATCGCTAAAACAATTATTGTTAATTTAGATGATAAGTATAGTGATTATTTTTTAAAATTTAATGTTAATAAAAAATATGGGTATAGTCTTAAAAGGGCTAAAGATAAAAACATATCCATATCTCAATCGGATTTGATAGGACAATCTAACCAGCAAATTAAAATTTTAACAGCCAGCAATTTAATAGCCAGTAAAAATGGTACAGAATTTAGTATTAATAATATTAATTTTAGAATCAATTTATTAGGAGAGTTTAATGTTTATAATGTATTAAGTGCTACTTGTGTGGGACTTGGTTGTGGTATTGATTTAAAAACTTGCCAGCAAGCAGTTGCCAAGATAAATAAAGTGGCTGGCAGAATGGAGATAGTTAATAAAAATCCGCTTATTATTGTTGATTATGCTCATACGCCTGATTCTTTAGAGAAAGTTTATAAATCAATTAAAAATAATTTTGATAATAAATTAATTTGTGTTTTTGGTTCAGCTGGCGGAGGAAGAGATAAATGGAAAAGGCCTGTTTTAGCTAACATTGCTGAAAAATATTGTGACCATTTAATAGTTACAAACGAGGATCCTTATGATGAAGACCCCGAGCAAATTATTGATGAAATAATTTCAGGGATAAGTAAGCAAAAAGTAGTTAAAATTATTGATAGGGAAGAAGCTATTAACAAGGCAATTAATTTAGCTCAACCAGAAGACATTATAGTTATTACTGGCAAGGGATCAGAATCATTAATAATGGGAGCCAAAGGAGAGAAAGTACAATGGGATGATAGAGAAGTAGTTAGAAAATTGTTAGTCAAGAAGTAAAATTACTTGTGGAGTAAATGTGGATAACTTTTTTGTTTTGTGTAAAAAATCAAGTTTTTTTTATTGACAAAATAAAATTTTTTTGTTATTATAAATACACTTTGCACTTATTTTATTATTTTTTTAGCAGTTTTAGCTATTTTTTTAAATGAAAGAGACAAAGAAAACTTTTTTTTCAAATAAAAATTCAAATATTTTTTTGCCAGATTTAATAAGCATCCAAAAAGAGTCGTATTCACGATTTTTAAATCAAGGATTAAAAGAATTATTAAAAGAATTCTCTCCAGTAAAAGATTTAATAGGGGATGCTTTTGAATTATATTTTGTAAGCCTGTCTGTTGATGAGCCAAGGTTTGACGAAATAACTACTAAAAATAAAAATTTAACATACGAAGCTCCCTTAACAGTAAAGGTTCGTTTATTAAATAAAAAAACAGGTAAAAAAATAACACAAAAAGTCCATTTTGGAGATATGCCCTTGATGACAGATCAAGGGACTTTTATTATTAATGGGATTGAAAGAGTTGTTGTGCAGCAGCTTGTTCGATCGCCTGGAGTATTTTTTTCAAGTAAATTAATCAAAGGGCGATTTTTTTATGGTGCAAAAATTATTCCAGACAGAGGGGCTTGGCTTGAATTTGAGACAGATTTTCGCAATGTTCTCTGGGCAAGAATAGATAGACAAAGGAAAACATCAGTGACAGCTCTTTTAAGAGTGTTTGGAATAAAAACAGATAAGGAAATTATTGATATTTTTAAAAAATTAGCTAAAAGAGATAAATTAGAAGAGAGCTTGGTGCTTGATTATATAAAAGCAGCCATGGAAAAAGACCCATCAACAACAGAAGAAGAAGGGCTAATAGAGGTTTACCGTAAAATTAGACCTGGAGACATGGCCACGGTTGATAATGCTCGTTCTTTAATTTATGCCATGTTCTTTAATCATAATAGATATGACATGAGTAAGGTTGGTAGATTTAAAATGAATAGTCGATTAGAGATTGATACTAAAATAAAAGAAAGAACAATCAGACAAGAAGATCTGATTGAAATTATTTTTGAAATAATAAAATTTAATATAACACAAATGCCATCAGATGACATTGACCATCTTTTTAATAGAAGAATAAGAGCAGTTGGAGAATTGGTTCAAAATAGAATGAGAGTAGGCATGCTTAGATTACAAAGAATTATCAAAGATAGAATGAGCAGTATTACAGAATCAAAAAAAATTATTCCAGGTCAACTTATAAACATAAGGCCAGTTTCGGGAATTATTAGAGAATTTTTTATGTCTTCACAATTATCTCAGTTCATGGACCAGGTAAATGTATTATCAGAATTAGAACATAAAAGAAGATTAACTGTTGTTGGTCCTGGTGGATTAAACAAAGATCGAGCTGGAGCAGAGGTTCGTGATGTGCATAAAACTTACTATGGAAAAATATGTCCAATTCAAACCCCAGAAGGCCCAAGCGTTGGTTTAGTTGGCCAATTGACTTGTTATGCTAGAGTTAATGAATATGGGTTTATAGAATCGCCATATAGAAAAGTAAAAAATGGGAAATTAACAGAAGAAATTGTTTATCTTAATGCTTATGAAGAAGAAAAATACATTTTGGCTCCGTTTTTTACTAAGATTGATAAAAATGGAAAAATACAGATAAAACAAGTTGAAGCCAGGGTTTATGGGAGGCCCACTTTTGCGAATTATAAAGACGTTGAGTTTATTGACATTGCTCCTAATCAAATAATTAGTGTTGGCACATCTCTTATTCCTTTTTTAGAGCATGATGATGGTGTGCGAGCTTTGATGGGGACAAATATGCAAAGACAGGCAGTCCCTTTGTTTAAGCCAGAATCTCCTGTTATTGGAACTGGTATTGAGGGTAAAATTGCTAGTGACTCAGGCTATTTAATTGAATCTGAAGCAAAAGGCAAGGTAAAAAAAGTAAGCGGGGATTATATTGAAGTTGTTTATGCTGGCAATAAAACAAAAAAATATCATTTAAATAAATATAGACGGTCAAATTTTGATACTTGCTTTGACCAGCATCCAGTGGCATTTAAAAATCAAAAATTAGATAAAGGAGACATTTTAGCAGAAGGGTCTTCAATAGAAGATGGGAAACTAGCTCTTGGGAGTAATTTTTTGGTTGCTTTTATGTCATGGGAAGGAAGCAATTATGAAGATGCTATTTGCATCTCTTCTAGGTTGATGAAAAACGATAAATTGACTTCATTGCATATTGCTCAGCATGTAATTGATATTAGGGAAACAAAATTTGGTCCAGAGGTCACTACTAGAGATATTCCAAATGTTAGTGAAGAAAAGTTAGCGAATCTCGATCAAGAAGGAATAATTAGACAAGGAGCAGAGGTCAAGCCAGGAGATATTTTAATCGGGAAAATAACTCCAAGAGGAGAGACTGAATTAAGCGCAGAAGAAAAATTATTAAGGGCGATTTTTGGAGAAAAAGCTCAAGATGTTCGAGATTCTTCTCTTTATTTAAAACACGGAGAATCTGGGAAGGTTATTAATATAAAAATTTTTTCAAGAGAAAATGGTGATAAATTAGGTCCGGGGATTGTAAAATCAATTCAAATTTTAGTTCTTAGTTTAAGAAAAATTCAAGTAGGAGATAAATTAGCTGGCAGACACGGAAATAAAGGGGTTGTTTCAAGAATTGTCTCAGAAGAAGATATGCCGTATTTGTTAGAAAATGGTCAACCAGTTGACATTATTCTTAATCCTCTAGGAATTGTTTCAAGAATGAATTTAGGGCAAGTACTGGAAACACATTTAGGATTGGCTGCTAATAAATTAGGAAAAAAAATAATCACGCCTGCATTGAATGGCCTGACAGAAGACGAGATAGGAAAAAAATTAAACGAAGCCGGTTATAGTAAAACAGGGAAAATGAAACTTTGTGATGGCCGAACAGGTAAATTATTCCAGAACCCAGTAACAGTTGGAATAGCTTATATGTTAAAATTAAATCATTTGGTTGAAAATAAAATACATCAACGTTCAATAGGACCATATTCTTTAATTACTCAACAACCATTAGGAGGAAAAGCTCAATTTGGCGGGCAAAGATTTGGAGAAATGGAAGTTTGGGCGTTAGAAGGATATGGAGCATCTTATAATTTACAAGAAATGCTTACAGTTAAATCAGATGATGTAACTGGTAGGACAAAAGCATATGAATCAATTATAAATGGTAAACCAGTGACAGAAATTAATATACCAGAATCATTTAGTGTTTTAGTTCGTGAGCTTAAGGGGCTTGGATTAAATGTAGAAATGTTTAGAAATAAAAGAAATATTAATTTTGGATATTCAAAAAAAATAAATAAATAAAATATGCCTACTCCCTCAACAATTGGTACCATAAGTTTACAATCAACAAGCAAATTAAAATCTTTTGATTTTGATTCTATTGGATTAAGCATTGCTTCATCAGAAGAAGTGTTGTCTTGGTCTTATGGAGAAGTACTAAAACCAGAAACCATCAATTATAGAAGCAGAAAACCAGAAAGAGATGGTTTGTTTTGTCAAAAAATTTTTGGACCTGTTAAAGATTGGCAATGTGCTTGTGGAAAGTATAAAAAATTAAGATACAAGGGTATTGTTTGTGATCGTTGCGGAGTTGAAATAACCAGACGTCTAGTTAGAAGAAAAAGATTTGGACACATAAGTTTAGTAGCTCCAGTAGCTCATATTTGGTTTTTAAGAGGCATGCCATCAAAAATAGGTTTAATTCTAGGAATGACCATTCAGTCACTTGAAAAGGTGGTTTATTTTGCTAATTTTATTATCACAGATGTTAAAGAAGAATTAAAAGAAATTTTTTTAAAAGATTTATTAAAAGAATATCAAGATAAAAAGAAAGAAATCAAACAAGATTTTAAAATTAATTCTGATGAATATTTTAATAGACTAGAACAATTAACAAGTAATTATAAATCAGCTAAAAATGAAATTTTAAAAATTAAAAGAAAAAATTTATTAACAGAAGTAGAATACAGAGATTTTTCTTTAAAATATGGACACATTTTTGAAGCAGATATTGGAGCAGAATCAATTTTAAGTTTACTAGCTACTACTGACTTGAATAAGTTATTTAGAAAATTAAAAAAAGAAGAAGATAAAACAAGAAATCCTTTGGCTAAGAAAAAAATTGCCAGAAGAGCCAGATATGTTCAAGATTTTATTAAGAATAAAATCAGTCCGGCAAATATGATTTTAAATGTAATCCCGGTTATTCCTCCGGAGCTAAGGCCATTAGTGCCTCTAGATGGAGGGAGGTTTGCTTCTTCTGACTTAAATGACTTGTATCGTAGAGTTATAAATCGCAACAATAGATTGAAACGACTTTATGAACTTCGTTCTCCCGAAGTAATTTTAAGAAACGAAAAAAGAATGCTTCAAGAAGCAGTTGATGCTTTGTTTGATAATAATATGAGGGCAGGCAAAACAACTATTGCTTCCACGGGGCAAAAAAGACCATTAAAATCTTTAGCAGATATACTAAAAGGCAAACAAGGGAGATTTAGAAAGAATTTATTAGGGAAAAGAGTAGATTATTCAGGCAGGTCAGTAATTGTAGTCGGCCCAAAATTAAAACTCCATCAATGTGGGTTGCCAAAAATAATGGCTATTGAACTTTTTAAGCCATTTGTTGCTTCTAAACTAATTGAAAAAGAGGTGGTTCATAATGTAAAAAGTGCTAATAGATTAATAGAAGATGGTCAAGATATTGTTTGGGATATATTAGAAGAGGTAACTAAAAAATCATATGTTCTTTTAAATAGAGCTCCGACACTTCATCGTTTAGGGATTCAAGCATTTCAGCCAGTATTAATAGAAGGCAAGGCAATTCAAATTCATCCTTTGGTTTGTGCTGCTTTTAATGCGGATTTTGACGGAGATCAGATGGCTGTTTATTTGCCTATTACTGCCAAAGGACAAACAGAAGCAAAAGAAATAATGCTTTCAACAAAAAATATCTTAAAACCAGCTGATGGCAAGCCAGTTGTTGCTCCAACCCAAGATATAGTTTGGGGAGCATATCATATGACTTTTATTAGAAAAACAAAAACAAAAGAAAAAATGTATTTTAGTAGTATGGATGAAGCAATTTTGGCTCATGAGGCAAACAAAATAGATATTCAAGACAGAATTAATATTAAGGTTGATAAAAAAATAATTAAAACAAGTTTGGGCAGGTTAATTTTTAATTCTACTCTGCCAAAAGGATTTTATGATTTGAAAAACCCAATCAGAAAGAAGGATTTAAAAGAAATCATTGTTAAAATTTATGAACAACACGGAGAAGATTTAACAGTAGAAACTTTAGATAAAATCAAAAAAACAGCTATTTTTTTTCTTACACTTTCAGGTCTTTCATGGGGAATGGATGACTTGCCAGTCATTCCTGAAAAAGAAAAAATAATAAAATTATCTGAAAAAGAAATAGTAAAAATACAGTCAGAATATGATGAGGGGTTGCTTTCAGAAGAGGAAAGATATTTAAAAAGTATTGATGTCTGGTTAAAAACAAAAGATGAAATAACAGATATTGTTGTGCAGACAAAAAAAGATTATGGGCCAGCTTTTTCAATGGTTCAATCAGGAGCAAGAGGCTCGTGGGTTCAATTATCACAAATGTTTGGCATGAGAGGGATTGTCTCTTCTCCTTCTGGTCGCTTAATAGAATTGCCAATTAAATCTTCTTTTAAAGAAGGATTTAGTGTTTTAGAGTTTTTTATCTCTACTCATGGTTCAAGGAAAGGAACAGCAGATACAGCTTTAAGAACAGCCGAAGCAGGATATTTAACTAGAAGAATGGTTGATGTTGCTCAAGATATTGTTGTATCAGAAGAGAAGTGTAGTGATAAGCAAGGATATAGAATTAGCAGTGAAGATAATAAAGAGGTTGGAGAAACATGGGAAGAAAGATTAACTGGCAGAACAGCTGCCCGGGATATAATTAACCTTAAAACGAAAAAAGTTATTGTTAAAACAGGAGAAATAATAGGGACAGAACAAGCCCAGACAATAGCAAAAATAGATCCAGAAGAAGTTTTCATATATTCTCTTCTTACTTGTAAATTAAATAAAGGAGTTTGTGCTAGGTGTTATGGAAATGATTTGGCTTACAATAAAAAAGTCAAACAAGGAACTCCGGTTGGGATTATAGCAGCTCAAAGCATTGGTGAGCCTGGCACTCAATTAACTTTGAGAACTTTTCATACTGGAGGAGTGGCTGGAGAGGATATTACTCAAGGATTGCCAAGAGTTGAAGAAATATTTGAAACAAGAGCTCCTAAAAAGAAAGCTATTATATCTAATTATAATGGGACTGTTAGAATTAAAGATGAAAATAATTCCTCTAAGAAGATAGTGATTCAATACAAGGAATCACAAAAAGATGAACATAAAATTGATGATAATTGGAAATTAAAAGTAACTAATAAAGATAAAGTCTCAAAAGGAGATATTTTGGCAACATTTAAAAATAAGCAGATTAAAGCGATTAATAAAGGGGAAATAGAGTTAAATGTCAAAGATAAAATCAATGTTATTTATAACTCAATAAAAGAAGAGGAATATGAAGTAGGCGGATACAGAGTATTAGTAAAAGACAAAGAAAAAATAAACAAAGGACAGCTTTTAACCGATGGCAATCTTGACTTAAAAGAAGTTTATAAATTAAAAGGAAAATTAGAAGTTGAAAAGTATATTTTTAGGGAAATTCAATACATTTATTCATCTCAAGGGCAAAAATTAAACGATAAACATATAGAGATAATAATTAAACAGATGTTTTCAAGGGTCAGGATTATAGATGCTGGTGATACAGAATTTTTAATCGGAGAAATAGTCTCCAAGAGTAATTTAGCAGAGGTTAATGATCAAATGAAAGCCAAGAAAAAAGCCCCGGCCAAGGCAAAAGAATTATTAACAGGAATAACAAAAGTTTCTTTATCAACTGATAGTTGGCTTTCATCGGCTTCATTTCAGCAAACATCAAGAGTTTTGATAGATGCTGCCATTAGTCAAAAAGTAGACAATCTAAAAGGATTGAAAGAAAATGTTATTATCGGGCGATTAATACCAGTTGGCACAGGATATAAAACAAAAAAATAATAAAAATAAAACCATTATAATCTTTAATTTTATATATAATATTCCAGGAAATTATTTCTTGGAATTTTTTATGTTATCAAAATATAGTAAACATTGAAAATATTTTTTTATATGTTATAATTAATATATGCGAAAAATAAAAGCAAAAGTTAATAAAAAGAAAAAAATTGTTCACCAAAATCATAAAGCAAGGCAACAAATAACAGGGGTTGTTTTAATTGTTGTAGCCGTGCTTTTGCTTTTGGGAATGTTTAATTTAGCTGGTGTTGGTGGAGAATTTTTAAGTTTAATTTTTAAAATATTATTAGGCAGGGCTACTTGGGGAGTTCCTGTTTGCTTGCTTGTAATATCATTTTTTTATTTTGCTTACAATAAAGTTTCAGAAAAAAGTCATATATTTTCCTTTAAAGCTAGAATAGTAGCTTTATTTTTAATGGTTTTGATTTTGTCTGGGCTGGCTCATATTAATTTTATTAATGACAAAACATCATTTCAACTACATAATGGTGGGGGATATATTGGTTTTGGTTTGAGCTATATTATGCTTAATACTTTTGGCAATATTGCCACATGGGTTATTTTTATAGGATTTTTAATTGTTTTAGCAATTATTGTTTTAACGGGCTTAATTAAATTTGATTTTAAGAAAAGAAAAGATAGGTCAACAGAAAATCATCAGCAACAAAAATTAATTGATGATGTTTCTAACAAGAAACAACCAATAAGTTCAATTAAAAAAAAGTTAAAACCAAAGCTTTTTTCAATAAATAAAAAACAAGAATTTTCTGAAATTAATGTTGAGCAAAGTAAAAAAACTTTTTCTAATAAGAAAATAGATTTACCTCTTGATTTGTTAGATGGGTCTTTGTCTAGACCAAATGCAGGAGATACGGATGAAAATAAATTAATTATTGAAAATACATTGCAAAATTTTTCAATACCAGTTCAAATGGGGGAGACCAAAACAGGGCCTACTGTTACACAATATACTTTTAAACCAGCCGAGGGTATTAAATTATCAAAGATTACAACTTTACAAGATGATTTAGCCATGGCCCTCGCAGTTCATCCAATTCGAATTGAAGCCCCTATTCCGGGCAGGTCACTGGTTGGAGTGGAGGTTCCAAATAACAAAATAGCAGTTGTTAGATTGAAACAAATGCTAGATAGTAAAGAATTTAAGAATAGCCAATCAAACTTTACAATTTCTTTAGGCATGGATGTCTCAGGAGATGTTTGGCTGAGAGACTTTGATAAAATGCCCCATTTATTAATTGCTGGTGCAACTGGCTCTGGTAAAACAATTTTTTTGAATGCAATAATAATTAGTTTGCTTTACCAAAATTCAATAGAAGATTTAAGATTTATTCTAATTGATCCTAAAAAAGTTGAATTAACTCTTTATAATACCTTGCCACATCTTTTAACTCCAGTGATTACTGACCCTGATAAAGCAGTTAGTTCATTAAGATGGGCAATCACAGAGATGGACAGACGTTTTGAAGTTTTGTCAAAAGCAAAAAAAAGAGATATTTCTTCTTACAATAAATATGCAGAAGAAAAATTACCAAATATAATTATAATAATAGATGAATTAGCAGATTTAATGGCTCTTGTCCCTCAAGAATTAGAATCATGTATTGTAAGATTGACTCAAATGGCTAGAGCAGTTGGAATTCATTTGATTTTAGCAACTCAAAGACCTTCTGTTAATGTGATTACAGGAATAATAAAAGCAAATATTACAAATAGAATTGCTTTTTCAGTGGCTTCCTTGATTGATTCTAGAACAATTTTAGATTTCTCAGGGGCTGAAAAGCTACTAGGCAGAGGGGACGCGCTTTTTATTTCTTCGGAATTATCAAAGCCCAAAAGAATTCAAGCTGCTTATGTTTCAGACCAAGAGGTAAAAAAAGTAGTTTCTTATTTAACTGAAAAACTAGATCAATCTTATGATGAAGAGGTTATTAAAGAACCAGCCCAAGAAACAACTGATGGTTTTAGTGATTTAAAACAAGATGAATTATTGCCAGAAGCAGAGGAAATAATTATTCAGGCTGGCAAAGCATCTGCATCTTATTTACAAAGAAGACTAAGAATTGGCTATGCTCGGGCAGCTCGAATACTTGATTTATTGGAAGAAAAAGGGATTATTGGTCCGGCAGATGGAGCCAAGCCAAGAAAAGTTTATAAGTCATTTGAAGAAAATAGTGAGACAGAAGACACAGAAGAAGCTGATAATCAATAATTAGTAATCATTAATCACTAATCAATAATCACTAATAAATAATAAATAATCACTAATCAATAATCACTAATAAATAATAAATAATCAATAATCACTAATCAATAATCAATAATCACTAATCGTTAATCAATAATAAATAATCAATAAAGTGTCTTTTATTCGTCATAAAATTAAAAATAATACAATTGGAGATGTTCTTAAACAAGTTCGTAAATCTTTTAATTTATCTTTGAAACAAGTAGAATCAAAGACAAATATTTCCTTAAATTATTTGAAGTTTTTAGAAAATAATAATTTTTATAAATTTTCAAGTCCATCTTATGCCAGGGGAGCTCTTAAAAAATATTCAGAGTTCTTAAAAATTGATTCCAAAGACATGATAACCAATCTTAACAGAGATTTTAAGGTTGGTTTTAATAAAAATAGAGAGACATTATCTAAAACAAACAAATTAAAATTATCAAAACAATCTTTTGGTATTAAATCAGCTTTTGTGACTGTTTTTATGCTTTTAGTTTTGCTTTATTTAGGCATTAATATAAAGCAAGGAGTGCTAACATCTCCAGAAATTAAAATTTTTAATCCAGTAGATAATTTAATAACACAAGAATCAACCCTTATTATCAAAGGAAGAGTATCTCCAATATCTTCAAATCTTTTTGTGAACAATGAATCAATAGTGCTTAATAGCAATGGATTTTTTAAACAAGAAATAGAGCTTTCGCCTGGATTAAATAATATTGAAATTTCTGCAACCAAACAACATGCTAAAAAAACAGTTATTAATAGAAAAATAATTTTAAAAGAATAATTTTATTATATGACAAAAAAAAATACTAAAAAAAATGAGCAAAATAAAAGAGAAAAAGCAACTGAAAATGCCATTGAACAAATAAGGTCAAAATATGGTGAAGGAACAATAATGAGATTAAGGGAGGCAAAGCATCAAGCAACCGAAGTTATTTCAACTGGTTGTCTTTCACTTGATTTAGCATTAGGAGTAGGTGGTATTCCCAGAGGAAGAGTGACAGAAATTTTTGGACAAGAGATGAGCGGCAAATCAACTTTAGCACTTCATATTATTTCGCAGGCACAGAAAAAAGGAGGAATAGCTGCTTTTATTGATGCAGAACATGCCTTAGATCCTCAATATGCAGAGAGAATAGGAGTTAAAATTAATGATATGTTTATTTCACAACCAGATAGTGGAGAGCAAGCTTTAGAAATAGTTGAAACGCTTGTTCGCTCAAACGGGGTAGATATTATTGTAGTTGATTCCGTGGCAGCTTTAACCCCTAGAAGAGAAATAGAAGGAGAAATGGGAGACCATCATATTGGCTTACAAGCAAGATTAATGAGTCAGGGGTTAAGAAAATTAACTAGTATTATTGGTAGAACAAAAACGTGTGTAATTTTTATTAATCAAATTAGAATGAGAATAGGAGTATTTTTTGGTAATCCAGAAACAACCACCGGGGGTATGGCCTTAAAGTTTTATTCTTCAGTTAGAATACATGTTAAGAAATTAGCTCAAATTAAAAGAAAAGATGAAGTAATAGGAAATAGAGTTAGGGCTAAAATTGTTAAGAACAAAGTAGCCCCGCCGTTTAAAACTTGTGATTTTGAAATTATTTATAACGAAGGCATATCTTATGCAGGCGATTTAATTAATCTTGGAGCTACCCATGGGTTGGTTATTAAAACAGGGAATACATTAAGTTATGACAAAGCCAAACTTGGCGTTGGGTGGGAAAAAGCAAAGAATTTTTTAAGAGATAATCCTAAAACAGCTAATAAGCTTAAAAAAGAAATTTTAACAGAAATAAGCAAGCAAGCAACAGAGTAGAGAAGCAAAAAAATAAAAACATAAAAGCATTAAAAAATAAAAACAAAGCGATTAAGATACAAAATACAATAACCAAATAATAATCAAGACATAAGATGCTCTCTTGTGTTCTGTTTCGCAGAATTTCGGCGGGCATGGCAATAATCAAGCAATAATCAAAATATAAAAACCAAACAAATATTTTTTTGTTTGGTTATTGGTTATTGTTTGCTCTGCTTATCTTGTTTATAGAGTTTGCAAAGGAATTTGTTTGTATCTTATTTCTTGGAATTTGATTTATTCTTCTTCTTTTTTAAAATATTCAGATCCAAAGGCATAAAATATTCCTGCAAACAATCCTAGTATGCCTCCAATCATCACATTTTGCTGTTTTTTCGGGCTGATTGGTGTTTCGGGTAAACTTGCCTCTACTTCTACTTCAGTAGGCTTGACTTCATAATTCTTTTCATGTTGTTTTTGCTGAATATCTTGCTCCAAGCTGATAAGTTTTTGTTCTAGGGTTAATAATTGAGCTTCTTTGTTTTCTTTTTGGTTTTTAGCTCCGGCTAAAAGATTAATATAGCTTTGAGCAATTCTACCTTGTCCATCAGAATAAGCATTATTTCTTTTGTTAATTTCTTCTTCATATTTTTTGATATCTTGATCTAATCTCTCTAAGTCGGCTGTTGTTTTAACTTTGTCTTTATCTATTTTAGCTTTATCTAACTCAATTACACGTAATTCAGTATCAAGTGTTTTAGCTGCTTGAGCAAACATGTTTTCATGATAGGTTAACAAAATATCAGTCACAACCTTAACAATACTAACAGCTTTAGTAGGCGTATTGCTTTTCCCAATTATTTGAATGAATTGTGATTCTTGTTTGCCTTGATTAGGGTTGGCTATTTCAATCATTGATTTAATGTCATTGGTTGTTGATTGTTCTGAAAAATCAGTTGATGCTTGTAATTTGGTTCTTATTTGTTTCAAGACAGTGTCTGTATTAAAGACGGATTTAATGTCTTCAAACTCTTGCAAGGTGGCATAAGAAAATCCTTTTTCTTTAGAAAGATAATTTTTGTTTTTGCCAATTTTAACTAAATTGCTGGCTTGATAAATAGGCGAGAGCATAAAACTAATTACAATAGAGATAATAATAGCAATTAAAAATATGCTTATAATCTCTTTTTTTCTTTTTATAATGACATTAACATAATCTCTTAAGTCAATTTCATCTTCATGATATTGATTGTCTTGATCTTGATTTTCCATATTCATATATTCTTATTATATTTATTATTTCTCTGTTTGTCAATATGCTGTTTTTTATTTAATATCAAGCAATTCTTTCATTTTTTTAACATCCATGTCTGCTAATGATTGCTTTAATTCTTGTATTAGTTCTTTTATTTTAGTTTCATTAACTTTTTCAAGATGAGAAATAAATATTTTTTCATGCTTGGTTGGCTTTTCTTTGTCAATCAGGATTTCTTCAAAAAGTTTTTCCCCCTGTCTAATCCCGCTATAAATAACAGGGATATCAATATCCGGTTCATAGCCAGCTAATTTAATCATTTCTTTGGCCAAATCAACAATTTTAATGGCTTGTCCCATGTCTAGTACAAAAACTTCACCACCTTGTCCAATTGCGCCTGACTGCATTATTAATAGACAAGCTTCAGCAGTAACCATAAAATATCTTTTCATCTCAGGATGAGTTACTTCAACTGGCCCACCTGTTTTGATTTGATTTTCAAATATTTTAACAACATTCCCTTGAGAGTCAAGAACATTTCCAAAGCGAACAGCAGAAAATTTTGTTTGGTTTTTGCTATTTAAACAGACACATATCATTTCACATATTCTTTTACTAGCTCCCATTACAGAGGTTGGATTAATTGCTTTGTCAGTAGAAACCATTACAAATTTTTCAATTTTATTTTTAATAGAAGCTTGACCAACAGTTAAAGTACCAAAAATATTATTTTTAATAGCTTCGTCCGGGTTTGATTCCATCATTGGTACATGTTTGTAGGCAGCTGCATGAAATACTATCTCTGGTTGATGTTTTTTAAATACATTGTTAATTTTATTTTTATCACAAATATCAGCAATAATAAATATTTTACTGGCATCAGGGAATAATCTGTTTAATTTTTTTTCTAAATAAAATATAGCTGTTTCTCTTTGGTCTAAAGCTATTATTTTTTTAGGAGCAAATTTAATAATTTCTTCACATAACTGAGAGCCAATCGAACCAGCTGCTCCTGTTATTAAAATAGTTTTGTTGTTGATATAAGATTGGATTGCTTGAGTATCAATTTTTACTGGTTGACGTCCTAACAGGTCTTCAATAGAGATTTCTCTCAAATCTTTTAAGCTAATCTTTTCATCTAAAATTTCAGCCGTGCTAGGCAAGATTTTAATTTTTTGAATGCCTGCTTCGCGGCTAAGATTAACAGTATTTTTAATTATTTTTTTAGAAGCAGATGGCAAAGCAATTATTATCTCTTTTATTTGATGTTTTTTAATAATAACAGGTATATTTTTAATTCTTCCCAAAACTTTTATGCCATGAATTAATATATTTTGTTTCATGTGGTTGTCGTCAACAAATCCAACTGGCAGATAGGGGGTATTACCAGAAACAGTAATATGACGGGCTAATTGTTCGCCAGCTTCTCCAGCTCCGACAATAAGAACACGCTTCCCATTTTTTTTATTATTTGTCACCCCATTTTTAAATAAATGAGCATAAACTCTTTTAGCAAACCTAAATCCGCCAGTAGTTAGCAGACATAAAAACCCAGACACAAAGATAATTGAACGGGGAAAGCCGGTAAAGATTGTTTTGTCTCTAAAAATAAATAAAATGGCTCCAATTGTTAAAAAGCCAATCATTACTGCTCTGAATAATTTTAATAATTCTCTAATGCTTATAAATGACCATGAAATAGAATAAAGTTTTTCCAGCGAAAATAAAAAAAGAATTATAGGCAAGCTCATGGCCACAAACCCTTTAATCATGGTATAATATTCAATAGGAATTTTTCCATCAAATCGTAATAAAAATCCTAAATAACAAGCTAAAGAAATTAGAATAATATCAGTTACAACAAAAAAAATAGTTCTTTTTAAAGTTGTTCTTTCCCAAATTTTATCTTTTATTGTCATAAAATTTTTGAATTGATTTAATAACATATTTCACTTGAGAAATAGTTAATTCTGGATACATTGGCAAAGACAATACTTGTTTACATATTTCTTCTGTTTTTGATAAATATATCTTGTTTGGCATTAAAATAGGCTCTTTGTAAGTAGGGGCTGGCCAGGAAATCAATGTTTCTATTTTGGCTTCTTTGTCCAGATATTTTTTTAATTTGTCTCTATTAGTTGATTGAATAACATAATTTTGCCAGACATCAAAAAATTTTGAATCTTCAAAATTAGGAGTATTTATTTCTGAAATATCTTTTAATCCATCATTATATAGTTTGGCAATTTGTTGTCGTTTTTTTATCCATGTTGGCAGATATTTTAATTTAATATCCAGTAATCCTGCTTGAACATTGTCTAATAAGGCAGTATAGCCATGAAAGTAAAACTTTCTGTTTTGTCTATCTTCGCCATTATAGCGTAATAGACGTATTTTCCTAGCGATTTTATCGTCATTGGTTGTAACCATACCAGCATCACCAAATGCCCCGAGCATTTTAAATGGATACATTGAAAAGCAGCCTGTTATTCCGAATGTGCCAGCTTTTTTCCATTTATTTTTAATTTTCATTTTAGCTCCAATTGCTTGGGCAGCATCTTCGACAACTATTAAATTATATTGCTTAGCAATTTTCATTATTTTTTCCATATCACACATCCTTCCATTTAAATGGACAGGCAGAATAGCTTTTGTTTGTTTTGTTATGTTCTTGACTATTAAATCAGTATTCATATTGAAATCTTCGCCAACATCAATAAGTTTTGCTTCAGCATTTTGATGATAAATACAAGAAATACTAGCCATAAAAGTATGTCCAACAGTAATTACTTTGTCTTGCTTTTTTAGTCCAACTGCTTCCAGGGAAAGGGTTAGTGCATCTGTTCCAGAATTAACACCAATAGCATGCTTAACACCAATATATTTAGCAAAGTTTTTTTCAAATTTGACTAAATCTTGTCTCATAATTAAATCTCCTCTTGAGAAAATATCATCAATTTTCTTAAGAAATTTTTTGCGATGGTCTTTGTATTGTTTTTCAGGATTAACAAATCGTACTTTATACATAATTATTTTAATAATTGTTTTACTTTTTTAATAATATCTTTGTAGGTTGTGTAATATTTCTTTTCAAGAGGGGCACTGGTTGGGGCAGGAGAATCAGGCAAGCAGACTCTTTTGATTGGTTTTTTTAGATACTTGAATCCTTTATCAGCAACCAAAGCAGAAATCTCTCCAGCAACTCCGCCAGTAAGCCAGGCTGCCTCAGCAATAATTAATTTCCCTGTTTTTTTAATAGAATTAATAATAATTGGGAGGTCTATTGGTTTAACAGTTCTGATATCAATTATTTCAGCATCAATTTTATATTTTTTTAATTCTTCGCCTGCTTTTATGGCTTCATTGGCCATATACGATATTCCAACAATTGTGATATCTTTGCCTTTTTTTCTTATTACCCCTTTTCCAATTGGAACAGAGTATATTTTTTTTGGAACATTTTCTTTCAGTCCATAAAGCCATCTATCATCAATATATACTACAGGATTATTTGATTTAATGGCTGATATCATTAATCCTTTAGCATCATATGGAGTAGCTGGCATTACAACTTGTAGTCCAGGAATATGAGCAAATAAAGATTGGAGTGCTTGAGAATGTTGGGCTCCTTGTTCACCTCCACGATTAATAATAGGCCAAATTACAACTGATGCGGTTGATTGTCCACCAAAAATATAGTCCCAATTAGCCGCTTGGTTTATTATTGGGTCTAATCCATAAATCATAAAATCCATTCTTGGATGAACTACAATTGGTCTCATGCCAGCAATACTTGCTCCAATGCCAGCTCCAGTAATAGCATTTTCAGAAACAGGTGTATCAATTACTCGTTCTTCTCCGTATTTTTCTAATAACCCATTACAAGTATTTCCAACATACCAGGGGCTTTTAACTCCTTGTCCAATTAAAAAGACAGATTTGTCTTGACCCATTGCCTGATGGATTGCTTCATTAATTGCCAAACTATAAGTTAATAATCTTTGGTTTTTTTTATTTTTCATATACATGTTTTAATAATTCTCCTTGTTTTGGAAAATCACTTTTAAGTGTTAATTTATATGCTTTAATAATTTTTGAATTTAATTTTTTATATATATTGTTAATTGTTTGTTTGTTTAAAATATTTTTTTTCATTAATATTTTCTCAAAATTTTTAATTGGATCTTTTTTAGCCCATTTAATAACTTCTTTATTTGGTCTAATATCAGTGTGTTCTCCTTGGATATTGTCATCAGGGCCAACATGTCCTCTCATTCGATATGTTAAGCACTCAATAAAAGAAGGCCCTTGGTTATTTTTGGCATACTTTACCATGGTTTTAGTTGTGTTATAAACTTTTAAGACATCATTCCCTTGTACTTGTTTGGAAGGCATGTTATATGACTTGGCAAATTCATAGATTTTAGTATTAGCCAGACAATCTTTTATTGGCATGTGAGTTGAATATAGGTTATTTTCACAAACAAAAATAATTGGCAATTTTTTTAAAGAAGCAAAGTTTAATGATTCATGTAAGACTCCTTCATCAACTGCTCCGTCGCCAAAAAAACTAATTGTTACTTTTTTGTCTTTGTTTATTTTTGATGATAAAGCTGCACCCAAAGCAAGCGAAATTGTAGCAGCTACCAACGGAACTGTTCCTAATAATCCGTGCTGGTTGTCAATTATATGCATTGACCCTCCTCTTCCTTTTGCACAGCCATCTTTTTTTCCAAAAATTTCAAGCATTAATTTATCAATGCTTCCTCCTTTGGCCAGATAATGTCCATGAGACCGATGATTTCCAAGAATATAATCATTGTCTGTTAAAGCAGCACAAACGCCAACAGCAACTGCTTCTTGTCCTGTATATAAATGGCAGGGAGTTTTAATTTCGCCTCTTAGAATTGGATCAACTAGACTTTCTTCAAACAACCTTATTTCTACCATTTTTTTATATAATTTTAATAAAAATTTTTTGTTTTCCATATTAATTTTTGATAATTTTTTTAATTGTTTTGAAAATTATTTTTAAATCATTTAAAAATGACATTTGTTTGACATATTTTATTTGTAGTTTAACTTTTTTTGGTCTTATTTCTTCTAAATAAGTTTTTTCAGGGTCATGGCTATTTTTTAAGATTTCTCCTTCATTAGAATTCCATAATGATGCCAAGTCAGTTATTCCTGGTCTTATATTAAAGATAATTTGTTCGTCCTCTTTATATAGTTTAGCATATTCAGGCACTTCTGGTCTAGGGCCAACCAAGCTCATTTCTCCCTTAATTACATTAAATAACTGAGGAAGTTCATCAATTTTGTATTTTCTTAAAAATTTTCCTGTTTTAGTTAATCGTATGTCATTATTAGGAGTCGAAGGCCCTCCTATTTTATTAGCATTTAAAACCATTGTACGAAACTTATAAACATTAAATGGTTTTTTATTTTTACCAATACGAATTCCTTTATAAATAACAGGGCCATTAGATGTTATTTTTATTAGCATTGTAATGATAATAAAAACAGGGGATAGAATAATTATCCCTATTAAGGAAAAACAAATATCAAAAATTCGTTTAATCATTTTTTTGAAAAAATAAAGACAATCTTAAAAGCATATTTTTTAATCCAGTTATTTTTTAATAATATATAATCTATTTTATCTAAAAATTTGAATATTTTTTTCCCTATTAAAAAATTTCTAAATGGGAACAAAAACATTGCTAATAAATGAAAATAAGATATTTTTTCTATATTAAAATATTTTTTAGCAAATTTTAAATCTTTGTCTTTAATAATATGCTCCACTGCCCACTTGGTTCTAATTCCTCTTTTTTTATTTAGCCATCGCTTTATATTTATTAAGGGGTTATGTCCAAAGGTTTCTATGCCAATTAATTTTCCATTTGATTTTAAGATTCTATTTAATTCAGGGAATGCTTTTTTTATATTAAGAGAAGAAAATGTCCCTCCATCCCATATAATATCAAAATAATTATCAGGAAATTCAGTCTTTTCGCAATCTCCTTTAATAAATTTTATTTTGTGGTTTATTTTTTCTTGTTCGGCTCTTTTTTTTGCGATTTGTAATGATTTGTTTGATAAATCAATACCATAAACTTTTGCTCCTAATTTTGCCAGCAAAATAGAATGCATGCCATGCCCACAACCATAATCTAAGATTTTCATATTAGAAGTGATATTTTGTTTCAACCAGTTTTTACAAAAATTATAACTTAAAAGCATGTTAATATTATAATTTTCAATATCTTTGTCCCAGTTATTTTTATTTTTTTTCTTGATCCATCTTTCAGATAATTTTTCATAGTGAGAAATTTCCTCTTTTTTTCTTTGTTTCATTTTTTTATAACTTATATGCTTCTTTTTTCCATTGAATAGCCCATTTTTTTAATCTTTGAAATCCTTTTTTTATATCTTTTGCTTCTCCGGCAAAAGAAAATCTTAAATGTCCTTCACCACTTGGCCCAAAGGCTGCTCCAGGGATAGTAATAATATGGGCTTGCTTTAAGATTTTTAAACTTAACTTAAATGAATCAACTTTAGGTATTTTTATCTTGACCAAAATATAGTAAGCCCCCATTGGTGGTTGGTATTCAAAAATATCCGAGAGATTGTCTAACTCAGAGCACATTAAATTTCTATTAAAAGACATTTTTTTGGTTAATTCTTTAATTGTTTTGGCTGATTGGTCCTTGTTTTTAAGGGCAGTTATTATTGCTTTTTGAGAAATAGCTGGCGCACAAATAGTCAGAGCATCATGTACTTTAAGCATGTGGTCAATAATCCCTTCATCAGCAAAAGTATACCCAATTCTGTATCCAGTTACTCTGTATTTTTTAGAAAAACTACCGCAAAGAATAATTTGATTTCTTATATTAGGAATAGAAGCAGGTGATATATGTTTGATATTGTCATAAATAAGGAAATCATAAGTTTCGTCAGTAATTAATATTAAGTTGTGTTTTTTAACAAATTTAGATAATTCTATTATTTCTTTTTTTGAAAAAACTTTTCCTGTAGGATTAGATGGATGACTGAGAATAATTGCTTTTGTTTTTTTGCTTATTTTTTTTTCACATTTTTTTATGTTTAATGCCCAATTTTTCTTTTCGTCTAAAAAAACAAATTTAGGGATGCCATTAAACTGTATTATTTGTTCAATATGAGATGCAAAAGCAGGGGAGATAACCAATACTTCATCGCCAGGATCTATAATTGTGGCTAATGCGCAAGCTAATCCTTCTTGTGCTCCAGTAGAAATCATTATCTCTTTTTTTGCCTTGATATTGGTTATTTTTTTTTCTTTTTTTAAAAAATTAGCCACCAGTTCCCTTAATTCAGTGATGCCTGGCTCAAGAGTATAAAAAGCAGTTGTTTTTTTATCTAAAGATTTTTTAATTCCTTGTTTTATATAATCAGGAGTATCTAAATGGGGGATACCTTGTCCAAAAGAGATAATTTTATTTTGCCCAATTTTTTCTTCTATTTGGTCTGCCAAAATAGACATTTCTTTAATAGGGGAAATAACTATTTTTTGTACTCTTTTTGAAATATTTTTAGTCCTAAATTTTTTTCCAGCTATTGCAATTGCTGAGCGAGATTGTTTCTTTTTCATATTATTTTTTTATTTTTTTGGATTAGAAAGGATAAAAACAGTTTGCCAGGCCAGCCATTTTATAATTGGAATTCTAAGTATTATTGAATCAATTTTTTCAAAAAATGTTAAAACAAAATTAAATATTTTTAAATTTCGAAAAGGTACAGCTAATACAGTAAAAAGGTGAAAGAATTTAATATCATCAATTTTGTTGAAATATTTTTTTGCATCCATTATAGCTTTTTTGTTCAAAATATGGTTCATTTCCCATTTTGTTCTTAAATGGGGTGTTAATTTTCTATATAAATGAAAAATTGGATTATATACAAGCGGTTCATTACATATGATTTTCCCATTTGGTTTAATAACCCTTTTTAATTCTATATATGCTTTGTTTATGTCAAGATGATGTAACATTCCAATGCATGTAATAATATCAAAATAATTATCTGGGAATTCAAGCTTTTCAGCATCCATAATTAAAAAAATTGGCTTCTTTTTGATATTATTATTGGCTGCTGATTTTTTACAATTTTGAATAGAGACATCAGAGATATCTATGCCAAATGAATAAGCATTATTTTTTGCTAAAAAAATAGCCATATCCCCATCTCCACAACAATAATCTAGTGTTTTTTTATTAGAACAGTTTTTAATTAACCAATTATTAACAAAATTTCTACTTTTTCTAGTGATTGAATATATTTTTTTATTTGAAGTTAAGTGTTTATGTTGAGATGCATTCTTTTCTAATTTTTTATCTCTGACTTTGTTATGAAATGTTTTTTCTTCATGTTTTCTTTTTTCCATATTTTTATTTTAAAGATAATTTAATTAATCCAATTAATGCCCCCATGGCATAACCAAAATGACGACAAGCAAAAGTAATAGGCATTAAAATCAAATATTTTATATTTTTTTCTTTATAGGCAATATTAATAGAAAAAAATAGATTTAATAATAAATACAATATAATTATAAACGAGAATAAAAACCAGCTAAAAGAATAAAAAATTCCTAATAATCCAGTAAATGTTAAATACAAAACAAAAATTAAAGGGATATAATGTCTTGCTTTAAAAGGTAATTTAACGAATTTTAATGGATAAATAGACCAAATGCCATCTTGAATATTATGAATAAAAAATTCTTTTAAAGTTGATTTTGGATAGTAGCATGATATTATATCTGGATTTAGAATAATTTTTCCACCAGCTTTTTTTAATCTTATATTTAATTCCATATCCTGACTTCTCACAAGATTTTCGTTAAATAGTCCAATTTTTTTAAATACATCCTTTTGATAACATCCACCAAATACAGTGTCAACTTCTTTAATTTTACTTAATCCTTTTCTAAAATGTGAACCACCTACGCCAAAAAAACCAGAAAGACAAGTAACAATGGCTTTAGCTGAAATAGTATTTTCTCGTGGGATTGTTTTTAATATTCCACCGATATTGTCAGCATTATATTCAATTAAAGTTTCAACGCATTTAGAAACATAATTTTTTTTATATCCAGCATGAGCATCCATTATCATTGTAATTTCTCCTTTTGCTTTTTCTATGCCAATATTTAGCGCAAATGGTTTGGTTATTTTTTTGTTAATTAATAATTGAATAGAATGATATTTTTTAGAATATTCTTTTATGATCGACCTTGTTTTGTCATTACTCATTCCATCAATCACTAAAACTTCTATTTTATTTTTAAGATAGTTTTGCCAAAGAATAGAATCTAGGCATTTTTTAATAAATTTTTCTTCATTTCTGCAAGGAATTATTATTGAAACAAATGGTAATTTATCTTTATTCATATTTATTTTTCAAAAATGATATTTATATTTTTTATTTCAAGCCAGTTTTTTTTGTTTTTAGGTTGATAGTTAATTCCAATACTAATATTAGAAATGCCAGGCCTAAATTTTTTCTTAATAGAATATTTCTTCCATTCAAGAGAATTTATTATGGTTGAATTTCTTTCCCATTCGTCTGTTTTGTCTTGAATAAAAATTGAAGCAGAGGTTTTGTCTGATGATATTCTGGCAAAAACATTGAATGTCGCAATAATATTCTCTGGGCTTTGAATGTTTCCGCCATTAATTCCAAATTGAATAACAGATTGTTCAGAAGTATGTGGTTTTATTAATTGTATTTTTACAATATTATCATTTTTTTCTTTTGTTCTTTGAAAGGAAAAATTTCCTCTATTTCCTGACAAAATTAATGGAGGAGATGTTTTGGTTAATTCTTCCATTGTTATTTTATCAGGTCCACTCCATATAGAAAAATCATTTTTATATTCATCAATTTTTATTAGATTTTTTTTATTTTGTGATATATCTAGTATGAATAATGTTTTTCCATTGTGTTTTATACTTTTTATTTTTTGAGCAGAAGGAAAATATCTATAGATAATTTTTTCATTGTCTGTTAAAACTTGATTTCCATTAATTTTGTCTAAAAGATTAGTTTCTTTTTTTATAAATGATATATTTTTTTTAATTAAGTTTTCATTTAGATATTGTGACTTGTATTTAGCGTCAAATATTCTTTTATATTTTTCATCAAAAAATATTCTATATATCCATAAAATGCGATCTGAATTATTATGTTTGTTCCATTCTTCAATATAGATGCTAAATTTTTTATCTGGAACCATATTTAAAATAGGAGCATTTTGATAAAAGAAATTGGATTCTTCTCTATCAAAATCAGCTTTTTTAAAGGCAAGGCCTCCATTAAAAAATGAAAGTAGAAAAGAAGAAATAAAAATAAATAAAATTAATGATTTGGTTGTTTTTGATATTAAAAGATAAATTAAAGCGCCAAATAAAATTATTGGACCAAATGAATATAATTTATTAATTATTGTTGGATAATTTAATAAGGTTGACCCATAAATATCAAGCGGTTGCAAGTAATTGTAACTATAATTAAATGTTTTTACAGGACTATATTTAATCCCAATTTTAATCCCAAGCACTATTAAAATTAATGTTAAGATTAAAACAATAGTTAGTAAATGCTTGCTGATATTTTTTTTATTCATTTTTGGTTGTATTTTTAATTAAATCAGATAAATATATCGCTAATCCTAGACAAGTAAATACGTAGGCTGTATAAATATAGCTAGGAATAGCTGGTCCATTTGCCTTTAATATGCTTATAATGATTATATTTCCCCAAGCAAAAAGAAATAAATTTCTAGTTTTTTCTTTTTTATATGCTTTAACAACAATAAACAATGCAATTAGAGGGAAATATTTGATTGACAATAGAGTTTTATAAAAATATCCAGCATTAGTACCATAATGAGGGTTATTTATTGCATTAATATTAGAAATAAGACCATTGTTCCCAAAAAAGAATTGATTATATACATTTACAAAAGATTGCCAATTATATAATGAAATAAATAGTAAAACGATAATAATGGTTCCTAAGATCATGCCAGTTATAAATTGTTTTAATTTTTTCCAATCTTTTTTATAAATAATATGTCCAAGAAAAAATAGGGGAGCCATTATTCCAGTTGCTTTTGTTAGTGTTGCCAATGAAGCAAATATTCCTGAAATTAAGATTGAGTTAAAATATTTTTTTTCTTTTATGTTTGAAAAATAAAAGAAAAATGAGATTAAGCAATAAAGAGCGACTGTTTGGTCTGGATATAAATATGTTCCCCAGCCAAGCATTAAATAAGAAGAATTTATAAATAAGCCAATTAATAATGATGCCCATATCCCTGATTTTTTAAAAGCCCAAAGCATTGATATGGATAAAATTAGAGAATTAATGAATCCTATATATACCATCCCTGCAATATATATTTTTGAAAAGAAAATCGTGAATAATTTAAGATTTACTGCCAGGCTTATTCTGTCTAGCCAAGGCCAATATCCATATGTTGTCCCCCAGGCAGCAGATCCTAGATATTGCAATGGGTCTGATGGAGTTGGTAGGGTCCAAAAATATTTTATTAAGTGAGTAATGTATAATATAACAAACAAAAGTAATACCATGTATATTTGTTTATTATTATTTGTAATTTTGCTTATAATTTTCATTTTATTTGTTATAAAGTTTTGGAATTGAATTTATTATTTTTAATGTTTTTTCAAAATCAATTTTTATAGTATTACAATACCATTTAATTGATTCATATCTTGGCCTATTTTCGTCTTCAGCCAACATTAATGCTTTTTCCCTAGTAATTACTCCTTCTCTAATTTGATTACTTCTAAATGTATTATTTTCAGTAAACCCAGCTACTATATAATAAATATAATTATAAAATGCTACTGTGCCATCACCAATTCGCCAGGTATTTTTTGTATGTGGATCTGTTTCCCAGTCATATTCTTCAATAAGTGTTTTATTTATTTTTCTCTCTTCCCACTTTATAAAATTATAAATATTAATATTTTGATGTTTAATTAGATAGTAGGACTTAAAGGCGTCTATGGTATCGAATAGCGAAGAATTAAGATATGCCGGATTTAATATGTATTCTTTCCCATAAAAATAAAGCATTTTTAATTTATTTTTAGAGGTAAGAGCGTATGTATTTTTTTTGTCAAAATTTGGCTTAATTTTACATAAACCAGATTTAAAATTAGTTGTTTCTAATAAGTTTTCTCCAAGAATAGAAATTTTTAAATTATTTTGTTTCATAAGAAGATTGGCATAGTAGAAATATTTTTTATCCCCAGCCATAAATAAAGGGATTGTTCCAAGGTTTGGCCTTTTTATCCAAGCTAATATATTTTTTTTAATATTTTCCCTTTTTTTTCTAATATCAGCAGAAATTAAAATATGCTCTATTCCCAGTTTTCCACAAATTCTTGATTGATTCCTTCTGCCCAAATCAGTTATCATTCCCCAGTCATAAGAATAAGCTAATGGGTTCATTTTTAATTCTTTTTTTAGAAAATGAAGCATATAGCTACTATCTCTCCCTCCACTAAAGGGAACTAGACAATCATGTCGGCTGTTTGGTTTTTGATATTTTTTAAGAATATTTTTTAAATTCTGTTTTCCTTGATAGTTTATTTTAAAATATTTATTGCAATAATTACAAACGCCATTTTTATCAAAATAAATATAAGGAAAGGTTTCAGGGAGTATACATTGTTTGCAATATTTTATTTTAGAAATTTCTTTTTTTCTTTGTTGGTATGTTTTATAAAATTGATTTGAAATATTTTGAGCATTATACTCAAAACTGGTGTTAATGTATTTGTCTTTCTTTTTTGAAATTACAGCAATATCTTTTATTTTTCTAGGGACAGATAATGTCTTAATATTTGTAAAATTTTGACAGGCTTTAATGTTTGTTTTTTCGTGTTTTATTTTTTTTAAATCTAGCAAAAGATATTCTCCTGCTTTTAATTGAGTGATATTTTTTTCAGAAAAGTAATTATTTAATTTATTTTTTTTAATGAATTTTTTTAATATATAAAATTCTGACGCAAAAGCAAATATATTGTTTGATTCATCTAAAAGATAATATAAAGAACCGTTATTTGTAGCCAGGAGTAAATTATTTAAATTATTAAATAAAATTGCGACAGAAGTCATCCCATAAATTTTATTGAATAATATCTTTATTGTTTCTGATAAATTTTTATTATTATTTAGTTCAGAAGAAATAATTACAGGAATTATTTCAGTGTCTAATTGGCTTTGTTTTATTTCTTTTGAGTAGTCTCTCCAGAGGTCTTTAGTATTTACAATTATGCCATTATGGATAACAGCTAGTTTGTTTTTAATTACGGGCTGATTATTTTTATTTTCATGTTCGTACCCATCGGTTACTAGTCGCGAGTGTCCAATACATCCAATAAAATTTTTGTTTATTTTAGCAAAACATTTATTAAATGATTTGCTTTTTATAAAATAACGTGCCCTGTTAGGAGTTTTGCATACATTTATTTTTTTATCATCAATCAAAGCAATTCCAGATGCTTCCTTCCCTCTTGATTCAGATAAAATAAAAAGACTTTTTATTAGTTTTTTTTGTTTAAAATTAGTTTTTTCTTTTGTTATAACACCAAATATTCCACACATAATTTTAAATTTTTATTTTTAATTTTTTCCAAGTAAAAATTTTTAAATAAAGAATGCCTAAGATAAATGACGTTCCAGTAGCTATTGCGGCTCCATACATTCCAAAAACAGGGATAAGTATTAAATTTAAGATAATATTACTTATAAAAAATAAAGATACAAAAAATGTTTGATACCCAGGAAATCCTGTTTGTGTAAGAAGCATTCTGAAAGGGGCATAGCCAACACAGATAATTTGAAACAAAATTAAAATAGAGAATATTGGCCATGCTTTTGAAAATTCGGTTTTTATTTTTAATAAGGAAAGCATTAGAGGAAAGAGAAAAATAGATAACACCCCTATAGGAAACATAATTTTATATGTAAGATTTCTTCCACTAGATATTAAAGATTTTAATGCTTGTTTTGTTTTTTTAAATTTGTATCTAGCTAAAAGAGGATTAATATTTATTTTAAAAGCAGCTGTTAGCTGGTCAAATCCTTCAGCCAATATTGCAGCTAAGCTATAGATGCCAACAGTACTGTCTGATACAAAAAAGCCCAACATAATAATATCAGTTCTTGTGTTTAAGTCTAGTAAAGCATGTCCTAGCAATCCTTTGACGCCAAATTTAATGTGTTTAATAATCCATTGTATTATTTTTTTAGAAAAAGAATATTTTATAAATTTAATACTATAAATAAAAAGTATAACAAAAGTAATTCCTTCAGCTAAAGAAAATATAACAGGCAATTTATTTACATCAATTTTTAAATAGATGAAAAGAATAAGAGATAGTAATAATAAACAAAATCTTATTATATTTATGCTTGCATAAAATTTCATTTTGCGACAAGCATTATAAAATGATAAATATATTTTGTTTATTGCTAGGAAGAATAGCCCAGGTAATCCATAATAAATACCAATACTAACAGATGGGCTATTTAGCAGAATGCCAATAAAGTCTTTTAGCCAAAAGACAGATATTGAAATTAAAAAAGAAATAATAATAGTTAAATACAAGGAAGACGAAAATATAATATTTTTTTTATTGTAATCAGTATGGAATTGAGAAACATTTTTCAAGACAGATAGATGGATTCCTGCTACAGAAAGTTGAGAGAAAAAAATAAAAAAAGCATATACTTGATTAAAAACTCCAAGGACCGAAGTATTGTAGAATTTAGCAATAATAATGTTTAATAAAATTCCAATTATTCCCATTATTACGAAGCTTAAAATATTCCAACTAACATCAATATTAAATTTTTGAGAAGTTGGTATTTTATTTAAAATTTTTTTTAACATAAAATACTTTTTATTCTCTTTTTTTAATTACCTTGCATGGTACACCAACAGCGATTGAATATGGAGGAATATTCTTAGTAACAACAGCCCCTGCTCCAATTATTGATCCTTTTCCAATTTTTACTCCTTTGTTTATAATGACATGTCCTCCAATCCAAACATCGTCTTCAATAATTACTTTTCCTATAATAAATCCTTGTTCAGCGATTAATTTATCAGAATCTGTTTTATGGTCAGCAGTATTAATCATTGTTCTAGCTGCGATTCTTACTCCTTTGCCAATCTTTACTTCCCCTGTTCCATCAATGATTACCCCTTCATTTAAAGAACACTTTTCTCCAATTTTTACATTCCAGGGGAAATAAATATTAACCATTTCTCCGATATAAGATGTTTTTAAATTTCTTCCCATGAATAATTTTAAAACAAGATAACGAAGATAATTACATAAAGGGAATGGAATATATTTAACCATTCCATACAAAGCAAAATAAATTGCATGAATGAAATAATTTTTAAAATTATGCATTTTATTTCTTGGAAGATATTTTGTTTTTTTTGAATTCATTTTTATTATTTTTTTGTTAATTTTTTGTTGTCTTCCATGTCTAGCCACATTCCAAAAAAGAAGGAAAAAAAACCCATCATTATGGAAAAACAAAGAATAATTAATGTAGTTTTTGGAGCTTCGTTTAATTTGAAAAATAAGTAAAAAAACCTGATCATTAATGGCATGGAAATAAGGAAGATGTTAATAAAGCTAAACAGGTAAAAAAATATTAATGGATGAAATTCTCTTACAAGATATTTATGAGTCATTCTTCTTAAATATAGTATTAGAAGAAGATAACTAACCTTGGGAATATAAGTTATTAATTTTATTTTGCTTTTTTCTTCTCCGTAAATTGGCTTAACTTCAACATCTTGCACTTTAATGTTTGCAAGATTTAACATATTTAGAATGTCTGCATTATATCCATATCCTTTTGTCATTTTTTTAATATTTATTGATTCGAGGGCTTGAAGCGAAATAGCAGTATATCCACATTGTGGGTCGATTAAACTCCAGTATCCGGTTGCGAATTTAGTAAGCAATGTTAAAAAAGAATTGCCAATTAATCGATGCATTGGCATGATTTTACTAATATTATGAGTTAATAGACGATTTCCTTTAACATAGCCGATATTTTTTTTAATAATTGGTTCAATGATTTTATGTAAATCATCTGGGTCCATTTGAGCATCGCCTGCCATAATAGCGATAATATCTATTTTTAATTCAATGCTTTTTAAGTAGCCATCTATCAAAGACTGTCCAAGTCCTTGATTTTTTTTATGATTAATTAAGATAATTCTTTTATCTTGATTCTTATATCCTTCAATAATATTTTTTGTTTTGTCTTTGCTAAAATCATTGACGACAATAATTTTGTCTACAAAGTTAGGGATAGTTGCTAGAGTTTTTTCAATTAATTTTTCCTCGTTGTATGCTGGTACAACTACTCCAATAGATTTATTTTTCAACATATCTTTTTATTTGTTTAAATATTTTTTAAGCCAATTAATAGTTGTTTTTAATCCTTTCTCAAAGTTAGTATTAAAATTGAATCCTAATTTTTTTAATTTAGAGTTATCAATGTCAAATATTTTTATGTCTCCGGGAGTCCATTCAGTATATTTAATTTTTAGATCAGATTTATTTAGTTGGTTTAATATTTTATCAGCTAATTCTTTAATTGTTACTTTGATGCCAGAGGCACAGTTATAAACTTCTCCTTTGGTTTCTTTTTTCTGAGCAACTAAAAGGTTAATAGCAGCGATATCTTTAACATAGGTAAATGATCTTTGCTGTGTTCCATCTCCAAAAATAATAGGGGGTTGATTGTTTAGTGCTTTTCGTCCGAAAATAGATACAACTCCACCAACATCACTAGATTCTTGTCTAGGCCCATAAACATGGAAATAACGAAGAATCGTAATATCCATATTATAAAGATGCTCAAATGCTTTGGCATATCTTTCTCCTGCTAATTTGCTCACCCCATAATATGAGGTTGGATTTAATGGGTGCTTTTCATCTTGAGGAAAATATTGCGCTTCTCCATAAACTGAACCAGTTGAGGCATGTACAACTTTTTTTACTCCAAAATCTCTGGACAATTCTAATATATTAAAAGTCCCTTTTCCATTAACTTCAAGATCTCTTCTAGGGTCTTTTAGACAAATCGTTTTTTTAGAAGCCGCTTCATGAAAGACGATGTCAATATTTTTAAAATATTTTTTTAAATTATTATAATCAGTTACATCACATTTTACAGCTTTAAATAATTTATTGTCTTTAAATTTATTCAAGTTTTCTTTTTTACCAGCGCTGTAATCATCAATACTAATAACTTGTACTCCTAGATTTAGAAGTTCTTCAATTATATGACTACCAATAAATCCTGCTCCGCCAGTCACAATTGCTTTTTTATAAAGAAATTTTATTTTTTTCATAGTTTATTTTAATAATTTTTTATATACTTTTAATAATTTTTTGCTTTCTTTCTCCCAATTATATCTTTTTAAAATAGCTTTTTGTCCATTTTCTCTCATTTGTTTTGCTTGTTCTGGATGTTTTATGAAATGTTCAATTGTCTCAGCAATTTTTTTAGGTTTTTTTGGATCAACACAAAACCCACAATCATTTTTTTCTATAATTTCTTTCCATAAGGGAAAATCAGATGCAATTATTGGCAATTTATTTATCATATATTCAAAAATTTTATTTGGGATTGCATTAATGTGATTTGGTTCAGGGAGAAAACAGATAAGACCTATATTAGCATTATTCATGTGTTGATATGCTTTTTTTTGAGGTAAGAACCCTAAGAAGTTGATACTATTCCATTCTGCCATACTCTTAATCTCTTCTTCAAACTTTTTTTCAGAAAATTTACCAATTAATGTTAATTTTACATTATATTTAGAATTAATATACTTTAAAGATTTAATAATTTTTTTAATTCCTCTTTCTTTTGACAAACCACCAACATAAATCAATTCAATATATTTTTTTGAGTTTGCTTCTTTTTTCTTTTCTTCTTTTGGAAATAAAGAAAGAATAGGATAATTTTTAATATCAATTACATTATTTTGTTTAAAATTACTTTTAATATTTGGTGTAGCAGTGATAATATAATCTAATTTTTTAGATACCCATTTTTCAAATAAATTAAATAAATTAGAAATTATTTTTCTAAATATTTTAGGAATCCAATGTTTAGATAAAATTTGTTTAGTAACATCTTCATGAACATCGTAAATTATTTTTGCTTCTGTTTTCTTTTTTAGTTTTAGCATCCATGGCAATAATTCTGGATCATGAAAATGATATATATCTGCTTTTTGTTTTAAGGCTTTTCTATAGGTTAAATAATCTAGTTTTAAAAATCTTTTAATTCTGTTTCTAGATTTTGGAATAGCAATTATTTTTATTTTATCTATTGTTTCATTTTTATTATGCTGGGCGATTAAAGTAACATTGTAACCTGAATTAACTAATGTTTTAGTTTGTTTATAAAAAATTCTTGTATCAAGCAAAGGATGAACAGACGTAAGAATGCAAATTTTATTCATATTTTCTATTTAAGTTTTCTTTTGGTAATAAATATAATAATAATAAAGCGAGTAAAAGGCCGTGCGTGATAAAGGCAGTAAGCAAAGCTGTTCCTCGGATGGATAATATAAATGTTGCCAGAACTGCCATTACTACTTTAATATTTTTTTTATAAGAAATATTGTCTATTAATTTTAGGATAAATGATAATATTATAGCCCATAACAGCATGCCTAAAAATCCAAAATTTATGTATCCATCGCTAATAATTCCATTATTGGGATTACCTGCTGGGTTGCTTAAGTAGTTTTTTGCTATAAGTTTCGAGGGAGATAATTCATATGGATAATTTATGAAATTTTGAAAAAAGTGATGCTGAGAAAGATATGTATATGGATTTTCTGAAAAAAAATCATAGTAAAAAAATGATAATTGTGCTGGCACTAGTAAACTTCGTCGTATAGCAAAAGAAGGGGGTAAGAGGTCATTTGTTGTGTAATAAATTAGTACACTTAACAATATTAATCCGATCAAGCTAATTGTTATTCTTGAATAAAAGTTTTTTTTATTTAAAGCCCAAATTAATACTAATATAAATGGTAATATGAATAAATATAATTTATTTCCTGTTCCAGAAAATAACAATATTTGAAGCAATGTGGTTAATATAAGTAATCCCCATTTTTTTTTAATTAAAAATATTGTAAAAAATAAAGGTCCTATAATTTTTGCAAACCAATTTAATGTATAATTAGCAAGTAAGACATGTAGATTAGCATAGCTAGAGCGTATTTCATATACATTTCTGATATTAAAATTTATTTGGAATCCTAAGTATTTATAAATAAAAATAAAAGATAAAGTTGAAATAATGATAAATATTGTCCATATAATAGCTTTAGATTGTTTTATTTTTTTAATATTTAATTTAAGAGGGATAGCTTGTATTATCAAAGAAATTATTATCCAGAAAAAAGTGGAGGCATACATAAAGATTCTTGATTCATCCATTAGGCAGAAAAGAGTAAGCATTGGAATATAAGATATTAAAAATAGCATCCATAAAATTATATGAGATGGTTTTTTTGTTTTTTTAGGAATGAGAACAAAAACAATGAAAAGTAATAAATATGATTCAATTAATTTAAAAGAATTAGGTTGAAATACAAACTTAGAGTAAGCCCAAAAAGGAGAAATAATCAAATAATAGGATAGATCTAAAATAACTCTATAAATAATTATAAGAGTAAATATTTTTATTTTGTTTTTTTTAATTACTAATGCTTTTAGCATCTTTATTTATTTTATTTATTGGAATAACCAAATATTTTTCTTTTGAGATTAATTTATAAAAATTTTCAAAGAGTCTTTTCCATTTAGGCGTGAATAATTCAGTCATATAACAATTATGCCAAAGAAAAACAAAAATACCGTTATAATTTTTAGTCTGATTCAATAATTTAATTATTTCTTTAAAAGCCTCAGAATAAGATAATTTTTTATTGTCTAGAGTTCCATCCATAACAATTAATGGAATTTCCCAAATATTTATAACTTTTTTTTTCAAAATATTGAAAGGCTTAAATGGATAACATACTCCACATCTGAATCCATTAAAATTTGCATAACATAATGTTGTGTCATATTTTAAGTCTGCATTTTCCCATGTTTCCCAACTTTTTGGTCCAGCCCATTTTAGATAATGTTGTCTGCCGCTAGTAATTTTTTTGTTGATAATTTTTTCAAATTCTATTTTTTCTTTCTTTATAATTTTTGGATTATTATAGGCCCTGAATCCTGTCTGAATTCCTATTTCAAATTTTTCTTTTTTTAATTTTGCAATTATTTTTTTTAAAATAGGATTTGATAATAAATATCTTTTATTATCAGTCATAAAATAAAAAGATGATTTAAATTTGTATTTTTTTTCTAAATTGATTATATAATTTAGAAAAATATCATGGTATGGATCGTTTTTTAGTTTTATTTTTACTTTAATATAATCAAACAAAATTTTTATTAATTTTTTAAAAGCCAATTTTTTAATTGTTTTTTTAATGGCAATTAGTGGTGGATACCATTTATATCTATCAATTTCATCAACATCATGAGTTAGACAAATAGTAAATTTTCTTTTCTTTCTTGTTTGTTTTATTTTTAAAAATTTTAACATATTCCAGAGCATTTCTGTATATTCATTTGTTATTGGTCTATGCAAAAATTTTTGTTTATAGGCTAGTGATTCTGTTGGTATAAATCTGTTATATTTATCTCGTTTTTTTATAACATATTCTTCCCATCTAGTAAGCATAAAAAAACAAGAAGCAAATATATCTATTTTGCAAATAATTTTATTGTCAGATATTTCTAATGCATTGTCTCCATATATAATTGGTAAATTTTTTTTTGAGGCAAATTTATTATTGGATTTTTGAAGAGGTAATTGAGCTATATTTTGAGTAGATAAGTAATTTTGATTTTTAAAATTAGAAAAAAACGAATCCTTAATGATTAATTCTTTTTTGTTTCCTAAAATAATTTTATAATCGTTTTGATTGTAAGTTTCAATTTGATATTTTAATCCTAAAAATTCATTAAATAAGGTTGATATAATATATTTTCTTTCTGCCAAAAAATTGTTTGGGATTTTAATTATCATTATAGTATTATTTATTTTTTAATTTTATATATGATCATGGATATTATTTGTTTTAAGGAATTATTTTTTATTTTATTCATTATATTATAAAAATTTACCATAATATAGTTTCCTTTAGAAAATGTCCATTTTAATCTACAGCTTTTGCATCCAGGGTTATAGCAAAGAATAAACTCAGGAGTTTTTAAAAGTTTGGTTATTTCTATCTTTAAAGTTTTTTTCATACTAGTTGTTTTTGCATAAGCATCTCCTAATTTTCCTTCAGATAAAATTGCATTAAAATTTTTATATAATGGCAAAAACTTTCTAAAACCAGAAACACATGCTTCTGGCCAATTAATTTTAAAAAGTTTAATATCACCATTTTTATTAATATAATTTATTCCTAAATTGCGTTGTTTTTTTTGTTTTAACCCGGCTAATTTTATTGCTACATGAGTTGTCCCAACCCCGACTATCTTGTTATCTTTTCCTATATTTAAATTTTTTGCATTTTTATTTGACATTATCCGTAATGGATTATAAGCAAAATTATTTGCTGTATGATTTTGCATCAAGTTCTTGGCATCATGCCCTATTGCTACAAATTTTTGAATTGGGTGATGACTACGAAACATTTTTGGATGATTTACCATTGTATTAACAAATATTCCAGCATATGAATGTGTTTTATTGTTGCTAATTTTCTTCCAATTTTTCTTTGAAAGAGGGAGTTTATAGCAAGAAACAAAAGCTTCAGAGACAATGGTGCCCGTTTCTCCAATTATATCAAGAAGCGCTTCAATCAACGTATTGGCCCCTCCTTTAATTGGTCCAATTGATTTCATTGAAACTTTCAGGTTAACTAGATCTCCCTTTTTGAGTCCTAAATTATATAGATCTTTTATTATTGTTTCCTTGTTATGTTTATGTTTTTGTTTCATTATTTTTTCTATAATTTTGAAAAGAAATTATTGCTTTGTGCTTGTTAATTGTTTTCTTTGCTTTTTCAATTGTTGGTGGAGAAATAAAAATATTATTATATACTGCTATGCCTCTATTTGTTTTTATTGCTCTGTTGTGTAATTTAATAATTTCTTGAGCTTCTGTTATTTCTTTTTTTGAAGGAGTATATAGTTTTTCTACTATTGGAATTTCGCGAGGAGACATGACTAACATGCCTTCGAATCCTACTTGTTTTGCTTGTTTAATATGTTCTTTTAGGCCTTCAAAATTACCTATATCAACATAAGGTGTATCAATTGCTGATATTTTTGCTGCTTTGGCAGCCATAGAAATCATGTGTCTTGGGACTAATATTGATGTTCCGATAGAATTATGTTCACCTTCTGTTTCTTGCAAAAAATCTTCACTCCCAAAAAGGAGTCCTTTTATTCTGGGTGACGAAAAAGCTATGTTATAAACATCAAGGACAGCTTCAGGAGTCTCAATAAGCGCTATAATATTAAAGTATCCTATAGGCAGTTTTAACTCTTTTTCTTTGGTGGCCAATTTTTCACTGAATAATTTAATGCATTTTGTATTATAGATTTTTGGGAATACAAATCCAGTAAGATTTTTAGATGCTATAGCATTTATGTCTTTTGACAAAAAGCCACTTTCTATTGAATTGACCCTAACATAAATTGGCCGATTATCTACAATATTAGATTCTAGGACTTTTTTGATCATTTTCCTTGCTTTGCTTTTACTGTTTTTAGGAGTTGCATCTTCAAGGTCCAGAACCACTACATCTGCATTAGTAGAAAATGCTTTTTTAATGTATTTTTCATTATGCCCAGCACTGAATAAAAGGGTTCTTATTATTAATTTTTTTGAATATTTTTTTTTCATAATTTTTTATTTATTTTTTTTAGAAATCAATATTGTTCTTTCAAATGTTAGTACTTCTTTATTTTTTTGATTATATGCTGATGTTTTAATATGTATAATCCCTCTGTCATTCTTGCTTTTTGACTTTCTTTTTTTTAGCACAGTTGACTTTGCTTTTATTGTGTCATTAATAAATACAGGATGTTTATGTATTATTTTGTCATAGCTTAAATTAGCAATAGCTTTACCACTTATATCCCTTACAGACAATCCAACAGTTAAGGAGAAAATCAGTGTTCCGATAACAAGAATTTGTTTATGTTGTGATAATTTTGCGTATTCAATATCAAGATGTATTGGATGATGATTCATTGTTAATAATGAGAATAAATTATTATCAGATTCGGTAATAGTTTTTTTTGGTAAATGCTCAAAAACATCTCCAACATTAAATTCTTCAAAATATCGTCCAAATGCATATGATTTATATTTTTCTGTTTTCATTTTTTTATTTTTATTAATTTTTTAAATAATTTTTAATAATTTTTATTTCTTGTATTTTTAATAATTGTGCAAAGAAATAATAGAATGTAGCAAGAATAATTCCAGAAATAATAAATTTAAACCCAAAAGGAATAACGCCACTAGAATATGAGAGAAGATAAGGCTTTAGAAGTAATGATATTGCCCCAAGCAAAATAGATAGTGGGATTATTTTTAATATTTTTTTCCATGATATTTTAAAATCTTCATTTTTAAAATATTTATTTTTTATCACCTGATAGTAAAGAATAAATCCAGTGATTGAGGCAATCGATGTTGCCAGTGCAATTCCTTTTACTCCAAGTATTTTTGATAAAATAATATTTGCAACGATATTTATGCTAATTATTATGGCAGACAATATTAATGGTGTTTTTGTATTTTTAAAGGAATAAAATATTTTAGTTAAAAAATAATTTGCAGATATTGCGAATAATCCAATTAAATACATTATAACGGTTGGATATGTTAATTGCGTGCTTGTATTCGTAAATGCTCCTCTTTGAAATAAAAATTTTGTGATTGGTTCAGCTAACACAATCATTATTACAGAAATTGGGATTATTATAGACCAAGAAAAATTGATTGCTTTTTTTAATATTTTACTATAATCTTTTTTCTTGTTTGAATTTATTGCCATAGAAGAAAATGTTGGAAAAATAGCAATAGTCAATGGTATCATTAGAAGGCCTAATGGAATGGTGTATATTCTTTGAGCAAAGTTTAAAATTGCTATAGACCCAACAGAGAGAGTAGAAGCAATTATTTTGTCTATTAATTGATTCAACGTATTTAATCCACTAATTAAGATTAATGGTAAAAGAATAATTAAAAAGTTTTTTATTTCTTTTTTTTGCCATTTTTTTAAATTAAATTTTTTAAAAAAATTCCATTTTTTGTATAAAAATAAAAAAAGCAACAAGAAAGAAAAACACGAGGAAAGCAATACTCCGTAGACCCAGCTATTTATCCCTATATTATTTGTAAATAATATTAAAGAAAGAACAATTATAATATTTCCAATAAATCCAATCAATATTGGGTATAGAAATTGTTTTTTTGCTTGAAAGATTCCAGTAAAAAAGCCAATAAATACAGTCATGAATCCCATTGGAATCAAGTATTTAGTGAGCTTTATTGTTAAATTAAATCTTTCTTTATCAAATCCATAAGCAAATAACTTGACGAAAAAAGGAGTAAATAAATATATTCCAAAACAAAGTATGGAAGTAATTATAATCCAGATAAAAAATATTTGATTAATAAATATTTTTGCTTTTTCAAGGTTTTCTTTTGTTTTTTTTAAATAAATAGGGATAATTAAGGTCCCTAATCCACCTGATATTAACCCCATAATTGACAAAGGGATCATTAGTGCTACTAAAAAGGCATCAGTTTGCGAAGAGGTGCCAAAGTATTTAGCAATAAGTATTTCTCTAAAATAGCCAATTATTTTAGTTAAAAACAAAAAAATAGAAATTAAAATAGTTGCTTGGGCTATATTTTGTTTTTTAAAGATATTATGATTTTTTCTTTTTAAAATAAATTTTCTATTTTTTGTCATTATAATATAAGTGTTTTTACAATTTGTTTTGATGTTTTTCCATTTCCAAAATAGTTTTTTTGTATTTTAGGAGTTTGAGAAGAGAGTATGTTTTTTAATATTATTTTTTCTTCTATTTTTACTAATTTATTCCATTCATTGTTTAATGTTTCTGGCCATTCTGTTTGGTCTCGGAGTGTTATGCATGGGGTTTTGGTAAAATATGCCTCTTTTTGTAATCCGCCAGAATCAGTGATTACTTTTTTGGCATTTTTTAAAAGCCATATCATGTCAAGATATCCTATTGGTTTAATAATATTTATTTTTTTATTAACTTTATCCAATAGTTTATATTCTCTCAGATATTTTTCTGCACGAGGGTGACAGGGAAGGACTATATTCTTAATTTCACAAAAAGCGTTAAAAATTTCTTTCATTTTATTTCTATCATTTGTATTTTCTGCTCTATGAATAGTTGCAAGATAATATTTCTTGGGTTGCAAACTCAGTATTGTTAGTATTTTTGATTTTCTTTCAGCCATTTTTATATTCTTTAAAAAAACATCATACATAATGTCTCCGACATTATAGACATTTTTAAAAATACCTTCTTTTTTTAAATGTATAACTGCTGTTTTTGTTGGACAAAATAGATAATCAGAAATATGATCAGTTAGAATGCGATTTATTTCTTCTGGCATGTTTTTATCAAAGCTTCTTAAGCCAGCTTCTACATGAGCTACTTTTATTTGAAGTTTGGTGGCTACTAAAGCGCAGGCAACCGTAGCATTAACATCACCAACCACAATAACTAAATTAGGTTTTTCTTTTAAGCAAATCTTTTCAAACTCAATCATGGTTTTACCAGTTTGTTCTCCGTGTAATCCCGCCTTAATGCCTAAGTTATATTTTGGTTTAGAAATTTTTAGTTCTTTAAAAAAGGAGCCAGACATATTATAGTCATAATGTTGACCAGTGTGAATCAGAATAGGGTTAAATTGTTTGTGCTTTTTAAACTCCTCCATTAAAGGGGCGATTTTCATGAAATTTGGTCTTGCGGCGGCAACACATATAATTTTTATCTTTTGTTTAGTCATATGATTTTTTGAACCACTTGATGGTTTGTTTTAGCCCTTTTTCCATGTCGTATTTAGGTTCCCAATTAAATGTTTTCTTGGCTTGGGTGTAATCAAGGCAGCTTGTTATTTGTTCGCCTGGTAATTTTGGTCCGTGTTTTTCTTTAAAATTTGTTTTTAAATTTTCTTGTATTTTTTTGAAGATAGTATTGACATCTGTTTGTTTTGAAGTGCCAATATTGAATATGCCGGTTATGTTTTTTTCAAATACATCCATATTTGCTCTTACTACATCTTTGACAAAAACATAGTCACGAGTTTGTTGGCCATCACCATTTATTGTTGGTTGTTCATTTGTTAACATTTTATTACAAAAAATAGCAATTACGCCTGCTTCTCCTTGTGAATTTTGTCTAGAGCCATAGACGTTTCCATGTCTTAAGCTCACAAAAGGAAGATTAAATATTTTAGAATAATAATTCAAGTATTTTTCAATTGTTAATTTAGCAATGCCATAAGGAGAAACAGGGGATTCAATATGAGTTTCTGGTGTTGGGATTATATTTGTATCTCCATAAATTGCTCCGCCAGAAGAAGAAAAAATAAATTTGGATATTTTTTTTAATTCAGGCGATGAATTTATGAGATTAAAGTTTTTGATTAAGTTTAATGTGCCTAAAATGTTTATTTTTGCATCTGTGATTGGATCTTCGACTGATTTACGAACATCTATCTGGGCTGCTAGATGAAAAATGATATTTGGTTTTTCTTGTTTAAAAATTTGAGAAATATTTGAAGATTGAATGTCTGTTTTATAAAATTTTGCCTGGCTATTTAAATTTTCTTTTTTGCCTGTTGATAGATTGTCGATAATAAAGACTTTATATTTTTTGTTAATTAATTCATCTACTAAATGAGAGCCAATAAAACCAGCACCACCTGTTACTAGTATTTTAATTTTATTTTTTTTCATTTTTTTGAATTAAATTAATTTTATTTTTCTCTTTTTTGTATTTTTTTTGGCAAATATTACAAATTGTTTCTTGTTTTTTGAATTCTATTTTATTTCCACATTCACAAATCCAGCCGATTTGTTTAGCAGGTACTCCCACTGCTAAGGCATAATCAGAGATATCTTTGTTCACTACTGCCCCGGCTCCAATAAAAGAATGTTTGCCAATAGTAATACCACAGATTATAGTAGCATTGGCTCCAATTGAAGCTCCGGTTTTAACTAAAGTAGATTGCCATTGACCGTATTGAGGATATTGTTTTTTAGGGTATTTGGCTCTTGGATTAGGGTCGTTTGTGAAAACAACTGATGGTCCGACAAAAACATAATCTTCTAAAGTAATTAAGTCCCAAACATCAATATTGGATTCTAATTTAATATTATTGCCTAGTTTTGTTTTTGAGCCAATAAAACAATTATGGCCAATAGTACAATTTTCCCCAATTTTGGCATTACCAAGTATTTGGCAGTGTTGCCAAATTTTTGTATTTTTACCAATGATTGCTTTATTTGATATTTCAGAAGTTTTATGATGCCAATGATTCATATAATTTTTCTATTAACTTAGTTGATTTTAGCGCTTGTTTAGGAGTTATTCCTTTTCCTTTTAATAAATCTTGATAAACATTTCTATGTAAATTTTCATAAGAAAGATTATCTTTGGATGAGAAATTATAGTTAATTCCATTAATTTTAAATATTCTTTTTTGCTTGTTCTTTGGCGTGTCAGTGCTTATTTTCCAATTACAAATATAGTTTTTTCCTTTGATAATCCCTGTGCCGGTTTTGTCATTTAATGTTAATGTTTTGGATTCAATTGGTGTCCCAAATAGATAAATCAAAATATCAAAATAATGAATGCCTAAATTAAAAAGAACACCGCCTGATCTTTGTTTTTGTCCTTTCCAAATTTTGTAGTACCACTTATCTCTATGAGCAGAGATATCCATTTCTATTTTATATTGAGTGTTTTTGTTTATTTCTTTTTTTAATTGTTTAATTTTAGGATGATGTCGTAATTGTAAGACAGTAAAAATATTTGGGTATTTTGCTAATTTTTCTATTTGTTTTAAATTAATTGTTAATGGTTTTTCGCAAAGAACAATTTTTTTGTTTTTAGCAGCCATTAAAGCCATTTCAAAATGCAAATCATTGGGGGTTAAAATAACAATGCAATCTGTTTTTGGATTTTTAATTATTGTTTGCCAGTTATTTTGTCCGTGAGCAGTATTTATTATGTCAATAATCTTTCCTTTGGTGTAATAAATTGCTTCAGCATGTCGTGGCATTATAAAGCCAGTTCCGATAATAGAATAGTTCATATTTTTATAATTCAATTTGTTTTGCTTGTTTTATAATTTTTTTAAGTGATTGGCTGGTTATAAATAAAAGACGTTTTTGTATTGTCTGGATTTGATAGCATTTCTAGTATCAACAACTAGGGCTGATTGCTTAGCAAGGACATCATAATTAAACCCAGAATGTTTTGCCAAGATTACAACACAGTCATAATTTTTTAAAACTTCAGGAGTATATTTGATTGATTTGAATGCTTGCTGGCCTATTTTAATTTCTTTGACATGGGGGTCAAAATAATCTATTTTTGCTCTTTTTTTTATTAAATCAGTCATGATCGGATAGGCAGAGGATTCTCTTGTGTCGGCAATATCTTTTTTATAAGCTACTCCCCAAATTAGAATTTTAGAATTATTAATTGCTTGCTGATTTTTATTTAAGGCAGTTATAATTTTAGTGACAATATAATGAGGCATTTGCTGGTTGATTTCTCCGGCCAGTTCAATAAATCTAGTATAAAAATTATATTCTTTGGCCTTCCATGACAGATAAAATGGATCTAATGGGATACAGTGTCCGCCTACTCCAGGGCCAGGATAAAATGGCATAAATCCATACGGTTTTGTACTGGCTGCCTTAATTACTTCCCAGATATCAATGTTCATTTTTCCACAGACAAGCGCAAGTTCATTAATCATTGAAATATTCACAATCCTGAAGATATTTTCTAGTAGTTTGGTCATTTCAGCTGTATCAGGGGAGGAAACTATTATGGTTTTAGGAATAAATGATTTATAGAGCAAGCTGGCTAGTTGACTTCCATTAGCAGTAATGCCACCAATTACTTTTGGTATGTTGGTTACATTGTATTTTTTATTGCCAGGGTCAATTCTTTCCGGAGAAAAAACTAGCCAGAAATCTTTACCAACTTTTAATTTTGATTTGGCTAGAATTGGCAATAAAACTTCCCGAGTTGTGCCAGGATAGGTAGTGCTTTCTAATATTATTAATTGACCTTTTTTAATGTATTTTTTGATTGATTTAGTTGCCTCTTTTAATGCGGAAATATCAGGTTGTTTATGTTCATCTAAAGGAGTTGGTACACAAATAATAATAACATCAACTTTTGCTAAAATGCTTTTATTTGTTGATGCTATTAGTTTTTTATTTTTAACAACAGCTTGTAATTCAGATGATTTTATATCTTTTATATATGAGTTGTGATTATTAATGGCTTTGACTTTGTTTTTATCTGGTTCAATTCCAAAAACTTTGAATTTTTTGGTAGCCAAGGCGATTGCTAAGGGTAGTCCAACATATCCCAGTCCAATAATTCCTATTTTAGCTGTTTTGTTTTTGATTAGTTTTGTTAGTTTTTTCATTGTTTTTAAATAAATTGTCTTACAATCATAGCAAATAAACAAAATAAAATCAATTGTTGTTTATTTGTTTAATTATGGTATTATATAAACATATGAGTGATAAAATTGAACAAATTCTGATTAAAATAATTAAAATTGGTGTAATAATTATTTTATTTTTGCCTATTTTAGTTTATAAGCAAGTTCTTTTTCCATATGTTTTTGCTAAAATCTTGGTTTTTCAGATTATGGTTGAAATAATTTTGGCTATTTGGTTGGTGCTTGTTGTTAATAATCAAGCATATAAAGTAAATTGGAAGAATCCGCTAATCATGGCTGTCACAACCTTTATGGGAATGTTGACTCTAACAATGTTTACGGGTGTTGATATTTCTAAAAGTTTTTTTGGAAATCAAGAAAGAATGAGTGGACTTTTCAGTGTTTTACATTTTTATGCTTTTTTTATTATTTTAACCAGTATTTTTAAACAATGGAAAGATTGGCAAAAGATTATTTGGTCTAGTTTGTTCTGTTCGGTTTTAGTCGGCGTATATGGACTGGGTCAAAAGCTAGGCCTTGATTTGTTGATAAAAAACAAGGCATTGCAAATGAATTCAACCTTTGGCAATCCTATTTATTTAGCAGTATATTCAATGTTAAATATCTTTCTGGCCATTATTCTACTGTTAAAAGAAAAAATAAAATTAAGTCAAATCTTGGCTGGTTTGGTTGTTGTTTTTAATTTAATCATTATGTTGCTAGCTGCTTCAAGGGGAGTGATATTAGCTTTTGGTGGTAGTTTGTGTTTGTTTTTTATTTTGTTGGTATTTCTTTCTCAAAGTAAAAAAATAAAAATAGGGCTTAGTTTTTTAATCATAATTATTGTTAGTTGTTTTATTCTTATTCAAATTCCTCAAATTAAAACACAACTGACAAATGCTCCTATTTTTGTTAGGCGGTTGGCATATTTTTTTAATAGTTCAAAATCAAGATTAATATCTTGGGAGATTGGCTGGCAAGGGTTTAAAGAAAAACCACTGACTGGTTGGGGCTGGGAGAATTATGATGTTGTTTTTAATAAACATTATGACCCTTGGTATTTAAGCAAAGGATATAATGCTACTTGGTTTGATAGGTCTCATAATCAAGTAATAGATTTATTAGCCATGACTGGTATTTTGGGAGTGTTGTCTTATTTGATAATTTTTGGCATTGTTTTTTGGTTATTATTTAAGAAAATAAAAATACTGGATAATTTAAAACAGAAAATTCCTTTTATTCTTTTAGTTTTAATGTTTTTAGCGTATTTTATTCAAAATCTTTTTGTGTTTGATACGCCCTCGGCTCTAATTGTTTTTTATGTTGGTTTGGGATTGGTTTATTTTTTCACCAAACAACCAGTTTCTCAAATTAGCACACCAGCCCCCAAGTATTTTCCATTGCCATTACTAATATTTTTAATTATTATATGTTTACCCTGGATAATGTATGAGTATAATATCAAGCCGTTTTATCAGTCAAAATTAGCCATGAAAGGCAATAATGCCACTAAGATAATTAACTTAAAAGCAGGATTGCCATGGTATGAAAAATCTTTGCAAGAGCAGAGTTTTGTCAATCCAGAGATTGCTACCCAGATGTCAATGAAAATAGCAGTTGAATACAAGGATTTAGAAAAAGCTGATTTGCCAACCTTAAAACAAGCGACTGAACTGGCTATCAGGGAATATGAGCAAAGTGTTATGCAGCATCCTTTTAATGCTCGACTTTGGCTATACTTGGGTCAATTATATGGGTTGGGGTCAAATTATAATAGAAATTATATTGATAAAGCAGAGGAATGTTTAATAAAAGCTAAAAATTTATCGCCCAGAAGACAGCAGGTCTACTTTGAGTTGTCTAGGATATATGGATATAGAAATGAATATAGTCAGGCAGTTGATTTTTTAAAGCAAGCCATGGAATTAGATACTAGCATAGCTACTCCAATCACAAATTTAAAAAGATTTTTAACAGCATTAGAAGAAATAGACCCAGAATTAGTAGCCACTACTAGAGAGTGGTTGACTGAATTAAATAAAAAATAATATGGAATTAAAAACAATCAAGCAAATAAAAGATTTGAAAAATAAGCAGGTTTTATTAAGAGTTGATTTTAATTGCCCCATGGAGAATGATCAAATAATTGATGACACTCGTATTAAATTGGTGTTGCCAACTATTCAATATTTAATTAAAAAACAAGCCAAAGTAATTTTGATTAGTCATTTAGGTCGTCCAAAGAAGCATTCTCAATCTTCCTTATCTTTAAAACCATTTTATAATTACTTAGTAGCAATGTTTTCAAAACAAGAAGTGGGGTTTGTTAATGATTGCCTTGGAAAGAAAGTTATTAAAGAGGTAAGCAAGTTAAAGGCAGGGAATGTTCTTTTGTTAGAAAATCTCCGTTTTTATAAACAAGAACAAGCTAATGAGGTTGATTTTGCTAGACAGCTGGCTAAATTGGCAGATATTTATATTAATGATGCCTTTTCTGTTTCTCATCGACAGCATGCTTCTGTTTCATCTATAACCAATTTTTTGCCAAGTTATGCCGGACTATTAATTAACAAGGAAATAAAAATTTTAACAGCTGTTTTAAAAAGCAAAGCACATCCTTTTGTGGTTTTAATGGGTGGTCAAAAAATATCAACTAAAATTAGCACTATAAAAAATTTATTAAACTTGGCTGATTCAGTTTTAATTGGCGGGGCTTTGGTTAATAATTTTTTAAAAGCTAAAACATATAATATAGGCAGTTCAATTTATGAAGCCAAAATGTTAACTGTTTGCAATGAGTTAAATAATCATAAAAAAATTATTACTCCAGTAGATTTTAAGGCGTGGTTAAATAATTCTTCTCAAAGCAAGTTATTAGAATTAGATGAATTAAATAGTTTCAATAATGATTTTGATATTTTAGACATAGGGGATAAAACCATTGACCTGTTCTCAAAACATATTAAAAATGCTAAAATAATAATCTGGAATGGGCCCATGGGGAAATTTGAAAACAAGAATTTTTCTAGAGGAACTAAATTAATTGCTCAGGAAATTTTTAATAATAAACAAGCTCGGATAATTATTGGTGGGGGAGATATAATCAGGGCAATTTCTTCTTTGATTACTGATTTTGATAAATTGCCAGCTAATGTATTTTTATCTACTGGTGGCGGAGCAATGTTAAAGTTTTTGTCAGGGGAAAGCTTGCCAGGAATTAAGCCATTATTATTCAATAAATAATTATTTAATATTTAATATTTTATGTCTAAAATAAAAAAAGTTTTTGCTCGAGAGATATTGGATTCTCGAGGAAACCCAACCATTGAAACAAAAATAATATTAGACAATGGGGTTGAGGCCAAGGCAGCCGTGCCATCTGGCGCCTCAAAAGGAAAATACGAAGCATTGGAATTGAGAGATAATGACCCTAATCGTTACTCAGGCAGAGGAGTTTTAAATGCTTGTAGCAATGTAATGGGCAGAATAGCCAATACCATTGTGGGGGGAACAGCAGAAATTCAATCAATGGATGAGACCATGTTGGCTCTTGATGGAACAAATAATAAAAGCAAATTAGGAGCTAATGCTATTTTGTCTGTTTCTTTGGCAATTGCTAGAGTTTGCGCCAAGGATGCTAATTTGCCTTTGTATGAATATCTTAGAAAAACATATAAAATACATTCTGAAAAATACAAAATGCCAGTACCAATGTTCAATGTTATTAATGGTGGCAAACATTCTGATTCAGGGCTGGATATTCAAGAGTTTTTAATTATTCCAATGGGAGGAGATAGTTTTAAGGATAGGGTTTTAATCGGGGTTGATATTTTTTCAGCTTTAAGAGATATTTTAAAAAGCAAAGAATTGACTTTTGCGGTTGGTGATGAAGGCGGTTTTGCTCCTAAACTAAAAAATACTAAAAAAGTTTTTGATTTATTGGCTAGAATTTCAGAATTCACCGAGCATTCGTTAGGCAAGGAAGTATTTTTTGGCATAGATGCAGCTGCTTCTGTTTTTTATGACACACACAAGAAGAGATATTTGTTTGAGAATAAAAAACGTTCTAGTGATGATATGTTAAAGTTTTACAGAAAATTGTTTAAAAAATATCCTATTTTTACAATTGAAGACCCGTTTGCTGAAGATGATTGGGATGTTTGGCCAAAATTAACAGCCAAAATTAAAGTTTTGAATGATGATTTTTTAGTGATTGGAGATGACTTGTTTGGCACAAATATAAAGAGATTGCAAAGAGGGATAGATAATAAAGTAGCTAATGCAATTTTAATTAAGCCAAATCAAATAGGGAGTGTTACAGAAACAATGAAATGCATTAGCTTGGCTCAGGATAATAATTATAAGATTGTTATTTCTCATCGTTCTGGAGAAACAAATGATGATTTTATAGCTGATTTAGCTGTGGCAGTTGGGGCTGATTTTATTAAAACAGGCGCTCCTAATAGAGGAGAAAGAGTGGCTAAATATAATCGATTAATGGAAATAGAGACAGAACTTATAAGTAGTCAACAAATTCTATAGTAATTTTGTAAATTAATGATAAATAAATCCAAGACAAGACAATCTGTCATGTTAGTTATTCTTGATGGGTGGGGAGTGGCCGAACCAAATCAAGGCAATGCTATTGAGTTAGCAAACACTCCTTTTTTTGATTTTTTGAAAAATAAATATCCATCCACAGAACTTTGCGCTCATGGCACTAGGGTTGGTTTACCCAAAAATCAAATAGGCAATTCAGAAGCAGGGCATTTGAATATAGGAGCAGGTAGAATAGTAGAGGATGACGCAGTTCAAATAAATAAAAGTATTAAAAACACCCGTTTTTTTAAAAATCCTGCTTTTGCTGAAGGCATCAGATATTTAAAAACCAATCAATCAAAAGTTCATTTAATGGGGCTGATAACTGAAGAAAACAGTGCTCATTCTTCTCCAGAACATTGGCTGGCCATGATTAATCTTTTAAGAAAACAGAATATTAAAGAGGTATTTCTTCATCTTTTTACTGATGGCAGGGATTCTCCACAACATCAAGCAGTCAAAATTTTAGAAAGGTTTGTTAAAGATTTTAAAGAAAATAATCATAATTCACATTTTAATAATAAAATAAAAGTTAGAATTGCTAGTGTTTGCGGGCGGTTTTATGCAATGGATAGAAAGAAAAAATGGGAGAGCACTGAACAAGCATATGATTTATTAGTCTTGGGCAAGGGCAGAAAAGCCCGGACTGCTAAACAAGCAATTGTGCAGGCCTATAATAGAAATGAAACAGATGAATTTATTTCGCCCACAGTAATAACTAACCATGTTAACAAGCCAGTTGCTTTAATAGATGATAATGATTTGGTTGTTTTCATGAACTTGCGTTCAGACAGGGCTAGAGAACTTTCCAAAGCATTTTGTCAGATAGAATTTAATAGCCAAAATCCAAATAGTTTTAAAAGAAAAAAAATAGTAGATGTTTTTTTTATAGCTTTAACTGATTTTGGTCCTGATTTAGGAGATATTAGAGTTGCTTATCCATCAATAGAAGTTAAGGATAGTTTACCAATTGCTTTAACTGGATTAACTCAGTTTTATATTGCTGAAACAGAAAAATATGCTCATGTTACATTTTTCTTTAACGGAGGACATGCTGGCCAAGTAGCTAATGAAGAGCAAAAACTTATTCCATCTAAAGATGTTAAAACCTATGATGTTGTGCCAAACATGAATTCAGATATTGTTTGTGATGAAATAATAAATAAAATTAAAGATGACCATCCTGATTTTATTGTTGTTAATTTTTGCGACCCAGACATGATAGGACATACAGGGAATTTGCAAGCAGGCATAAAAAGCATTGAACATCTTGATGTTGTTTTAAAAAAATTAGTTAAAAATAGTCAAGCAAATAATTATACTACCATTATTACGGCTGACCATGGCAATATAGAGAAAATGATAGACCTAGATACCAGTGAAATTCATACCAGTCACACGACAAATCCAGTACCATTTATTTTGGTTGATGAAAAATTCAAGACAATTAAATTAAGAAACAAGGGCAAGTTAAGTGATATTGCTCCGACTATTTTAGATATAATGAAGCAAGACAAACCAGCTAAAATGACTGGCAAAAGTTTGCTTATATAAATAAAAATTATGATAACCAATTCTAATAAAATAAAACCAGTAGTTTTAATCATATTAGATGGATTTGGGGTTGCTCCTCCTAGTCAAGGAAATGCAATCTCTTTAGCTAAAATGCCAGTTTTTAATCAATTAGTAAATGCTTATCCGTCCATGGTTATTCAGTCTTCAGGAGAGGCAGTTGGGCTTAGTTGGGGAGAGCCGGGAAATTCAGAAGTGGGACATCTTAACATAGGGGCTGGTAAAATTGTTTGGCAAAGCTTGCCCATGATTAACCAAGCAATCATTGATAATAGTTTTTTCAGCAATAAAGAATTTTTACAAGCAATTAATCATGCTAAAGAAAATAATTCAGACCTTCATTTAATGGGGCTTATTTCTAATGGCAATATTCATTCTTCTTTAAACCATCTTTATGCTCTTTTAGAAATGGCTAAAAAAAATAACTTTACCAGAGTATATATCCATGCTATTTTAGATGGACGAGATAGTCCTAGAGATTCAGCCCAGAGATTTATTAACGATGTTTTAGATAAAATAAAATCAATTGGCGTGGGACAGATTGCTACTTTATCAGGCAGGTTTTGGGCAATGGATAGAGACAATAGATGGGATAGAATAGAGGTTTCTTATTTGGCAATAGTTAAAGGGTTGGCAGAAAAAGAATACACAGACCCTTTGAAAGCAATTCAAGAGTCGTATAAACAAGAAGTTTACGACGAGCAATTAAAGCCAGTTGTTATTAAAAAAGAGATTAACCAGGAGTCATTTAAAATAAAAGATAATGATGCAGTTATATTTTTTAATTTTAGAGCAGACAGGGCCAGAGAATTAACCAGGGCATTAGTTTTAGATGATTTTAAACAATTTAAAACAATTAAAATAAAAAATTTATTTTTTTGCACCATGACAGAATATGAGCAGGATTTGCCAGTAAAAATTGCTTTTCCATCTGTTAGGATTGAAAATCCATTAGCAAAAGTAATCAGTGATAAGGGGCTAAAACAAATGCATATTGCTGAAACAGAAAAATATGCTCATGTTACATTTTTTTTAAACGGGGGAAGGGAACAGGCTTTTGATGGCGAAGACAGGAAATTAATTCCTTCACCAGGAATTTCATCTTATGACGCCAAGCCAGCTATGTCAGCTTATGAAATTCTTCATCAAGCGCTTTTTTCTATTGATAGTCAAAAATATAAGTTTGTGGCAATTAATTTTGCTAACCCAGACATGGTCTCCCATACTGGAAATTTACCTGCCACCATAGAAGCATTGGAATCATTAGATGAAATTCTGGGACAAATTGTAGATATTTCTTTAAAAAATAATACAGCTGTTTTGATTACGTCTGACCATGGCAATGCAGAAGTTTTAGTTAATCTAAGGACAGGAGAGATAGACAAAGAACATAATAATAATCCAGTCCCACTTATTATTATTGATAATAGTTTAAAAAAAGAAGATGCTTTATTGAGCCAAGTAGACCTAAATACAATGACACCTAGTGGTGTTTTGGCAGATATTGCTCCTACAATATTAAAAATAATGGGCATTGATAAACCAGATGAAATGACTGGCACGCCTTTAATATAATAAAAAATAATAATTAATTAAATTTTTTTATGGAAATAAAATATTTTACACAAGGAATTAATTTAACTCAAGAATCAAAAAATCTTTTAGAAAAAAAACTTCTAAAATTGGAACATTTTTCTAATAAAATATGGGAGGCAAAAATAGATGCTAGTTATAGAGCTACTAGGCCAAGAGAAAATTCTTTTCGTCTGGAAGTTAACTTAAAAATGCCAGACAGGATTTTGCGGGGAGTAGCCACTTCTTCAACTCTTCAAAATAGCATTGACCAAGTTGAAGATAAATTAAAACAACAATTAAGAAAATACAAAGGATTTATTCAAACCAGAAAAAGAATTACTCAAAAAATAATGAGAAAATTAAAATCAATAAAATAAATCAATGTCTTTTATATCTAAATATTTTAAAAATCCAAACGAAAAAGAATTAGACAATCTCAATCCAATGGTTGAGGAGATTAATGCTCTTGAATCAGATTTTGCTAAATTGTCTAACAAAGAACTGCTTGCTAAAACGAATCAATTAAAAGAAAAACTAAAAGCAGGGCAATCATTGGATAGTATTTTGCCTTTTGCTTTTGCTTTAGTTAGACAAGCGAGTAAAAAAACTTTAGACCAAAGACATTATAATGTTCAATTAGTTGGGGGAATTGCTCTTCATCAAGGGAAAGTGATTGAAATGAAAACAGGAGAAGGAAAAACATTAGCAGCTACTTTAGCTGTTTTTTTAAATGCATTGGCGGGCAAAGGTGTTCACGTGATAACAGTAAATGATTATTTGTCAAAAAGAGATGTGATTTGGATGGGGCAGATTTATCATGCTTTAGGCATGAGTGTGAGTTGTATTGTTCATGAATCAGCCTTTATTTATGACCCCTTGTATCTGAAAGAGGAAAATGATTTAGATAGAGACAAACAAAGAGATGAAATGGGAGGATTTAAGATAGAAGAATCATATCTTAGGCCGGTTTCTAGAAAACAGGCCTATTTGGCTGATATTACTTATGGTACTAATAACGAGTTTGGTTTTGACTATTTAAGAGATAATTTAGTTCAAGCTGAATCAGAGTTGTCTCAAAGAGAATTAAATTATGCTGTTATTGATGAAGTTGATAGTATTTTAATAGATGAAGCTAGAACGCCTCTTATTATTTCTGCTAAAGCAGAAGAATCAGCTGATTTGTATCAAAAATTATCCATTTTAATCAAGGCCTTAACGTCTGGCAAGGAATATGTTGTAGACGAAGAATTGAGAGCTGTCACATTGACAGAACAAGGAATGAATAAGTTATCAGAGACCCTTGGTAAGGATCCTTGGGAGAATAATGATTTTAATTTAATTCATCACATTGATGTGGCTTTAAAGGCAATGGTTCTTTTTCAAAAAGATAGAGATTATGTTATTAAAAAAGGAGAAATTATTATTGTTGATGAGTTTACAGGGAGGTTAATGGTTGGCAGAAGATATTCAGAAGGCCTACATCAAGCTATTGAAGCCAAAGAAGGAGTTAGTATAAAAGAAGAATCAAAAACACTGGCTACGGTTAGTTTTCAAAATTATTTTAGATATTATAAAAAATTAGCTGGCATGACAGGCACGGCTTTAACAGAGGCAGAAGAGTTTGATAAAATTTATAAACTTGAAGTTTTGGCTGTACCAACTCATAAACAAAGAAAAAGAGATGATTTAGCAGATGTTATTTATAGAACAAATCAGGCAAAATTAGCAGCAGTTATTCAGGATGTTAAAGAAAGGAATAAGCAAGGGCAACCAATTTTAATTGGCACGGGTGGATTTGCAATTGGAGAAAAGACAGTTGGGGCGATAGAGAAGAATAGAATTATTAAAGATATGTTAACCAAAGAGGGGATATCAGCCAATGTTTTAGATGCCACTAATCATAAAAAAGAGGGAGAAATTATTGCTCAAGCAGGTAGGGTTGGAGCAGTTACAGTGGCCACTAATATGGCTGGGAGAGGAGTAGATATTGTTTTAGGGGGAAATCCTATTGAACCTGATGCCCAGCAAAAGGTAATAGAATTAGGAGGACTTCATATTATTGGAACCGAAAGACATGAGGCTAGGAGAATAGACAACCAGTTACGAGGCAGGGCTGGCCGACAAGGGGACCCAGGTTCTTCACAATTTTTTATTTCTCTTGAAGATGACTTAATGCGTATTTTTGGAGGCAGTCGTTTAGCAGGCCTAATGGAAGGATTAAAAATGCCAGTTGATATGCCAATTGAAAGCAAGCTTGTTTCTAAATCAATAGAATCAGCCCAAAAAAAAGTAGAAGGATTTAATTTTGATACTAGAAAACATTTATTAGAATATGACGATGTTTTAAACAAGCATAGAGAGACAATTTATTCTAAAAGAAAGCTAATTTTAAAAATGAAGCACGATGAAATTAAATCAGCCATTTTAAAAATTGTTAAGACAGAGATAGGTATTATTGTTAATGGTCATTTTCCTAAACAAAATAATTATATTGAAGAAACTAAATTAAATGATTTTATACAACAAACAAATATTGCTATTAATTCTATTTTTCGCACAGAAAACAATATTATAAATGAACTTAAAAGTATTTGTAAATCAATTTTAGGCAATACTAGGCAAATATCTATTAAAAAAACAATTCAGACAAAAGAGAAAATAATAGAATATTTATCCACGCAGGCCATGGAGGCTTTTAATAATTTAGAAGAAAATATTAAAGCTTCATTAAAAGACAAGCAAGAGGAAATAATGACTAAAATTTGGCGTTCGCTTTGGTTGCAGAACATTGATAGAAGTTGGATTAATCATTTAGAAATAATTGATAATTTAAAAGGAGGAATTGGGCTAAGAGCTTATGGGCAGAGAGATCCATTAATAGAATATAAAGGAGAATCTTTTAAAAAGTTTAATCAGCTTTTAAAAGAAATAGACAAACAAATAGTATATTCTGTTTATAAAATTGGACCAACAGCCAAAGTTCATAGCGCTTCTATTAAAGAATTGAATTTACAGGGAGCTCCTAAAACAACTGTTAAAAAACAAATTGAGTTTAAGAGACAAACAGGCACTAAAATAGGGCGAAATGATATTTGTTTATGTGGCTCTGGCAAGAAATATAAAAAATGTTGTTATCCAAAATATGATTAAGTAGCTGGACAAAAATTTATTTTTTGTTAAAATACAAAAACTAGATACATATATTTATGGAAAGAAATAAAATTTGGACAATTTTTGTTTTTATCATCGCTTTAGCTGTTTTATCTTTACTAATTGATATTCCTCAGTTGCCAGAATGGGTGCCAGGGAATAAGTGGTTTTCAAAACAAAAGATTCATTTAGGATTGGACTTGCAAGGAGGAGCTCAGTTAACCTATCAAATGAATCTTGATGATATCCCAAGCAAGGACAGGGCTTCTTCTATTGATGGTGTTAGAGATGTTATTGAACGGCGGGTTAATGTCTGGGGAGTGTCAGAGCCAGTTGTACAAACAGCTAATGTAGGTAATTCTTGGAGATTACTGGTTGAGTTGCCAGGCATCAAAGATGTTAACAAGGCAATTGCTATGATTGGAGAAACTCCTATTTTGGAATTCAAGGAGCAAGCACCAGTTAAAGAAATTACGGCAGAAGAAAAACAAGCAGTAAAAAATTTTAATGAAGAAGTTAAAGTCAAAGCAGACCAAGCATTAGTTATGGCTTTAAAAGGAGAACAAGAATTTTCAGAATTAGTAGCCGAGTTTTCTCAAGAGCCAGGCGCAGATGAAAACAAGGGAGTGCTTGATTGGTTTAAAAAAGGAGTCATGTTGCCGGAATTTGAAAAAGTTGTTTTCGAAGATTTGAAAGTTGGAGAGATTACACAAGAGTTAGTAGAAACACAATTTGGATATCATATTATTAAAAAAATTGATGAAAGAACAAATGAAGATGGAGAATTAGAAGCAAAAGCTAGTCATATTTTGTTTTTTATTCAATCAGAGCAAACAATGATTAAGCAGCCAGAATGGAATTATACAGGGTTAACAGGCAAACAATTAAAAAGAGCTTATGTTACCTTTAATTCGCAAACAAATGATCCAGAAATTTCTTTAGAGTTTAATAAACAAGGAACAAAATTATTTGGTGAAATTACAACTAGAAACGTTGATAAACCAGTTGCTATTTTCCTTGATAATATTCCTTTAAGTATTCCAACAGTTAGAGAACCAATTACCACGGGCATGGCAGTGATTACAGGGAAATTTGCCTTAAAAGAAGCAAAGCAATTATCACAACGATTGGTGGCAGGTGCTTTGCCAGTTCCAATAGAATTGATTGGTCAACAGAACATAGGTCCTAGTTTGGGAAAAATTTCTGTCCAAGAAAGTTTTGTGGCTTGTTTGTTAGGTTTTTTGATTATTATAATTTTCATGATTTCTTTTTACAGATTTAGGGGATTGTTGGCTAGTTTTGCCTTGCTTATTTATGCTTTAATTGTAATGGCTTTGTTTAAGTTAATCCCAGTCACTCTTACTTTAGCTGGAGTAGCTGGTTTTATTTTGTCTTTAGGCATGGCAGTTGATGCTAATATTTTAATATTTGAACGATTAAAAGATGAGGAACGTATTGGCAAGCATATTTTTGCTGCTATAGATGACGGGGTTGCTCATGCTTGGACAGCTATTAGGGATAGCAATATTACAACTTTAATTGTTTGTTTTATTCTTTATAGTTTTGGGACAGGTTTGGTAAAAGGATTTGGATTAACCCTTGGCATTGGTGTTTTGGTTAGCATGTTTACAGCTATTGTTGTCACAAAAACATTTTTAAAATTAACAGCTCGAGAACATGATTAATTTTGTTAAACATAAACAAATATTTTTTTATTTTTCAGGAACTCTTTTATTGATTTCTGTCTTATCTTTGTTTTCTTTTGGTCTTAACTTAGGAATTGATTTTCTAGGGGGCAGCATGTTAGAAATAAAATACTTAGAAGAAAGTCCAACCGTGGATGAAGTTAGAGACAAGGTGGCTGATTTTGATGATTTAGGAGAGATTAAAATTCAAGCAACTAAAAATAATGGATTTATTTTAAGATTCAAAAATATAGACCAACAAACACATCAAGACATGCTGGACAAATTAGGAAAAGTAGAAGAACAAAGATTTGAATCAATTGGCCCGGTGATTGGAGAGCAGGCAGCTAAAAATGCTAGATGGGCAATAACGCTTGCTTTGCTAGCTGTTATTCTTTATGTGGCATGGGCTTTTAGAAAATTAGCCAGGATTTCTAGTAAAAAAGAATCATGGAAATATGGAGCCGGAGCTTTATTGGCTTTATTTCATGATGTTTTAATCTTGTTAGGGTTTTTTGCTATTTTTAATCATTTTAATTCCTCGGAAATAAACATAGATTTTATAATAGCAATTTTGACTGTTTTGGGTTATTCGATTAATGATACAATTGTTATTTATGACAGGATAAGAGAGAATTTATTGTCATTTAAGTTTAAGCATATGGCCGAAGCAATTAATTCATCCTTAAATGAAACAATTGTTCGGTCATTAAATACATCTTTAACAACTTTGTTGGTTTTATTAGTTCTTTATCTTTTTGGGGGAGAATCAATGAAGAATTTTGTTTTAGCAATGATGGTCGGGATTGGCATTGGGACATATTCTTCAATTGCCATTGCTAGTCAATTTTTATTATTTAAAAGAAAGTAAAAATATGCGAGTTGCATTAGTTCATGATTTTTTAACTCAATATGGTGGAGCGGAAAAAGTTTTAGAATCTTTTCATGAAATTTGGCCTAAAGCGCCAATTTTTACTTTATTTTATAACGAGCAAGTAATGGGAGAAAAATTTAAAGATTGGGATATTAGGCCTTCTCCGATTCAAAACTTGCCATTAGCAGTTAAAAAATATAGGTGGTATTTACCATTAATGCCTAGCGCTATTGAAAGATTTGATTTAAGTAATTTTGATTTAGTTATTTCAGATAGCTCGGCTTATAGTAAAGGTGTAATAACTCAGCCCCAGACAGTTCATATTTCTTACATACATTCGCCTACCAGATATTTATGGTCTGATACATATAATTATTTAGAAGGATTGTCTGGTGGAGAAAAGTTAGTTAAAAAGATTTTGCCAATTATTTTAACAAATTTAAGAAAGTGGGATTTTATAGCAGCTCAAAGGCCTGATTATTTGTTAGCAAATTCAAAATTTATAGCAGATAGAATTAAAAAATATTATCGTAGAGAAGTGTCTGCAGTTGTTTATCCTCCGGTTGAAGTTGATAAATTTAAAGTTTCAAAAAAGCTTGAAGATTATTATGTGCTTGTTTCAAGATTTAGACCTTATAAAAAAGTAGATTTAGCAATCAGAGCTTTTAATAAACTGAAAATTCCTTTAAAAGTTATTGGCACGGGCAATATAGCAGAATTAAAAAAAATAGCTGGTCCTTATATCGAATTTTTAGGATTTGTCTCTGACCAAGATAAGGCAGATTATTTGTCTAAAGCAAAGGCATTTATTCATCCTCAAGAAGAGGATTTTGGCATTACACCAGTTGAATCAATGGCTAGTGGCCGACCAGTAATTGCTTATAATTCTGGTGGTGCAACTGAAACAGTTATTCAAGATAAAACAGGTAGTTTTTTTAGTGAGCAGACATGGGAAAGTTTAGCAGAAGCAGTTGTTAAGTTTGATTATAAAAAATTTGATTCTAATATAATCCAACAACATGCTTCAGGATTTGGAGATAAAAGATTTAAAAAGCAAATATTAGATTTTGTTAATTTATATGTTAAGTAAAAGTTTTAATGCGCAAAATACTGTTGCAGGTGGAGCAATTATCATTGCTCTTTTTTCTGTTATTAGTCGTATTTTAGGTCTTTTTAGGGATCGTCTTTTAAGTGGTAATTTTGGAGCTGGTAATGTTTTGGATGCTTATTATGCTTCTTTTCGTTTACCTGATTTGGTTTTTCAAATTCTTGTTTTTGGAGCTCTTTCATCTGCTTTTATTCCTGTTTTTTTAGAGCATTTTTCAAAAGATAAAACAAGAGCTTGGGGAATTACGAATTTAGTTTTAAATTCTTTGTTTTTAATAATTTTTATTTTTAGTATTATATTTTTTATTTTTGCTCCTTTGCTTGTTGATATAATGGTGCCAGGGTTTGATGAGAGTACAAAGTCTTTAACTGTTTCTTTAACTAGAATTATGTTACTTGGTTCTTTGTTTTTTACACTAAGCAATGTAGTTAGTAGTGTGTTAACTGCTTTAAGAAGGTTTTTAGTTTATAGTTTAGCTCCTGTGATGTATAATATTGGTATTATTTTTGGTATTTTATTTTTAACTAAAACTAATTTAGGAATTCTTGGCCTGGCCTGGGGAGTTGTTTTAGGGGCTTTCCTTCATTTATTGATACAAATACCAATGTTTTTTAAATTAGGGTTTAAATGGTCTTATAAATTTAATATTTTTGACCCAGTTGTAAAGAAAATATTAAAATTAATGTTGCCTCGTTGTTTTGGTTTGGCTGTTTCACAGCTTAATTTTATAGTAATAACATTTATTGCTTCAACTATTGCAGTTGGGTCAGTAGCTGTTTATAGCTTGGCTTTTAATTTAATAAGTGTGCCAGTTGGTATTTTTGGCATATCTCTTGCTGTTTCACTTTTTCCACTTTTAAGCAAAAGAGTTATTGACAAAGAGTATGGCTTGATTGCACATCAATTTTCAAGGACAATCAGATATATTGCTTATTTAATAATTCCTGTTTCAGTGTTGTTTATTCTATTGAGAACTCAGATTGTCCGAATAATTTTAGGAACAGGTATTTTCTCGTGGAAAGACACTGTTTTGACAGCTCAAACATTGGGATGGTTTTCCTTTTCTTTATTTGCCCAAACATTGATTCCTGTTTTCGCAAGGTCGTTTTATGCATACCAAGACACGGTTACGCCAGTTAAAATTGCTTTAATAAGTTTTACGATTAATATTGTGGGGTGTATTTTATTGGCCCCAATAATGGGGGTTTATGGACTGGCTTTAGCTTTTTCTCTTTCTTCTATTATTAATATATCTTTATTGTATATTGCTTTTAATAAAAAAAATAAATTAAACACAGCTGAAATTTTTAATTCATTTTTTAAGATAATAGGTTTATCTGCTTTAATGGTTGTGGTTGTACAGGTAGTTAAGTATCAAATTGGTGATATGGTGAATATGCATACATTTTTAGGTGTTTTTATTCAATTAGTCGTATCAGGATTAGCAGGCATATTGTTTTATGTTTTGATGAGCTTTGTTTTTAAGTTTAAGGAAATAAAAATATTTTTATATTTTTTAAAAAAAAGATAGTTTAATTTTATGACAAGTTTAAATATTCGTAATTTTTGTATTATTTCTCATATTGACCACGGGAAATCAACTTTAGCTGATCGTCTTTTAGAAATAACAGGCACGGTTAAGAAAGAACAAATGAAGCCACAGTATCTTGACAAAATGGCTTTAGAAAGAGAAAGGGGGATTACGATTAAATTACAGCCAGTTAGAATGAATTATTCTTTAAACAATAAACAATATATTTTAAATCTAATTGATACGCCTGGGCATGCGGATTTTTCTTATGAAGTTTCTCGTTCTTTAGCAGCAGTGGAAGGAGCTATTTTGTTGATTGATGCTAGGCAAGGGATACAGGCACAAACTTTAGCAAATCTTTATTTGGCTAAAAAACAAAATCTTGTAATTATTCCCGTTATTAATAAAATTGATTTGTCTGGAGTTGATTTAGATAAACGGAAAAAAGAATTAGTGGATTTACTGGAAATAGAAGAGGATGATATTGTTTGTATATCTGCTAAAGATGGGAAAAACATAGAGCAAGTTTTAGCTGTTTTAATAGATAAAGTTCCGTCGCCGGTTATAGATTCAGTAAAGTCATTTCAAGCATTAATTTATGATTCTTTTTTTGATGACTACAGAGGAGTGATTGCCTTTGTTCGTGTTTTTAATGGAGTTGTTAAAAAAGATGATAAAATAAAATTATTGGGAACTAAAACTAAAACAATTGTTACTCAAACGGGCTTTTTTTCACCAGATTTAGTAGCCAAAGACAATTTGTTTGCTGGAGAAATTGGATATATTTCAACTGGCTTAAAAGATATTGAAAAATGTCGAGTAGGAGATACTATTTGTTTGGATGGTGATAATGTTGATGCTTTGCCAGGATATGAAGAACCATTGTCAATGGTTTTTGCTGGTATATATCCGAAAAATGGCGATGAATTTGAAAAATTAAAAAACGCTTTATTAAAATTAAAATTAAATGATTCTAGTTTAAATTTTCAACCAGAAGGATTTTCTGCTGATGGTAGCTCTGTGCTTGGCAAGGGATTTAGAGTTGGATTTTTAGGGATGCTCCATCTTGATATTGTTCAGGAGCGATTAAAGAGAGAATATGGATTGGATTTGGTTGTCACATATCCTAATATTGCTTATAGAGTCTTTTCAGATAATCAAGCAAAAGAGTTTAAGACAATTCGTTCTCCTTTGGATTTTACAAATGATTCTTCAATAACACAGGTTCAAGAGCCTTGGGTGGTTATAAAAATTATTATGCCAGAAGAGTCGCTTGGTTCAGTTATGAACTTTATTACAGAATTTTCAATGGCACAAAAATCAGGCAATAAATTTATAGAAATTAAGTATATCGGTTCGGGCATATCAAAACAAAGGCAAGTTATCTTGATATATCACATACCATTTGCATTACTGCTGGCTGATTTTTATGACAAGCTTAAAAGTGTATCGCAAGGGTATGCTTCTTATAGCTATAAGATTATTGGTTATTTGCCCACTGATGTAGTTAAGATGGATATTTTAATTGCAGGTGATGTGGTTAAGCAATTAGCATCTATTGTCTATAGGGATTTTTCTTATATTCATGGTAGAAAAATTGTTAAAAAATTAAAAAAACTTTTACCTCGACAACTTTTTGAAGTCAAAATACAAGCAGCTATTAATAATAGAATTTTGGCTTCTGAAAAAATTCCTGCTTTACGAAAAAATGTTACGGATAAGCTTTATGGAGGAGATGTCACGAGAAAGAAGAAGTTATTAGCCAAACAAAAAAAAGGCAAAAAGAGAATGATGAAAACAGGAAAGGTAAATATACCGTCAGATGTTTATTGGAAATTAATGAAAGGATAAATTATGCCTAGAAAAAAAGAATCAAGTTTAAAAAGTATTATTTCTTCTAAAATATTATTTTATGTTTTAATATTATTTATTTTTATTTTAATGCTTTCCTTGATAAGGGAAGTTAATACAAAGATTTATTTAAAAAAAGAATTATCAAGAATACAGAGCCAAGTTGAATCATTAACAGCCAAAAATACGAATTACTTAGAAGAGATTGAAAAAAGTAAAACAGAATATTTTAAAGAAAAACAGGCTCGTTTAAAAATGGGATTAAAAAAACCAGGCGAAGATGTTATAGTTATTGTTCCAGTAGAAGATGATGTTGATGAGCAAAATAAAGGTTTTTTTGAAAAACAAGCATCAAATATAAAAATCTGGTGGAATCTTTTTTTTAAACCCAACTAATAAATATAATCGGTAATTAATAATCGCTAATTGGTAATTAATAATCGCTAATTGGTAATTAATAAGTCTGCCAGGGCCCGATTTTTTACTTAGGGGCAAGGCCCCTAAGTGAAGTAATTCAGGAGATTCGTGCTCAATATCTACTTAGGGGCAAGGCCCCTAAGTGAAATTGTTGATTATTGATTACTGATTATTGATTTGTAATCTACTTAGGGGCAAGGCCCCTAAGTGAAGTAATTCAGGAGATTCGTGCTCAATATCTACTTAGGGGCAAGGCCCCTAAGTAACTAAGGAAGAGTGAAATTGTTGATTATTGATTACTGATTATTGATTTGTAATCTACTTAGGGGCAAGGCCCCTAAGTAACTAAGGAAGAGTGAAATTGTTGATTATTGATTACTGATTATTGATTTGTAATCTACTTAGGGGCAAGGCCCCTAAGTGAAGTAATTCAGGAGATTCGTGTTCAATATCTACTTAGGGGCAAGGCCCCTAAGTAACTAAGTGAAATTGTTGAAGGCCCCTAAGTAACTTGCCAGGGTCTGACTTAGGCAGTCCTGGTAGTTTGGCAGTTTCCTGTCAAGTTTTGCTCTAACAAGTTTTAATGGTGTGTTTTTATGGATTACATAATTTTAAAATATATTAATAGCTTTGCGGGAAAATTTTTATGGCTTGATATGATAGGAATCATAATTACTGATTTTTTGATTTTATTCATGCCTTTGATTATTTTTCTTGTTTATTTTCTTTTTAATAAAAAAAGAAAAATTTTATATATTTTTCTTAAATTTATGCTTGGCTTTGTACTAGTAATGTCATTTGGTTATTTGATCTCGCAAATAATTGCTAGGCCCAGGCCATTTTTAGTTTATAGTGAGATTTATCAATTAACAAAATTTAAGATGCTTGTTCAGGATTTTTCGTTTCCATCTCATCATACTGCTAATTCTTTTATCATGGCCATTATTGTTTTTTATGATTGGAAAAGATTTGGTTCAATTTTGTTAGTTTTTGCCTTTTTAATAGGTGTTAGCAGAGTTTTTGTGGGGGTCCATTATCCAACAGATGTTTTAGGTGGTATTGTTCTGTCTATTATTTGTGCGTTATTAACCAACCATCTTTTATCTCAGCGTGTCAAAACCAGTCCCTAACAAGACTAATAAGAGGGGCATCTTTCTTTTGGATAAGGATTCTCTAAGTACAAATCCATTGTCTTTTTCAATAGCCATTTTACGCATAAAATTTCGACCAACAAAGCAAAGGTGTTTAAAATAAAAAAAGGCTCTTATTTCTAAGAGCCTTTTGTTTTATCCACAGAATTTGAAATTAGCAATGGTCCGAGTATCAACATGAATAGCCCAATACAGAGCAATATAAACCCGCCTAATCCTACTATATGGAGTATTGCTAGTTTTCCTCCTTTTACAATTAGAATTACTCCTATTACAATAGAAAGAAGTTGGAGTAGTGTTTTGCTAATCTTTTTTTTCATGCTAGTAGCTTTTTTTCTCATTTTTTTCTCCTTTTTTAATGAGCAAAAATATTTTTCTTTATAATATATAGAGCATGTCATAATTTTTAAATTTTGTCAATATAAAATTTTTATGCTAAAATATAAATAGATTTGAAAAATAAACAAGAAATAAAAAGGAGGTCAAGATGGACGAAACAGAAAGAATGACAGAAATGAAAAAACTCGCAGCCGCCCTGGCATTGATATGTGGTTTTTTAAGTTGGTTATGGACATCTAATTCAATCATGGGATTAATTGTAATGATTCTGGCTTATCTGGTTATTGTTAAGTTGTCTAATAAGAAAAACCAAATAGTTGAATAAAAAAAATAAGGGCTGTTACAAAAACAGCCCTTTAGTTTTGACTTGATTATTTTTTTGTTTGTGTTATTATATATTTAGAAGTCATTGACGCGGGGTAGAGCAATGGCAGCTCGTCAGGCCCATAACCTGAAGGTTGAAGGTTCGAATCCTTCCCCCGCAACCATTGGCGGTGTAGCTCAGCGGTAGAGCAATGGACTCATAAGCCATGTGTCGCGGGTTCGACTCCCGCCACCGCTACTTTTTTATTTTAGCAAGAGAAAAAAATATAAAAACAACTCTACATTTAATACAAGAGTTGTTTTATTTTTATATTTTAGTAATGGTACCGGAGGAGGGACTCGAACCCTCAAGGACTAAGTCCATACGATTTTGAATCGCACGTGTATACCAATTCCACCACTCCGGCTTTAAGATAAAATAAAATCACATTCTTTGTTGCTACATTTTATTTTCTTACCATTTTTTGTTAACAAGCTACCACATTTTTCACATTTTTTATCAATTGGTTCATTCCATAAAGCAAAATCACATTTAGGCCAGCTAGGGCAGCCAAAGAAAAATCTTCCTTTTCTGGTTTTTTTCTTCACAATTTCATTTTTTTGACATTTAGGACATTTAATACCAGTGCCATTATTTTCTTTTGATTTATTGTCTTTTCCTTTTAGGTTCTCTGTAAATTTACATTTTGGAAAACCAGCACAAGCAATGAACTTTCCAAATCGGCCCATCTTGATAATTAATAATTCTCCACATTTTGGGCATTTCTTGTCAGTTTTTTCATCAAATGATTTTTTAGCCACTTCTTCTTCTTTTTTGTCTAGATTTTTTTTAAATGGTTTGTAAAAGTCTTTTATCATTTTCATATAATTTATTTCATTATTAGCTATTTTATCTAAATCTTCTTCCATTTTAGCAGTAAATTCATAATTGACAATGTCAGGAAAATGCTTGATTAAGAAATTATTTACTAATTCACCTATTTCAGTGGGGCGAAATCTTTTGTCTTCTCTGGTTACATAATTTCTTAATTGAATTGTTGAAATTATTGGAGAATAAGTTGATGGTCTGCCAATACCATATTTTTCTAATGTTTTAATTAAACTTGCTTCAGTATATCTTGGCAAAGGTTCTGTAAAATGTTGTTTGTTGTTTATTTTTAAAAGTTTTAATGTTTCATCTATTTTTATATTTGGTAATATAATTTGTTTCATTTTATCTGGATATAGTTTTAGCCAGCCAGCAAATTTTATACTTGATCCAGAAGTTTTTAGTTCGTATTTTGTTTGTTTTTTTAAAGCTTGTATTTTTATAGTAGCAGTATTAATTCTTGCTTCAGTCATTTGAGAAGCAACTGCTTTTCTCCAAATTAAGTCATATAACTTGTATTGATTGTTGTCCAAGTATTGTTTTATTTTATCAGGAGTATTAGTACAATCAGTTGGTCTAATTGCTTCGTGAGCTTCTTGAGCTGTTTTTTTATTTGTTTTATATCTTGTCAATTTACTATATTCACTGCCGTATTTGTTTAAAATATATTCTTTTGTTTGTTTTAGAAAATCTTCTGACAGGTTGAGAGAGTCTGTTCTTAGATATGTAATTAAACCAGCTGCTTGTTTTCCTTCTAATGGTATTCCTTCATAAAGTTTTTGGGCCACAAACATTGTTTTTTTTACTGAAAAACCTAATTCTTGATTTGCTCGTTGTTGCAAGGTAGAAGTCTTAAAAGGGGGAGTGGTATATTTGTTTTTATCTTTATCTTTAATGTCTAAAACTTTGTATTCTGCCTTGATTAGGTCTTGTTTAATCTCGTCTGCTTGTTTAGTTGTTTTAATATCTAGTTTGGCAATCCTGACATCATCTTTTTTTATGAGGTTTGCCAAAAACTCTGTTTTATCATTAGTTGTTCCTTGTAACAAGGCCTCAATTGACCAATATTCCGTTGGTATGAATTTAGCTATTTCTGTTTCTCTTTCAACTATTAACCTGACTGTTGGTGATTGAACTCGTCCGGCTGAGAGCCCTTTGGTTATTTTTTTCCATAAAAATGGAGATAATTTGTAGCCAACTAATCTATCTAATATTCGTCGAGTTTGTTGAGCATTAACCATGGCCATATTAATTTCAGTTGGATTTTTAATGGCTTGTTTAATGGCTGATTTTGTAATTTCATGAAAAGCAATTCTAAAAAATGTCTTGTCTTTTATTTTCTTTTTTTGACTATGTGTTTTTAGAATTTCATAAATATGCCAGGCAATTGCTTCTCCTTCTCTATCCTCGTCTGTGGCTAAATAAACATCATCAGCTTTTTCAAATATTTTTTTTAATTTGGTGACGTGTTTTGACTTTTTTCTAGGAATAACATATTTTATTTCAAAATCATCTGTTTCATCAATATCAATCCCTAAATTTCCTTTAGGAAGATCTCTTATGTGTCCATTAGATGATTCAACTATAAAATTATTACCTAAAAAACGGCTGATTGTTCTGGCTTTGGTTGGCGATTCTACAATTACTAGTTTCATATTTCAATATCTTGACTTTTTTAAATTTTTTTGCTATATTATTTAATAAGTAGTGATAAGTAAATTTATTAAATCACAAAACAAAAAAAAACACAAGGAGGAGAGATGTTTAAAATTCAAAAAGTGATAAGAAATGATAATGGAATAGTTACTGATATAGAGACGGTTTTTAATGATTACCTCACAGTTAGATGCGTGTTTGATTATGAGAAGGAAAAAGTAGTAATTGCTTCAAGAGTTGTTCCTGATGAAGTTTTGCAGAGTTATGATGTTCTCAAGCTTACGCCAAAACAAAAAGGTGAATTATACAAAGTTTGTAGAGGAATTTTTGAAGCAAGCTTTAAAGAAAAGAGCAATCCAGCCCAATTAGATTTATTTCTTAACACTTAATCCAAACAATAGGCGCTCATTTAAAAATGGGCGCTTTGTCTTTTCACCCAAAACAATGTATAATAAAAATATGAAAATAATATTAGTGGGAGGTGGCACGGGCGGTTCGGTTGCTCCTTTAATTGCCATTGCTAAACAAATAAAAAAAATTAATTTTAGAGCAGAGTTTTTGTTTGTTGGCACCAAACAAGGAATTCCTGAGAAACAAATGGTTGGTTTTGTGGACATTCCATATAAGTCAATTTTCTCAGGCAAGTTAAGGAGATATTTTAGTTTTAAAAATATTATTGACCCCTTTTTTATAATAATGGGTTTCATCCAGTCAATTTTTATTATATTAAAATACAAGCCAGTTATTATTTTAAGCGCAGGCGGGTTTGTGGCCGTGCCATTGTCTTGGGCTGGCTGGTTATTAAGAAAGCAGATTTTTATTCATCAGCAAGATGTTTTGCCTGGTTTGGCAAATAAATTAATATCATTAATAGCCACCAAAATAACAGTTAGTTTAGACAAATCATTGAATGACTTTAATAATAAGAAAACAGTTTTAACAGGTAATCCGGTTAGAGATTTTATATTACAAGGTAGCAAAGATAAAGCAATTGAATTTTTTAATTTAAAAAATGATTTGCCTGTTTTATTAGTTATTTCAGGTGGTACTGGCTCTGATAAGATAAATAGAACAATTTTTACAGCCGTGCCTGAATTGACAAAATTCTGTCAAATAATTCATATTACTGGTAAAAAGTATGATAAAATTCCATATCATTCTAATTATCATCAATATAAGTTTTTAAATAAACAAATGCCAGATGCTTATGCTGGAGCAGATTTAATTATTTCGCGGGCTGGCATGGGTGTTTTAACAGAAGTTAGTGTTTTGGCAAAGCCAGTTATCATAATTCCTATTCCTAATTCTCATCAGGAAAATAATGCTGAATATTTTTTTAATAAAAATGCTGGCTGGCTTTTACCTCAGTCAAAATTAAGTGCTAACGCAATCACAGACAAGGTAAGGTCTTTATTGTCTGCCAAAGAGGAGTTATTTCTTAAGAGCAGGAATATAGCTAAAATAAATAATAGTCAATCATCTAGAAAAATAGCAGAATTAATTCTTAAAACATATGCCCAAAAAAAGAATTAATTTAAATAAAATTAAAAAAGTTTATTTTGTAGGCATGGGTGGTATTGGTCTTAGCGCTCTGGCTAAAATGATGCTTCAACAAAATAAACTTGTAGTTGGTGCTGACATTTCATCATCAGCCACAAGCAAAGAAATAGCTAACTTAGGAGCAAAGGTTTATAGTCATCATAAAGGGGTTAATGTAACAAAAGATGTAGATTGTTTGATTTATTCTTCAGCCGTGCCAATTAATAACCCTGAAAGACAAATGGCCAGGAAGTTTAATCTTCCTTGTTTTTCTTATACAGAATTTTTAGGAGAATTAAGTAAAGAAAAATTTACTATTGCTATTTCTGGCACAAATGGCAAAAGCACGGTTACTTCAATGTTGGGTCTTGTGCTAGTTAAGGGAAAATTAGATCCAACCGTTATAGTTGGTAGTCAGATTTTTTCATGGCAGAGCAATTTTAGGCAGGGTAATTCAAATTATTTTTTAGTTGAAGCTTGTGAATACAAGGCCAATATGTTAAATCTTTATCCAAATATTATAGTTTTGACTAATATAGAAGCAGACCATCTTGATTTTTATAAAGACATCAATCACATTGTTCGTGTTTTTCAAACATATATCAATAATCTTCCTAAAAATGGAATTTTAATTTTAAATTCGGATGATTATTATTTATCAAAATTAAAAATAGCTAGACAAGTAATAACTTATGGCATCAAAAATAAATCAGATGTAATGGCTAAAAATATTAAAACTGGTAATGGCTGGCAAGAGTTTGATTTATGCACTGATAATCAATCAAATAAAATAAGAATAAAAGTGCCAGGTAGGTTTAATATTTATAATTGTTTGGCAACAATTGCGACGGCTTTGTATTTTAATATAGATAAGAAAATCATCATAAAAACATTGACTAATTTTAATGGTATTTGGAGAAGGTTTGAAAGGGTAGGGGAAAGAGACAAAGCAATTATTATTTCTGATTATGCTCATCATCCAACCTCCATTGAATCAACCATTGCTTCAACCAAAGAGTTTTATCCTAATAAAAGAATCTTTGTTATTTTCCAACCACATCATCATAATAGGACAAAGAAATTATTTAATGAGTTTAAGCAAAGTTGTTTGGGTGCGGATTTTTTAATTATTCCAGAGATTTATAATGTGACTGGAAGAGAGCAATCAAAACATAAAATAAGTTCAGTTGATTTAGTTAAAGCAATCAAACAAGTTCAGCCTGATAAAAATGTTTTTTATGCTAAAGATTTAAAAATTGCCAAGCAATTAACATTAAAAAATATCAAAAAAAATGACATTGTTTTAATTATGGGAGCGGGAGACATAGATGATTTAGCTAGAGATTTAGTAAAATAAATATTTATCCACAATTTTTAGCACTCTAGCTTGACGAGTGCTAATTATATGTTATAATGTTTTTAATGAAAAAAAGAAGAGAAGAAATTCTAAAATTAATTACAGAAGAATATATAAAAACAGCACAACCAATTGGGTCTGATTATCTTTTTAATAAATTTAAAATAAAAGTAAGTCCAGCCACAATCAGAAATGAGATGATAGCGTTAGCCAAGAAAGATTATATTTACCAACCCTATACTTCAGCTGGTCGGGTGCCGACTATTAAAGGATTTAAGTATTATGTAGAAAAATTAATTTTTTCTAAAACAGGAGAAGAAATAGCTATTCCAAAACTTTCCAAAAAAGAATTAAATATTTTGGCTAATATAATAAAGCAAGATGTTTTAAACCAAGCTTTGATGAAAACAATTATCAGAAAAATGGCTTTAATGTCTAATGAATTAAGTTTTCTATCAATTGATAATGATTTTTTCTTTTACACGGGCTTGAGTCACTTGTTTAATCAGCCAGAGTTTTACGAATCAAACGCGGTTTGTGATATTTCAAATATAATTGACCATTTAGATAAAATAGTGATAAATATTTCTGATTCAATGGAACAAGAAACAGAAATATTTATAGGTAGAAAAAATTTACTTGATGATTTTTGTAGTGCTGTTTTAACTAACTTTTCATCTACTAATAGTAATAAACAAATTTTAATTGGTATTCTGGGCCCGACTAGAATGGATTATGGCAAGAATATAGCTTTAATAAATGAAGTTAAAGGGATGTTTTTTAATATATAAAAGTTTTTATGACAAGCAAAGAAAAACAAACAAGCAAGACCACAGCTAAAATAGCTAAACTAGAACAAGAAAAAGAGCAATATCTTAATGGCTGGAGAAGAACAAAAGCAGATTATATGAACAGAGAAAAAGAGATAGCAAAAGAAAAAGAAAATTGGATAAAATTTGCTAATTCAGAATTAATTTTAGATTTGTTGCCAATTTTAGATAGTTTTGATGGTCTTTTAAAGGATTATTCAAACACAGTCAAACAAGAAAAATGGGTTAAAGGCATAAAGCAGATTAAAAAACAATTAGAAGATTTTTTAAAAAAACAAGGAATAACTAGAATAAAAACAAACGGAGAGGAATTTGACCCTCTTTATCATGAAGCAGTAGGTAAAGTAGGTGATTTAGGGAAGATAGACAAAGAAGTTCAAGCAGGTTATCTAGTAAAGGGAAAAGTAATTCGTTCATCCAAGGTAATTATTAAATAAAATAAATTAATTAATTGTATCTAACTACTATTAAAAAATATTCTGGATGATTTTTCAGACAGGTAGTTATTTATCAAATAAAATGAGGTATATTTATGAGTAAAGTTATTGGTATTGATTTAGGAACTTCAAATTCTGCTGCTTGTTATATGGAAGCAGGCAAACCAAAAATGATTCCTTCAGCAGAAGGAACAACAATTGTTGGTGGCAAGGCATTCCCATCTTATGTTGCTTTTTCAAAGGACGGTGAACTCTTGGTAGGGGAGCCAGCCAGACGACAAGCAATTGCTAATCCAGCCAACACAATTTTTGGAGCTAAAAGGAAAATGGGAACAGATTATAAGTACAAAATATCTGATAAAGAATACACCCCACAACAAATTTCATCTTTTATTCTTCAAAAAATCAAAAAAGATGCTGAAATGTATTTAGGAGATAAGGTTGAAAAAGCAGTTATTACTGTGCCAGCTTATTTTAGTGATGCACAACGTCAAGCAACCAAGGATGCTGGCAAAATAGCTGGCTTGGAAGTACTTAGGTTGGTTAATGAACCAACTGCTGCTTCATTAGCTTATGGGCTTGATAAAGCAAAAGAAAAAGACCAACAAGTGCTTGTTTTTGATTTTGGAGCAGGAACACTTGATGTTACAATCATGAATTTTGGTGATGGAGTTTTTGAAGTTAAGTCAACTTCGGGCGATACTAATCTTGGCGGCACAGACATGGATGAAGTTTTAATTGATTATATTTCAAGAGAATTCAAACAAGCAGAAGGGGTTGATTTAAAAAATGATAAAATGGCTATGCAGAGAATTAGAGAAGCTGCTGAAAAAGCTAAGATAGAACTTTCTTCATCCCTGGAAACAAGCATTAACTTGCCGTTTATTACCGCAGATAATGAAGGACCAAAACATCTTGACATGAAGATAACCAGAGCAAAAATAGAAGAATTAGTAGACTCAATTGTTCAGAAATGCAATTCATCAATTGAAAAAGCAATTAATGATGCAAAATTAAAGGCAAGTGATATTGAAAAAGTTATTTTAGTTGGCGGACCAACTAGAATGCCTATTGTCCAAAAATTTATTCAAAATATTTTTGGAGACAAAATAGAGAGAGGCGTTGACCCAATGGAATGTGTAGCCTCTGGGGCAGCAATTCAGGGAGCAATTTTATCAGGAGATGAAGAAGTAAAAGATGTTTTACTTCTAGATGTTACTCCATTAACCTTGGGCATTGAAACATTGGGAGGTGTTTTAACTCCATTGATTGAGAAAAACACCACGGTTCCAACTTCAAAATCTCAAACATTTTCAACGGCTGTTGATAATCAACCATCAGTAGAAATTCATATCTTACAAGGAGAAAGAGCCATGGCTAAAGATAGTCGAACATTAGGTAGATTTATCTTAGATGGCTTGCCTTCAGCGCCAAGGGCTCTTCCGCAAATTGAAGTCACTTTTGAACTTGATGCTAATGGAATATTGACTGTGACAGCCAAAGATAAGGCGACTAAAAAAGAACAACATATAACCATTAAGGATTCTTCTGCTTTATCTGAAGAAGAGATTGCTAAAATGAAAAAAGAGGCAGATAAATTTGCTACTGAAGATAAAACAAAGAAAGAATTAATTGATTTGAGAAATCAAGTTGATGTTTTGATTAGCACATCTGAAAAAGCATTAAAACAGTCAGGAGATAAAGTTAAGGAAGAGGATAAGCAAGAAATTGAAGGAAAAATAAAAAATTTAAAGGATGTTAAAGACAAGGATGACATTGATGTTATAAAAAAAGCAATTGAAGAATTGAATACTTCAATTCAAAAAATTGGTGAAGCAATATATGGCTCTCAACAAACTTCTCCGACTGGAATGCCAGGACAAGATGCAAGCAAAGAACAGGGCAAGAAAAAGGACGAGCAAGAAAACAAGGATAAGAAAGGGCCAATTGAAGGAGAAGTTGAGGAGAAGAAATAATTAAATTATTACAGACAAAGGTCAGGCTCCATTAAGGGGCCTGATTTTTATTGCGTGAATTCATTTAGTTGTATTTGACAAAATTGGATTTTTTAATGATGATTAAAGATATGAAAGAAACAAACATCAACTTAATCTTAAAAACAAAAATAAATGTCAAGATATTATGTTTAGTAATATTCTTTTTTCTGTTTGGAATGAATTTTTGGTTGTCATTGTTTAATTTTTTTCAATTAGGCAATAGTAATGTTTTTGGTTTGATTTATTTAATTTTGAGTTGGTTATCTTGGTTGATTATTTCATCAATATTTTACCTTTTAATAGATAATCGCAAGATTATTTATCCATTTATTTTGGTTGTTTGGGTATTTTTCTTTTTTTTCTTTCCTGTTTTTATTTATTTACCTTGGTTGTTGAGCGGATTTATTTTAACAGTATTAGGGTATGAATTAATAAGAAAAGAAAAAAAACAAAGAATAGATCTTTGCTTAAGGAAAATATATAAAAAAGGGATTGGATTGATTCTTGTTAGTGCTTGTTTGCTTGTTTCAGTAGTATATTATTATAATCCATTACTCAAATTAGATCAAAATAAAATAGAAATTCCAGTTGAGTTTACAAGCATGATATTAATGCCAGCGTCTGCATTTATAAATAAAATTATTCCAATATATGACCAAGAAGCAACCATAGAAGACATGCTTTCAATAGGAGTAGTGCTAGGGGGGAGCTTGGACTTATCTCTGATTGATGCTAAAAAACAAGAATTAAGTGATTCATTGGGAGTTGATATCAAGGGGAATGAAACAATTGATATGCTTATAACAAATATGATCAATTTTCAAATAAACCAATTTGTAGGGCCTTACTCCAAAGAAATTTCAGTTGGTATTGCTGTGGCTTTGTTTTTTTTGTTTAAGTTTTTCGGAAAATTTTTATGGTTATTCGGATTTATTATAAGCAAAATAGTTATTCAAATGCTTTTGTTTTTTAATTTTATTAAAAAGGAGCGCGGTTCCAAATTAGCTGAAGTATTAAAAATTTAAAAAATAATCTTGCTTTTTTTAAAGTTTTTAAGTATAATTATTAATAACTTAATCCATATTATTTTAAATATTATTTATATATGCCAATAAAGTCAAAAGAAAAAAAGAAAACAACCAAGCAAGTAACAAAACCAGTTAAAAAAACTGTGTCAAAAACTGTTGTCAAGAAAGTTGCTCCAAAGAAAAAAGTTGTGAAAAAGGTTGTAAAGAAAGTTGCTCCAAAGAAAAAAGTTGTGAAAAAGGTTGTAAAGAAAGTTGCTCCAAAGAAAAAAGTTGTAAAAAAAATTGCTCTAAAGAAAACAATCAAACAAGAACAAGTAATTTGGGCTACTGGCAAGAGAAAAACATCTATTGCTAGAGTTATATTTTTTTCAAAAGGAAGCGGGGAAATATATGTAAATAAACAACCGTATAAAAAATATTTTAATATATTAGAATTAAAAAACAAAGTTGTTTCTCCGATTGAATTATTAAAACAAGCAGATAATTTCCAGTTTAAAATAAAAGTTCAAGGAGGAGGACAAACAGGACAAGCAGATGCTATTCTTTTAGGAATATCAAGAGCATTAATTAAATTTAACCCTGATTGGAGAAAAGAGCTAAAAGCAGCCGGATTTTTAAAAAGAGATGCTAGAAAAAAAGAAAGAAAAAAACCAGGATTAAAGAGAGCTAGAAGAGCTCCTCAATGGAAGAAGCGTTAATTTTTATAATTTCACTGATAGAATAATTTTGATAAAACGTCTTTATTGAGGACGTTTTATTGATTAATTTATTATAAATGATTTCAACTGCAAAAAATACTTTTTATTTAGTTATTGCTTATGTTTATCAAAAATTAATAGCTCTTTTATATTTTATTTTTTTAGCACGTTATCTGGGAGCAATTAATTTTGGAAAATACACTTTTGCAATTACTTTTGTTGCATTTTTTTCTATTTTAATAGACTTTGGGTTATTTCCGGTCTTAACAAGAGAAATTGCTAGGAATAAGTCAAATACAATTAAGTATTTTGGTAATATTTTATTATTTAGTATTATTATAGGTTTGGCCACATTTTTTTTAATATATTGGGTTGTTAATTTCTTTGAGTATGAGCCAATCCTTAAGACATTGGTTTATGTAAGTTTTTTAATAGTTTTTTTAGATACTTTGGCTCTTTTAATTTATCATGTTTTTAGAGGATTTTTAAATTTAAAATTTGAAAGCATTGGTATAATTGTTCACAAGACAGTAATGTTATTGTCTGGATTATTCTTAATTTATTTTAAAGCTGATTTGATTTGGCTCATGATGCCTCTTTTAATTGGAGCATTTTTTTATTTAGGAAATGCTATTTTCTTTTTAAAAAAAGAACTAAATATTTGGCCTATACCGAGATTTGATTGGCCAAAGTTAAAACCTTTATTGATTTTGGCTTGGCCTTTTTTTATAGCAATGCTTTTTGGCAAAATCTATGGCACTGCTGACACAATTTTACTTAAACATATTAGTGGAGATAAGTTTGTTGGCTGGTATATGGCTTCTCAAAAATTAGCTGTTTCGTTTTTAGTTTTAGTAGCTGGCTCATTGGGGACGGTTTTGTATCCTGCTTTTAGCTATTATTTTGTTAGGTCAAAAAAATATTTAAATGACTTGTTTCATAAAGGGATTTTTTATTTAATGTTTATTGCAATTCCATTGGTGTTTGGTTTCTTGTTATTGTCAAAAGAAATTATTTTATTTATTTATGGCAAAGATTATTTGTCAGCTAGATTTTCTTTAATTTTCATTTCTTTAGCAATCCCGTTTATGTTTTTTGATTATATAATAGCTGGCTTTTTAAATGCTTGTGACAAACAAAAAGCAAATACGCTTGTGCATGGTCTGGGAGCTGCTTTATTCGTTATTTTTAATTTAATTTTTATTCCTCTTTATCAACATAATGGGGCTGCCTTATCTGTTTTGCTTGGCTTTTTTATGCTTTTCTTGTTTGAAGTTTATTTATCATCAAAAATTATTAAAATAAGATTTAAGTATTTTTTTAAAAAGATTGGCTTAAGTATAATTTGTTCAATCGCAATGATTGGCTTGCTTTTAGTAATAAAAGAAAAAGTTCATATTCTTATTTCAGTCAGTTCTGGCATAATTGTCTATTTTGCTAGTGCCTTGTTATTTGGATTGATAACCAAACAAGAAATTATGTTTGTTAAAGATATTATTAAAATAAAAAAGAAAAATATATGAAATTAGAGATAGTAATGTTTAATATGTCTACTCACTCAGAAAGAAAGCAGGGAATTGTTAATCGTAATTATCATGTTGTTAAGAATTTATTAAACAATGAATCAGTTGTTAGAATTTTTGCTGTTGATTTTTTACCCTTTACTTTTAAAAGGGCTTTGAGAATATTTTTTGAAAATATATTTTATAAACAAGAGGGCAAGGTTATTTATAGAGACATTACAACCAAGTGTGTTAAAAGTAATGAGTTTTCTACGGAACTTTATATTTTTTCGACCATTGATTCAATTTTTTCAAAACAAAAAGTAATTCAAAAAATTAATAAAATTTTAGATAAAATTAATGAGTCATCAAAAAATGCTAATAAAGAATTAAAAAGAATAACTTGGTCATATTCACCAATGTTTGTTGATTATTTTTATAAACCAACCCAACCCAGCGGGATAAAATCAGATTTATTTATTTTTGATGCTGTTGACATTTGGACTCATCATCCATCTTTTTCATTATTTAAAAAAACATTAAAAGATAATTATTCAATCATTTCTCAAGCAAGCGACCTAATCTTTACGGTTTCCGAGAATCAGCTTAGTTTTTTTAAAAAATTAGGAGCTAAAAATGTTCATTGGATTGCAAATGGAGTTGATTTTAATTTTTTTGCAAAAGCAGAACAAACAAAGCCCTTAAAAGATTTAGACAAAATAACCAGGCCAATTATTGGCTATGTTGGAACAATTCAAAACAGAATTGATTTGGATTTAATGGAATATCTTGCTAAAAAAAATCCAGACAAGTCATTTGTTTTAGTTGGTCCTATTTGGCCTGTTTTTTTAAGAAAATTCAGGAGGCCGGCTATTGAAATTAAAAAAATAAAAAAATATAAAAATATCTATTTTTTAGGGAGAAAATCGTACAAATTAACGCCACGTTATATCAATGGTTTTAATTTAGCAATTATTCCGCATAAATTAGATGAATTTATTAAATATACATATTCTTTAAAGGCCTTGGAATATTTGGCTTGTGGTAAGCCAGTTGTAACCACGCCTGCTTCTGGTGTGGAAAAGTTTTCCCATTTGATTTATATTGCTAAAGATTATGTTGATTTTAATAAAAAAATTGACTTGGCTCTTAAAAGTGATAAAATAGAAACAAGCCAGCAAAGAAAAAAAATTGCAGAAACTAAAGACTGGCAACCGAAAATTAAAAAAATGATAGAATTAATAAATCAAAAAATATGACCTTGTCTATTATTATTGTTAGTTGGAATGTTAAAGCCCTTGTTGAGGCATGTTTATTGTCTATTTTTAAAAATGCTAAAGAATTAAAATATGAAATAATCGTCATTGACAACAATTCAAAGGACGGTAGCCAAGATTTGTTAAAAAAAATAGAACAAGACAATAATCAACTAAAAGTTGTTTTAAATAATAAGAATCTTGGTTTTTCAAAAGCAAATAATCAGGGGATTAGAAGAGCAAAGGGAAGATATATTTTATTGCTTAATCCTGACACTAAAATTTCAGGGATGTCTCTTCAAAAGGCAACTGATTTTATGGATAAAAATAAACAATGCGGAATTCTTGGTTCTAAAATAATAGGAGTTGATGATACTGTTCAGAATTCAATTAGAAAATTTCCAACCCCAATGTCTCAATTAATGATTTTTTTAAAATTCCATAGAATTTTTCCAAAATTAGGTGTTATTAATAGATATGTTCAGAAAAATTTTGATTATAATAAAATAGCAGAAGTTGATCAGGTCATGGGAGCATTTTTAATGACCAGAAAAAGTATTTTTGATAAGATTGGTTTGCTTGATGAAAATTTTTATTTATGGTTTGAGGAAGTTGATTTTTGTAAAAGAGTAAAATTGGCTGACTGGAAAATCATTTATAATCCAGATGTGAGAATTGTTCATTATGGAGCAGAAAGTTTTAAACAAATGCTTTCATTTTCAAAACAAAAAATATATACAACTAGTGCTCTTTATTATTTTCAAAAACATCATTCAATAAAACAATATTGGCCATTAATAATTTTTAGGCCGATAAGTTTGTTTTTAGCATTATTGGTTCAAATTTTCAAAATTAAATAATTTTATGAAAACAAGCTCAAATGAACAAATTAGATTTATTGTTTATTTATTCATCATATTCCAGCTATTATCAATAATTGGTTATTATTGGCAGACAGTGAGAGCTGTTGTTTTTTTTATTATAATTCTATTGACAATAATTGCTTGTTCACGAAAAATAGAATATGGTTTTTTAATTTTATTTTTTGAATTTTTAGCAGGACATGGTGGACATTTGTTTGAAATGGCTGGGATTTCCTTAAGAACATCATTATTTTTGATTGTAGTTGGTTGGTGGTTATTCAAACAAGCAGATAAATATAATTATAAAATTTTATTCACTTGGCCAAAATCACCAATTTTGGTTTTATATTTATTGCTAGGTTTTTTAGTTTTTAATGGATTAGTAAATGGCCTTAATTTTAATGACCCTGTCTTGGCAATTAAGGATGTGATGAATTATGCTTATCTTTTCTTGGTTTTTCCAATAATAGATATCTTAAAGAAGAATAATTTTAAAAAAGATTTTTTAAAACTATCACAAGGAGCAATCATTGGTATTAGTTTTATTACTATTTTAATTTTTTTCTTTTTTATTTTAGATTTGGTAGAAGTCCATGATTCTTTTTATTGGTGGTGGAGAAGCGTGGCTACTGGTAAGGCAACTTTTACTGGTAACAATTTTTTTAGAATAGTTAGTCCGCTTCATTTATTGATTTTACCTGCTTTTTTAATTTTGTTGAGCTTGTTAACTAGTCCTAAATTAAAATCAAATAAAATAGTTTTTTTAGCAATAATTTGTAGTTTGGTTTTACTTTTGAATTTTTCTAGAGCATATTTTTTAGGAATGATTATTGGTATGATTTTTTTAATAAAAAACTGGCAATGGAAAAAATGGCTGGGCTTTTGTTTAATTGTGATTATTGTTTTAATTCTTGAATTCACAGCTCTTTATGCCATTGCTAGCAAGGGACAAGCATTATCTGGTTTAAATTATTTTAAAGACAGAATGCACACTTTTGTTTCTCCTGAAGATGAAATGAGCTCTTTAACCAGAATGATTATTTTGCCAAATTTAATAACACAAATAAAGCAAAATCCTGTTTTTGGACAGGGGTTAGGAGCCAAAGTTTTCTTTGATGACCCAATTACAGGAGAAATTAAAAACACTTTTCATCTTGATTGGGGATATTTAGAAATATGGTTGGAATTGGGAATTTTTGGACTAGTGACTTACGGGCTTATATTATTATTTATTTTTTATTATGCTTATAAAAAATTAAAGCACATTACCAGCATTTTTGAGCAAAGATTTATAATAGGACTTTTGGCTGGGCTAGTCAGTATTGCGGTTTCTACTTTAACAGGCCCTTTTTTGTTTCATCCACTTGGCTTATTTTATTTAACTTTCACTTCTGCTTATATAATAAATACAAAATAATATTATATGCAAAAAATTTCAGTACAAATTGTAACCTTTAATAGTAAGATTTTTTTAAAAGATTGTCTGAATTCTTTGTTTGCTCAGACGTTTAAGGATTTTTCTGTTTTAATTATTGATAACTGCTCAAAAGATGACTCATTAGAGTTTATTGAGAAAAATTATGCTAAACAAAAAGCAAACAAAAAGTTGTTTGTTATGCAAAATTCTAAAAACTTAGGTTTTTCCAAGGCGCATAATTTAGGCATTAAAATAACAAATTCCGAGTTTGTTTTGGTTATGAATCCAGACATTATCTTGTCTTCTAATTTTTTAAAAGAAATAATTAAATATATTGATAAAAAAAAGAGAATTGGTTGTGTTGGCGGAAAATTATTAAAAATAATAAACAAGGATAGAGAAATAGGCATTAAAGAAAAAACAAATATTATTGACAGTACAGGCATAGCCATTATTAAGTCAACCAGAGCTTTTGATAGGGGAGAAGGGCAAATAGATAAAAAGCAATATGATAAGGAAAATAATATTTTTGGAGTTTCTGGCGCCTGTGCTTTGTATCGTCGTAAAGCACTTGAAGACATTAAAATGCCGGTCATGACTGCTGAAATAGGAGATAATTATGAATATTTTGACGAAGATTTTTTTGCTTACAAAGAAGATGTTGATTTGGCTTGGCGAATAAAATTAAGAAAATGGAGAACAATTTATTGTCCTCAAGCAATTGCTTATCATTTTAGAGCAGGAGCTCCGTCAGGCAAAAAGTTTTCTCAATCTAAATTTGTTAATTATCTTTCTTTTAGAAATCATTTATGGTTTTTAATAAAAAATATTCATTTATCAAATTTTTTTATTCAATTTCACAGAATTTTTTTATACATATCAATTAAAGGAATCTATTTATTTTATTTACAACCAAAAGTTTTAATTAAAAGTAATTCGTCTTTTTTTAAAGGGATTATTAAAATGTATAAAAAAAGGAGATATATTTTAAAAAATGCCAGATTAAATGCTCAGCAAATAAAAATATGGTTTCAATAATTATAGTCAACTACAATCAAAAAAATTTATTAAAACAATGTTTAAGAAATATATCAGAAGCAGATATTAAGATTGATTATGAGATTATTATTATTGATAATAATTCAGAAGATGAAAGCAAGGAGTTTTTAGCAGGACTTTATTCAGAACCAAATATTAACATTATTTTAAATAATACTAATAATGGATTTGCTATGGCAAATAATCAGGGGATTAGGTTGTCAAAATATAAGTATGTTTTAAGCTTGAATCCAGATGTTATTGTTCAGTCAGGCGCTATTGAAAAACTTTATAATTTCTTGGAAACAAATTCAGGTGCAGGAATTGTTGCCCCTCAGTTACTTAATCCGGATAAAACAATTCAAAATTCTTGTTGTCGTTTTCCAAAATGGTATATTCCTATTTTAAGAAGAACATTTTTAGGGAAAATGCCAATTTTAAAAAAAGAATTATCTAAATACTTAATGCTTGATTTTGACCATCAACAAACTAGAGAAATTGATTGGGCGATTGGTGCTTGTTTGATGATTAGAAAAAAAATGTTAAATAAAATTGGCTTGTTTGATGAAAAATATTTTTTATATTTTGAAGATGTTGATTTAGCTCGCCGAGCATGGAAAGCAGACTTCAAAGTTCATTATTATCCAACCGCGGTTATGTTTCATTTTCATCAAAGAGTTTCAGCAGAGAAATCATTATGGTTGTCAATTTTTTCAAAAATAACCTGGATTCATATTGCCAGCGCTTTCAAGTATTTTTTGAAATAATTAGTCCTTATCTTGATTTTATTTTGGTTTTTTGATATTATAAATATATTGTCATTGTTCCGGGGTCGTCTAATGGCAGGACGTCAGGTTTTGGTCCTGAAAATTGGGGTTCGAGTCCCTGCTCCGGAGCCATAAATCAGAACAAAGTTCTAATTTATGCCGTGAACCGAATTTATTCTGGTTCATGTAAATAATCAGTTAATGCCAAAAATTGTGTAAAATACGAAAAACATCTTTTTAAAAGTGTTTTTTTGTTTTACATTTTATTAGAAAAAGTGCTATAATTACAGTATACAAATATAATGTAAATAAAAAATTTAGCTAAATTTGTAATATGGAAAAAATTAATCTATGAAAGCAACTGAAATAAAATTAATAGATTTTCTTAAAAAATCGCCCCAGTTTGTTATTCCTATTTACCAACGTACTTATAGTTGGAACGAGAAGCAGTGTTTACATTTATGGGAGGATATTTTGCGTACAGGGAGTAACAAAAATATTGCCGCGCATTTTATTGGCTCTATCGTTTATGTAGAAAAGGGCCTTTATTCTGTTGCGGGTCAATCACAACTTCTTGTGATTGATGGTCAACAAAGACTTACCACAATAACTTTACTAATTGAGGCACTTGCCCGCACTCTCAGAGGAAGTGAGCCGATAGAAGGATTCTCAGAAAAAGTGCTTCGTGATTATTACCTTCTCGATCCGCGTGAAGAAGGAGAAAAGAAGTATAAACTCATTTTATCTCAAACTGATAAAGCGTCATTAACAGCATTGCTTGATAACAGTCCTGAGCCGAAAGATTATTCTGTACGAATTAAAAAAAATTTTGAATTTTTTATAGATAAAATCGATGAAGAGAAAAATAACCTTGCGTCGATATGCAAAGGCTTAGCAAAGCTTATTATTGTAGACATATCTCTTAGTCGTGATCAGGATAATCCTCAACTCATCTTTGAAAGCTTAAACTCGACAGGACTTGAGCTAAGCCAGGCAGATTTGATTCGTAATTATATTTTAATGGGATTAGAGCCCGAGCTTCAGTTTAAATTGTACAACCAATATTGGCGACCGATGGAAATAGATTTTGGCCAGAAGGGTTACGCCTCATACTTTGATCGTTTTATGCGACATTATCTTACCGTGAAGACAAGTGTTATTCCTAAAGAGCGCGAGGTATACGAGGTATTTAAACAATACGCGCATTCCCAAAAAGATGCGGGGGTTGAAGTTCTTGTCGCTGATATTCGAGTTTTTGCTGAATATTATTGTGCCATGGTTCTTGGTACTGAAACCGATTCAGAGCTAAAAATGGCCTTTCATGACTTTCTAGAGTTAAAGGCAGATGTTGCATTTCCATTCTTGTTAGAGCTTTATCATGATTATGATAAGAAAAATCTTTCTGCGCATGAGTTGCTAAAAATAGTGCGCCTGATAGAGAGTTATGTATTCAGGCGCGCCATATGTAGTATACCAACCAACTCGATGAATAAGACTTTTAGCACCTTTTCTCGTAATCTCAAAAAGGATCGCTATTTAGAGAGCGTGCAAGCAACATTTCTACTTCTTCCATCTTATAGGCGTTTCCCTGATAATGAAGAGTTCAAACGAGAAATTAAGCTTAAGAATGTTTATAACTTCCGTAGTCGGAGTTATTGGTTGCGCCGATTAGAAAATTATGAAAGAAAAGAACGCGTACCTGTAGTCGAGTATACTATTGAGCACATTATGCCACAAAATGAAAATCTATCAGCTGAGTGGAAATCAGAGCTTGGGTCTGAGTGGGAACGTATTCAAAACACTTATCTGCATACATTGGGCAATCTCACTCTAACCGGCTATAACTCTGAATATAGCGATAGGCCGTTTATGGAAAAACGAAATATGAAAGGAGGCTTTGCGGAAAGCCCATTACGATTGAATAAAGGGGTTGCTGAAAAAGAACATTGGACTGAACAAGAAATATTAAATCGAGCAGAGGTATTATCGGAACAGGCAACCAAGGTTTGGTTTGCCCCCACATTGGAACGTAGTATTTTAGATGCATACAAACCGAAGGCAGAAGTGACAGAGTATAGCATAGAAGACCATCCTTATCTATCAACAGAGCCCACGAGAGGTTTATTTGAAGAATTTCGTAAACAGGTTAAAGCACTAGATCCGTGTGTAACTGAGACATTTTTAAAACAGTATGTAGCATATAAGATGGAAACTAATTTTGTTGACGTTGTTCCTCAGGCAAAGCGATTACGTCTTTTGTTGAACATTGCATTTTCGGAAATTAATGATCCAAGGGGAATTTGTAGAGATGTCTCAGCGATTGGTCGATGGGGTAACGGCGATGTCGATGTCGGCCTTTCAGTGATCGAGGACATGGCTTATGTTATTGGATTGGTTCGTCAAGCATTTGAGAAGCAAATGGGAAATGGATAAGGGAATATAGGTGGTT
>JADHVF010000003.1 GCA_016784145.1 Patescibacteria group bacterium
ATTGTTGCCATTTTGGAATCTACTTAGGGGCCTTGCCCCTAAGTAAGTCTAAGTAAGCGGGATCTCTCTATTTCACTCACTTTGTTCACTTCAGTCGAGATGACAGAAAGAAAACTGGACCTCGCCACAGGGAGACTAAAGATTAATGATTAAAGATTAATGATTAATGATTAGCAACACAAATAATTATATTCCAAATTGTTGCCATTTTGGAAAATTGGCACTTATTATTCTTTCATAGCCCGTATAGATTCCAGTAGCATTTATCACTACCCCGATTGGCAAAGAATTATTAGCTGGCTCTATGGAATAAATTTCAGAACCAGCCCCAATATTATTTATACGAATTTTATAATATTTATTAGCCGAATCAACAGTTAATGTGTATGGAAAACTAACCTGAAAAGTTTGACTTGAAACAGCAGAACATATTCTAGGAGTGCCGAGAGAAGTGCATTCATATATTAACAAATCACTTGCCACTGACCCGCTTTTATCAATATCTATACTAGTTGGATAAATGGCCCCATTAATATCCATGTCCAAACTAAAGGATTCATTTGGTGCTAAAGTGATTTCCCATGGATGTCCAGCTGAGATTACATCCCCAGAGGATGGATTTGAATCATCAATAACCACCTCCCCGACATCAATTTCATATTCTGATTCATTTGTCAGAGAGTCACTTAACGAATAGGCAGAAATATCAACATAATTCTCCATCACATCAAAAGCTGCTTTTTCAATTGCACTTTCACTGGCAAAATAGGCCATTTCTGATATTTCCGTTCCCTTTACAACCTGGCTATGACGAATAATAACATCACCGACCAACAAAGTGCCAGTGAGAATTGAGCTGATTATGAGAAGAGTTAGAATCAATGAAAGCCCTTGGTTATTGTTAGGATTATTGATTATTTTTTTTAATAATTTTTTATTCATATTTATTTTATAAAACAAGCAGAAGAAATGATTAGTGGTTAGTGATTAATTTCGTTGAGCATATCTTTGTGGAACGGTTTGTTGAAGAACCAACTCTTTCATGCCTGGCTTTTCTACTAGCGACTCTAAGGTTAAGACAATTGTCACTCTGGGGTGTTTATAAACAGTTGAACCAGAATAAAACGGATTAGCGATTGGCTTTATATAAAAATCAAGACGAGCGATAGTATTGTCGCTCATGGTAATAGAATCATAATGCTCGCTAGTGCAAGTTGTGGCTTCACATCTTTCTAAGATATTACGAGTAGCTGATTCAACTTCTTTTTTGTATCTTATTTCATTTGAACTAGAAGAAAAATCCAACAAACAAAGCTTGTCAATAAGGCCATCTACAGCAATTTCTCCACAATCACTGGCAGCGCCATAATTGTCATAATCAATCATCCCAGCCCGAACATCTTTAACTATTAAATTCATCAAATAATGACCGTCTCTTTGTATGTCTAGCTGCCCGAGTGTTTTTTCCCTGGTACCAATTACATGAATATAGACGCCCATGGTTGCCAGAATTATCATAACTAAAATACCAAGAGAAACCATTAACTCAATAAGAGTGAAGGCCGTGGATTTGGCATTTTGTTGGCAAGGGTTATTCATAGAGAGACCATTGATTATTGATTATTGATTAGTGATTATTGATTATTAGTCATCAGTGATTATTGATTAGTGATTATTAGCCATTATTGATTAGTGATTATTGATTATTAGTCATCAGTGATTATTGATTAGTAATTATTATTGATTATTGATTATTGATTATTGATTAGTAATTATTAGTGATTATTTTTAGCGCCAAGAAGTAAGACGAGTTTCTATATTAATAGTGTGTGTATTTTCTCTTTCTCGCCAAAAAACAGTTGAAACAATCTTTTTTTCGCAATCATTATTACAAAGAGCTCCGATGTCATCTCCTGCAGAAATAGTAATCATTCTTTTAAAAAGAGCTTCATTGTCTACACAATGAGTTGTTAAGTCATTTACGCCCTGACACAAGGAACAATTAGTACAATGCTCTATGTCCGTGCCCCCACTAAATACTGCCTCCACTAATTGGTCAGAGTTGTAATTAATTATCCAATCATCATTTGTTAAGTCGTATGGCCATGATTGACCTGGGTCAAGCCAATTACTATTTCTAATAGCATAAACAATTTCTATCCCTTCTCTAGCAAGGTTAATGGCAACCACTCTTTCTCTTGATTGTCCACCGGTAACAAGATGAGTCAATCCAATAGATAAAATAGCCACTATTGCAGTGACCATAATTCCAATAGCAACAATGGTTTCAATTAATGACTGGGCATTATTCAACTTTTCTGACATCAATTTGTCCTTGTGAATTAACCTCAACATATGCGTAGCGATTAATTAAGTGCTTTAATGTTATTAAATGATTACCTGTTAAAATAATTCCTCCATTTACGCCACTAGGGACATAAACATCCCCCTTGGGAGGCATAAATATTATATATGTCTCTTGACCCAATGGAGGTAATGATATGTTGGCACCAAAATTAAATACCTGAATTATGTCATCGCTACCAGCATTATATTCATGGTCATCAACACTATCTGTGTCTGCAAAAAGAATATATGTATCCGAGTCAACAAAAACTCCGTAACCGCCTGACGGACGAATATCTGAAACTTGTTTTCCGCTTAGAGACATCATTTGAGCGGTTTTTATAATCTCTCCCAGTTTTTCCGCATTTGAATTAAGGTTTATAACATCTCCTCCTGCTCTCATATTTGATATTACCATGGCAGAAATAATAACCGTGATACCAATAACCACAATTAATTCTATTAAAGTAAATGCTTGTTTTTTATTTTTTAAAAACACTTTTATGCTTATCTAAAAAACCAATTAATAATTTGCTCTCCGTAAAAAATAGTTACAACCGACCCAATAGACAGAAACGGACCAAGTGGAATTTTATCCTTGATTGTCTTTTGCTTAAATAAAATTAAACCCAATGAAATAATTGCTCCAATAATATATGAAAGCAAAATGGCAACAAGAACAAATTGCCACGACACAAGAGATGCTCCCATAAAAAGCCCTATTTGTAAGTCGCCCATACCAATTGCCTTTCCTTTAGTAATAACATATTGAATGGCAAAAAATCCAACCCCAATAATCATTGCTAAAAATATTTGAAATAAATCAGACAAAACAATTGAACTATTTTCTTTTAAAAATGACTCAAAAATAGCCAGCCCAAAAACCAATAAACTGGCTGACAAAACAACCCTACTGTCAACCATTGAATACTTGGCATCATAAACAAAAATAAAAGTAAAAACAAAAAATATTACCCAATATTTAATAACAGATAATATAAAAGGAGTATAATGCCCGACTCCTGTAGCACTTAATTGATAACTTATTACTGACATAGATGAATTAACCCATAAAAATGATAAAACAAAAAAAATACCCATTGTTAATTCAACTAGCAAATATTGTAATGAAATTTTTTGCTTACAATTACGGCATTTAGCATTTAAAAGCAAGTATGAAAAAACTGGAATATTGTCATACCAGACAATTTTTTGCTTACAATGAGGGCAATAAGACCTGCCTAAAATAGTTTTATGCTCTTTTAGGCGATAAATCAAGGAGTTTAAAAAACTGCCAAAAGACAAGCCAACAAAAAAAATAATTAGAAAAAAAGAAATAAGCAAACTATTCATTTGTATAAATTTTATTATTAAAAACTTTTAATAATTATACCAAGTTTGCTAGTTATGTTCAAGTAATAAGTGGAAATTAGGCCTTGCCGCTAAGTAGATTACAAGTCAATAATCAATAATCAGTAATCAATAATCTCACTTAGTATCACTTAGGGGCCTTGCCGCTAAGTAGCATCACTTAGGGGCCTTGCCGCTAAGTAGAAATAGAAAAGCTAGTACTTGTGTTCAAATAGTAGGCCAGATAAAAAAATTGATAAAGGAATAATGACCAAGAAATTCCGACAAACAGCTGTACCATCCATTGCATACTCATATGTTGGTGTAAGAAAATAAAGTAAAAGATAAAATAAAATAACTCCGCTAATCATAAGAAGTAAATATAAATATGGCTTTGAAAGGACTTTTTTATAAAAAAATAATAAAAATAATAAAAAAATTGCAGGCCAGATAGAAAAAGAATTTGAAAAGAAAATTTGTTGCCAAACCCCTTTAAAAATGACTGGATGAATTTCTTCAAAAAACAAAAATTTTTTGGAAATATTACTAAGAAAATTAATATTATAAAATATCTTAAAAACCACCCAAGGAGATATTATTAATAAATATGGATATAAAAATTTCAAACAATTTTTAATATTTGTTTTTAATTTTGGTTGTGATATTAAATAAACAAACAAAACAAATAAAAGAACCATTGACAAAACAATCCCCTCGCTCTTAACCCATGCAGTAATGCCTGCAAAAATGCCTGCTAGATATAAATTGTAAGAAGAAGATGGTCTATAAAAATATTTAAATAAAAAAACAGATGCCAATGTGAAATAAAAAGCCATTGGCAAATCAGCCATGGCTGAAAATCCATGATAAGAGACAAGGGGCATTAATGACAAAATGGCAGTCAAAAATAAGGAGGTTTTCCTAGAAATAAAATTTCGCAAACTTATATAAATAAATGCAAGCAGAGCAATAAAATAAGTGGCAAATATTATTTTAACAAAAATTGCGCTTGTCCCCTGAAATAACAAATAAACCCACCCCATAAAAAGAGGTATGTGTAATGGATAATTTAGTTTATTCCCGCCTCCCAGAAAAAAAGAAGAAGCATGATTAAAAAAATCAACTGGCTGATAAAAAAACACTTTTGCTTTTAATGCCCAGATAGCCAAAGAATCAAAATTTATAATTGGTCTTAAAATACTAGATGATAATACAAATAAAATTTCAAATAATATTATTAAAATAAAAAACCATTCTAAAAGACCTAATTTTTTGATTTTTAATTTTAAGAATTGATTAAAAAATCTTTTTTTATTAAAAAATTTTATAAAAGAAAATAAGAAAATTAAAGCTGATAAACAAAACATTAAAATTAGAAAAAAATAAAATGGCAGACGTAAAAGCCCCCAAACAAACATTAAAAAAGTAAGCATGGCCGTGCCAAAAGCAAAACATATAATTATTTTTTCCATAACCTTAAAATGATTAGGGTTGATGAAGTAAAACAAAACCATTCCCAATATAAACGGAATAACCAGTGAGATAAATAATAAAATTACAGCAATCATAAAATAAATTATGTTTATATGATTATGAATTTTAGGCCTTTGCTTTTTTTCAAAAGCAATTAATTAACTATTCTTTTTAAAATTAATTTATTTGGTTCAAATTGTTTAAATTTTTCAAATCCTAAAATATTTTTAGGCAAAACAACATTAAAACTAATAACATAATCTGTTTGTTTTAAGTTATCTGTTAAAATCAAATCAGGGTAAAGATAATATTTTGCAACTGCTTGAAATGTCCAGTGATATGGCAAAACATATATATTTGATTTTAAAGGTAATTTTGTTTTACAAAACTCTAAAAAATCAAAAAAATTATGCCACTGTTTTGGTAAATCCCTTGACTTTATCACTGCTCTGGTTATTATTTTATTCTGGCGATAATTAAAATCCTGACCATGGAAATCTCTAAAATCATTTTTAAGCCAGTTTACTTGAATTATCATCCACTTAACAGCCAATAATGTTATAAAAAAAATTATTAAATAAATTAACATTTTAGAAAATTTAATTTTTGGCAATAATTTTAAAATCATAGTTCTATTAAAAATAAGAAAAAACGAGAAAAACAAGACCAGTATTAAATAAAAATAAAAATGGACAGAATGTCCAAATATTATAAATTCAGGGATTAAATTAATATAATAATATTGTTCAACTGGTTGTTCAAAATAACTAATCATGAAAAAACTTATATTTTATCAAATAATAAACTGCTTTTACCCCATCACGCCAGTTTATTTTTTTTCCTTGCGCAAAGGTTCGACTATTATATGAAATCGGTAATTCTAAAATTTTATATCCATTATTCAACACCTTGGCCGTAAACTCTGCTTCTATTTCAAACCCATTTGAGGTTAAATCAATCTTATCTAATACATTTTTTTTAAAAACCTTATAACAAGTATATGGGTCTGTGACTTTTTGAGAGTAGACCAGGGAAAATAAAACTGAAATTAAACGATTACCTAAATAATAAAAAAAATAACCCGGCGTATGATGAGCTAAAAACCTAGAACCATAAACAACACTTGTCTTGCCTTGCAAAATCGGCTGGATCAATTTTGGAATCTCGGTTGGATTATATTCAAGGTCAGCGTCCTGAACAACAATTATGTCTCCAGTAGCAATTGTATACCCTTTTCTAATAGCAGAGCCCTTGCCTTGGTTTTTTGACTGAAAAACAACTTTTATTTTATCGTTATTTATGTTTTTTAAAATCTTGGGACAAGCATCCGTTGATTTATCGTCAATAATTATAATTTCATAATCAATGCCAAAATCAACCCTAGTCACTTTGTCTAATAATTTCAAAATTGTTTTGGCTTCATTATACACAGGTATAATAATTGATAATTTCATATTATTATTTTCTTTATTATTTAATTAACAAGACCTTGCCTTGAATCTAATGGTATTTTATCAAACCAATAATCCATCATTTCTTGATTGTTTTTTTCCTGATACAAAAGATACAAAGCTCTGATCCAGACAGGGTCTTTGGGATTTAACATTTGTCCGTGTAAGTTTTTAATAATAGCCGTGTCTAAATCCCCTTGTAGATAATAAATATCTCCTATTTTTTTCCACATATTTGTTTTAACTAATGGAAAAAATTTTAAAATTTTAACATACATGTCTTCTGCTAGTTGATATTTTTTTTGAGCAAGATAAATATTTCCTAATTTTTCATAAATATTAATCATCTCTGCCTTGACCATCCTGCGATGTTGTTCATTCATTTGGGGATGCTCAAGAGACGGATGTAATTCAAGCGCTTTAGTGCACTTAATAATTGCCTGCTCCCATTCTTGTTGATAAATTTTTAACTGACACCAATCATTATATGTCAAGGCTATCTCAGGAGAAAGAGTTACTAGTTCAGCCAAAGTTTTCTCAGCCAAAACAAAGTCAACTTGCGCTTGAGTAATATTTGCTTTTAAAGAATAAAACCTGGCTAAACTGATGTGAATAAAAAATGTTCTATCACTGCTTGAGATATTAAGCATTCTATCAATAGCCATATCAACTATCTTTAACTTGAGAGAATTGTTGTTATAGAAATCCAACCCCCATTTCAAATCATTAGCAAATCTTTTTTGATAAAACGGCTCAAACGGTTGATAAAATAATACCTTGTCATAATTTTTTAATATTTCTTCCCAATCTTTTGTCGCTATTACTTTATGATAATAATAATCAGCCAACAAAACCTTGAGATTAAAATTCCAAAAACTAGCCATCAATAAAACTGCTAACAAAAATATTAATATTATTTTATTTAATCGCATTTTGTTTGATTAATATAATTCTTGATATTATGGCTAGATATGCCCAAAAATAAACTGCTGTCGGAATTATGTGAAAAGAAAATTGAAGAGAAATTAAATATGCTAATACTCCTGTAACTAAAACTAATATCATCAAGCTATTTTCATTAAACTGAGTTTTTATGACAGATTTAAGCCCTGCATAAAACACGCTAATAATTAAAAATAAATATGCCAATAGTCCTAACATGCCTGAGACAAGAATCATGTCAATCAAATCATTATGAGCCCTGTCTGGAAAAACATTAATTGCCTCTAATGCAGCATATTCTGGCTGATAATAAGGAATAAATAATGAATGCTGTGTCTCTGGCCCATGTCCTATGACAGGACTTTGGCTTATTAAATCAATACTATTCTGCCACCAAATTAATCTTAATTTGCCTGTCTGAGCAAGATTGGTAATGCTTTTTAGTCTTTTAACTGTAAAAGAATCTTCTGGACCAGCCACAAGATTATTAAAAGAATTCAAGAAAACAATTATTATAATAAATACTATAAAAAAAGATAATAAACAGGTAAATATTATTTGCTTGTTTTTCTTATAAAGAATTAGAAGGGCCAAAAATAACATGCCAAAGAAAAACCCAATCCACCCCCCCCTGCTTTGGGTTAAAATCAAAATAATAAGATAAAATAAAAATAAACAGATAAACAAAGGACGATAAAAATATTTTTTAAATACTGACATGTTTGTTTGTCTCTTGAATCTCAGTAAAAAATAAATAATTATTGGGCCTGTTAATAACAACCAGGAAGCAAAAAAGTTTGGCTGACCAAGTGTAGAAAAAATTCGATGGCTAAAAAACGAGGATTCACTCCAAGGGAAAATATCAAGTCCAAAAATTTGTAAAGACCCATAAACAAGAGTCACCATGGTTGTAAAAATAATGGAATAAAAAATTCTGCCCACTTGGTGTTTGTTTTTAATATTAAAAAATAATATTATATAAAAAAGAAAAAAATGGAGATATGTAATCAGCCCCATCTTGCGTTCATAATACCCCCAAAAACTATATTGCCATGATTTGGAAAAAATCGTGGCTATTGCAAAAACTCCAATAAAAATAATGGCTGGTAAAATTATTTTATTTTTCTTAATACTAACGAATGATTTATTAAATATAATTATTTTTACCAACCAAATAAATAATATTATTTCCACTAATGTTTGAAGCAAGAGATAATTACTGACCTGCCAAGTGCCATATAATTTTGGGGTAAAAAACAATGGCAATAAAACAAAAACAAACAAACACAAGGCCTCAATAATATAATCAAAATATTTAATATTCTTTATTTTGTTCATAATAAAGATAATCAAAGAAAAAGAAAATCCGTACCGTTAAAAATACGGATTTACTATTTTAAATTGAAAAACTAAAAATTAGCGGGCTGTTAATCCTGCTGGTGTAGCAATATGAGGACCAGATGCCAAATCTCCAGTAGCTGATCCAAGACAATAACTAATGTGATAACTCAAATTGTGCCCGGTAGTAACATCTGGAACATATGTGTACTCCGTATCCGTACAACTACCATCAACTCTTGGCAGAGGATTTGAAGGAAGCTCTGCCATATAAACAGTCCCAGCACAAGCATCCTTAAATCCATTAGTACTACTTAAGCATTTGTCTTCAATAATATTTGTACTGGTATCTCCTTCTTTGTCGGGATATTCATTATTGTCTAGATAATACAATTCCAAAGCTGTTTGAATTTGCTTTATATCTGACACTCTCCTAGCATCTCTTGCTTTTGCTCTGGCTTGATTAAGGGCAACAATAGCTAGGGCTGCTAATAATCCCATGATTGCGACCACAACCAATAACTCAATTAAAGTAAAACCTTTTTTTGTTTTGTTTTTCATAAACATATAGATTTATTAAATTTTAGAAATATTAATTATATTATAAAGGATAATAAAGATTATGTAAATTATTACCTGTTAATAAGTATAACATATTTTTTTAAAAGTTTTCCACATGCTTGATTTTTTTTATTTTTTTTGATAGTATAAAAATATAAATTATTTTTTAAAACAAAATTAGAATGCCTGAAAATCGCATAAACCTTATAAATGACATTTATTCTCCCGAGGATATTTCTCAAAAAATTGAACAACCAAATAAAAATAAAAAATTTAGAATAATTTTTCATTTATTAATTTTTATATCAGCTATTGGTATTTTTTTCTTTACCACTAATATTGTTTTTTCTAGTAATAATAGCCTAATAACAAATATGGGCAAAATGTCTTTCTGGAAAGGCGTTAGCAAACTGGTTATTGGCAAGGAGGAAATATTAAAAGGGGAAATATCTGATCGTATAAATATTTTAATATTAGGAATGGGGGGAGCAAATCATGAAGGAGCATATCTCACTGATACGATTATTCTGGCCAGCTTAAAACCATCAACAAATCAAATTGCTTTACTATCAATCCCCAGAGATTTATATGTACCAATCCCTGATTATGGCTGGAAAAAAATAAATGCTGCCAATGCTTTTGGCATGATGGAATCAGACAAGCAAGGCGGAGAATTATCAAAAAAAGTTGTTGAAAATATTCTTGGATTAAAAGTTCATTATTGGATAAGAACTGATTTTAAAATTTTCAGAGATATAATTGACGAGTTGGGAGGAATTGAAATAGAGGTAGCCAAAAGCTTTACTGATTATCAATTCCCTGGATATAATTTTACTTTTAGAACTGTTAGCTTTGCTAAAGGAAAACAAATAATGAGCGGGCAAAAAGCATTAGAGTTTGCCAGGTCAAGACACGGCAACAATGAGGAAGATTCGGACTTTGCTAGAGCAATCAGACAACAAAAAATCCTATTTGCCATCAAAGAAAAAATCAAGCAAGAGAATTTATTTTCAAAACCAAATAAAATATGGAGTTTTTATAATATACTGGAGAAAAATATAAGTACAAATTTAGACATTATGCAGGGAATAAAATTAGCAAAAATAGCCTCAAGTATAAACAAAAATAACATAATAACCAGGGTGATTAAAAACGGAGATAATGGTTTGCTTAAGTCAGAGATAAATATAAATGGTGCTTATATTTTAACTACAAAAGAAAAAGGGTTTAAACAACTCTCTAATCTAGCAAAAGATATATTCAAGCAAGAAATTCCTGAAAAACAAATTGTCTTCGGACAAAAGCCAAGCAAGAATTCTCTTATTACTGATTCTTCCATGCCAACAAATCTTGAAGAACCAATCAACAAAAAAACAAAAATAATAATTCTAAACGGAACTCTTGTAAATAATCTTGCATTCAAGGCAAGTGAAAAAATAGATGAGAAAAATTTTGAAATTTTAAAAATAGGCAATGCTCCAACTCGTAATTACAAAGAAACAATAATATATAAAACATCTGATAACCTAGCTTCGGCCGGGACTCTTGCCAAAATATTTAATGGAGATGTGATTGAAAATAAAAGACCAACAAACCTAGAAATTATTTCCATTAATAATAATGCTGATTTTTTAATTATTCTTGGACAAAACTCTAATGACTAAAATTGCTTTAATAGGGCAAGTTAATGTGGGAAAATCAACCCTCTTTAATCGTCTAATAGAAGAAAAAAAAGCGATTATCACTAATCTGCCTGGTACAACTAGAGATAGAAATTATGGCATATGTAAATGGCGAGGAAATGATTTAATTATTATAGATACTGGAGGGATTGAAATTAAAAAAGGAGAACAAGAGATATTAGACAAAGAAATAAAAAAACAAATCGACAAAGCAATTACTGAAGTAGATTTGATTTTTTTTATTATAGAAAACAGACACCCTGTTTTGCCTATTTCCAATTTTGAACAACAAGTTAGCAAAATAATTAAAAAATCAAACAAACCAGCCATCCTAATATTAAATAAATCTGATAATCCCAAAAAAAGAATGGACGCTAATAGCCCTGAATGGCTTAATTTTGGATTTAAAAAACCAGTTGCTATTTCTGCTATAAATGGTGGTGGTGTTGGCGACCTATTAGACGAAAGCATGAAATACATAAACAAAGACAATGCTAATATGCTGAATAAAATAAAACCAGCCAACATTGTAAAAGTTTCTATAATTGGCAAACCGAATGTTGGTAAGTCAACCTTGTTAAATGCTCTTTTGGGAGAAGAAAAAGTAATCACCTCTCCTACTCCCAATACAACTAGGGGGCCACAAGATACATTAATAAAAGTTAAAAACACATTTTCAGATGATAAGCAATACGAAAAGGAATTAGACATACTCTTGATCGACACAGCTGGCATAAGAAGAAAAGCAAAAGTCAAATCATTAATTGAAAGAATTGGCACAACCATGTCATTAAAAATGATAAAAAAATCTGACATTATATTAATGGTCTTGGATAGCTCTGCCAAGGTCTCTTATCAAGATAAAACATTAGTAAGACTAATATCTGAGAGAAAAAAAGCACTAATTGTGGTTGTGAATAAATGTGATTTATGGGAGACTAAAGGAAAAAAATGGAAAGCAGAAACTCCTAATTTCACCGTACCAACTGCCAAATGGACTCAAATTCTTTTTGTTTCAGCTAAAACAGGAGAAAATGTTAAAAAAATATTTAAATCTATTTTTATTGTCCGTGGAAATCAGAATAGACAGATTAATGAAAAAGAATTAAACAATTTATTAAAAGATGTTGTTGCCAAAACAAAACTAAAAGATGATATTTGGGAAAAAATAAAAATTTTTCATAAACAAACAAACCCCCATATTTTTATGCTTAAAATGCCACCCAAATTTATAAGAAGGAAACTTATTAATGACGCTCAAATGAATGTTGTAAAAAAAGCTATCAGACAAAAATGGGATTTTTCTGGTATTCAAATTGAAATAAGAATTTCTAAATATTAAAAAAATGATTTTAATTATCGGGCTGGGAAATCCTGGCGAAAAATACAAACAGACCAGGCATAATATTGGAAAAACAATAGTTAAAAACTTTGGTAAAAATTTTGAATTTAATAAATTCAAACAAGATAAAAAAAATAAAGCCAAGACAACTAGCCAAAAAAATATTATCTTAGCTATTCCTTCTACTTATATGAATGAATCCGGGCAAACTGCCAGACTGTTAGAGAATTATTTTCTCAAAGAACCAAAATCATCAATATGGATTATTCATGACGAAATTGATTTACCATTAGGTAAAATAAAAATATCCATCAATAGATCATCGGCCGGACATCGAGGGGTTGAATCAATAATTAAACAAGTAAAATCAAAGGAGATTGTTAGGTTCAGGATAGGCATTGGGAAAAATGAAAATATTGCTTCTGAAAAATATGTTTTAAAAAGATTCTCAAAAGATGAAGAAGAAACTAAACAAAAAATTATAAAAATAGCCCAACAAGCGATTGATTATGCTATAAAAAATGGCGTTAGCAAAGCAATGAATAAGTATAATTAATTAGTGATTATTGATTAATAATTAGTGATTAGTGATAATTGATTAGTGATTAGTGATTATTGATTAATAATTAGTGATTAGTGATTATTGATTATTGATTAGTTATTAGTGATAATTGATTATTGATTAGTGATTAGTGATAATTGATTAGTGATTAGTGATAATTGATTAGTGATAATTGATTAGTGATTAGTAATAATATAAGAAAAAGCCCTGTTTTTTTTACAGGGCTTTATTGTTTTTACCTATTCGCCAATTTTGAAATAATCAATTCTTAAAATATCATCAGCAGCTATTCTAACTCTGAGTTTTATTTCATCTCCCCTATCAAAAAAAGCAGTTGCTTCTGATATCTTCCGACCCAAGACAGTGCGATCAAATCCTTCAGTCCATTCTCCGGCTGCGATTCTTTTAGAAACAGTGACTTTTGCTCCATTCCAGTTTTCATTTTGAACAGCAATTAAGTCATCGTCTACCATAAACTGAACATTTACATTTGCTAAAGTAACAGCAAATATACCATCTTCGTCAGGAGCATAAACTTGCCAAGTCTCGCAACCAAAGGCCAGCAAAAAAAGCATAATAGGTATTATTTTGACAACGTTCTTCATTAGACCATCTCCTTTGTTTTTGTTTGTTAAAAAAATTCTCTCTATTTTTCTGCCTACCAGCACAAGGCCTACGCTTGACATGCAAGATCAACCTTAATTTTTGGCTACTTCTCGGTTAGGAGGGATGACCGATTTTGCCACTGATAAGCAGAAAAACAGAGAGAATAACAAACTAATTCTGCCTCTAGTATAGCAGAATTATTGATTTTGTCAAGAGAGAGCATTAAAGAGAGAAACCATCTCTACTTAGAGGCCTTGCCCCTAAGTAGAAAATCACTTAGAGTCACTTAGAGGCCTTGCCCCTAAGTAGAATAGAAATCAATAATCAGTAATAAATAATCAGTAATCATTTACTTAGAGGCCTTGCCCCTAAGTAGATTGCCCCTAAGTAGATTGCCCCTAAGTAGATTACAAATCATTAATCAGTAATAAATAATCAACAACCTTACTTAGAGGCCTTGCCCCTAAGTAGAGTACAAATGATTCACTTAGAGGCCTTGCCCCTAAGTAGAATCAGTAATAAATAATCAACAACCTTACTTAGAGGCCTTGCCCCTAAGTAGAAAATCACTTAGAGTCACTTAGAGGCCTTGCCCCTAAGTAGAATAGAAATCAATAATCAGTAATAAATAATCAGTAATCATTTACTTAGAGGCCTTGCCCCTAAGTAGATATTGATTATGTTTTCATGTTTTTATATGTCTTGAAATATTAGCTACAATGCCAAAAGCCATTAAAAAAACAACCATATTCGTTCCACCATAACCAACTAATGGCAAAGGTGTGCCAGTTAAAGGAATCAACCCTAGCATTGCTCCCATATTAACAAATGTTTGAAATATAAATAAAGAGCCAATTCCAACCAGCAAAAGAAAAGCAAACCTGTCTTTTGATAAAGATGAAATATAAAATATTCTGTAAACAATAAATAAATAAATAAAGACAAGCAAGCTTATCAACAAAAAACCTAACTCTTCTGCCATGACTGCAAAAATCGAATCACTCATTACTTCTGGCAAATAAGCAAACTTTGAAGAAGCATGACCTATACCCTTTCCCCAAAAACCTCCAGAAGAAATAGCTAAAACTGCTTGTTTGACATGATATGCTTGGTCTGAAACATCTGTTGCTCTGCCAAAATAAACACTAATTCTTTGTATGACATATTGTATTTTGGGAGAAACCAGTAAAACCACTGGAATAATCCCTATTCCAGTTAGTGCCAGAAAAATAATCCTACCCCCTGCCACAAAATAAATCACTATAATACTGGAAAGAATTATTAACAATGTTCCAATGTCTGGTTGTTTTACAATTAAAAAAGATATTATAGCCAAACAAGACAACAAAGGAATAAAAACTTTTTTAAAACTTTTAATATATTTGTCTCTTTTTGCTAAAAAAGCAGACATTGAAATCAAAAGAAACAATTTAACAAATTCAGATGGTTGAAAAGTTATTCCAAATATACTTATCCATCTAGCAACTTTATTTCTTGGCTCTCCAATTCCATCAATAAATACAGAAACTAAAAGGGCGATGGAAATAATAAATAAAATAGGAGCGATTTTTTTTAAAAACTTATAATTTAAAAAAGAAAAAAAGCCAAAGAAAAAAAGGCCTGGGATTAAACCAAAAATAATTTGGTGTTTTAAATAAAAATAACAATCATCTGTTTTCCCGCAAGAAACAAAAGCCCCTGACGAAGCCAGGGCAAATAATCCAAATATTAATAAAAGAAATATGGTTGTCAAAAAAACAGAATCTGATTTTTTCATTTTATAAAAATCTATCAAGTAAAAATACAATTAATCCAATAATGGCCATGATCCCACTAATAAGCCATGCTCTTAAGACAATCTTTGGCTCTGGCCAACCAATTGCTTGAAAATGATGATGAATTGGGGTAGATAAAAAAATCTTCTTTTTCCGAAAACGCTTTGATATTGTCTGAACAATAACTGAAAAAGATTCAAAAACAAGAATAAAACCAATTATTGGCAAAATTAAAAATGTATTTGTAAGCATGGCTACAATGCCAAGCGTTGTCCCTAGCGACATGGATCCAGTATCGCCCATAAAAAATCTAGCTGGATAAACATTAAACCAGAGAAAAGCCGCTAAAGAACCACTTATTACAGCACAAAAAACAGCTAAATCAAATTTTTCCTGCACAAAGGCAATAACAGCATAAGCGGCAAAAGAAGTGAGCAACACCCCCCCTGCCAATCCATCAAGACCATCTGTTTCATTAACCGAAAAACTAGTGGCGCTAATAATAAAAATAAAAAGAGGAATATATAAAATGCCAATATGATAACTTCCCAAAAAAGGAATATCTATAATATCCCAACCCAGCTTGAAGAAAAACCACCAGGCACCAAAACAGGCAATTATTGTATATAAAATCAATTTATGACGAACCTTTAGCCCTCCGCCATTACTTCCAATTTTCCTTATATTAAAAAAATCATCAACACAACCAATAATTGCTGATGCAATTAACGCTCCTAGAGGAAGCAGTGTTTGCCCTCTAGATAAAAAATTCAAGTTTTTAAAAATCTCTAACCCAGTAAATTTATATAAACAAAAAATAGTAACTGATATAAAAAATACTGTTCCCCAGATAAGTATTCCTCCCATTGTGGGAGTGCCTGCTTTGTCTTTGTGAAATTTATAAAAAATTGGAGCATTTTTTTCATCACGAATTTTTTTTCCAAAATTATATTTATAAAGAAAATGAGTTAAAATTGGCGTCCATAAAACAGTAATAATAAAAGCAAGAACAGCTAATACAAAAATTTTAATGATATAAAAAAGCATAATCTTATAAGTTAGAAAGATTGCTTATTAAATAAACTGAAACAAATAAACAAATCTGAAAAATTAATAATAATATAATAAGAAAATTAGCCAAACGAACATTTCTTAAAATATAAAGATAAAAAGAAAAGCAAAAATGAATTATCAAAATACAAGAACCAACTAACGGGATAATTAATAGTTTCTGCCATCTGCCAATAAAATCAATTCCCGAGAGAAGATTATAATGCAAAACAACAATTTCTTGTCCTTGAAATTTAACAAAAATATATAACCAAGTCAAAATATTTAAAATAAGTGCCAAAAATATTTGAATAAGATTTTTTTTATCCTTATAAAATTTATTTTTTTGATATTGTTTTAAAATTGACTCAATAGACATCATAAAATTATCTTTATGTTAAATACTTGACAAATTATCTGTCTTGGTTAAACTTTATTTAATATAAAATAAAATATTTCTTATGGCCCATAAAAAAGCAGGCGGTTCAACTAGGTTAGGACGCGACTCAAAAGGACAAAGACTAGGTGTTAAAAAGTTTGGAGGAGAAAGCGTAAATCAAGGAGAAATTATTATCCGCCAAAAAGGAACAAAATTTCATCCAGGAAAAAATGTGAAAAGAGGAAAAGATGACACTCTTTATTCTACTGCACAAGGGTTTGTTTTATTTACAAGGAGAAAAATAAAAAACTTCACAGGAAAATTATGTTGGAAAAAATTTGTTAATGTAAGCTCCAAAAGAAAATAAAAAATTATTAAAAAAATATTTAAAGAATTGATTTGAAAAAATCAATTTTTTTTATTATATTGATTCTTTCAAAATTTCAATAGCTGTATCCATTTGTAAATCTATTTTATTCTCTAAATCTTCTACAGTAATTTTTATATCAATGTCAGGAGATATTCCATTTTCATTGATTGAACGGCCAAGCGGAGTATACCAATAAGCAACAGTTAATTTTAGGGCTGACCCATCTGAAAAGCTATGCAATTCTTGAACAGAGCCCTTGCCAAATGTTTGCTCTCCTATAATAGTAGCTTGATTATAGTCTTGTAATGCTCCTGCCAAAATCTCTGAAGCAGAAGCAGACCCTTGATTAACTAAAATAACTGTTGGGATATCTTTAAAATCACCTGGGCCATTACTTTTATATTCTTTTTTGTACTTGTTTGCATCTGTTGAAAAAGTAATAACGTCATTATCCACCCAATAGCCAGCCATATCAACTGCTGTGTCTAAATATCCCCCCGGATTATTTCTCAAATCTAATAAAAGGGCATCTGGGCTTGCTCTTAAAACAACTGAGCAGATGTCTATAAATGCCTGCCAGGTATCTTCTGAAAAGTGAGACACTTTTATGTAAGCTATTTTTTTATTGCTATCAGGGAATTCCTTCATTTCCCATGATACTGATGTGATTTCAATAACATCTCTAATTATTTCAACATCTTCTGTAAAATTTTTGTTTTTATGCAAAACAGTCAATATTACTGGAGTGCCTTTTATCCCTCTAATTAAATGAACTGCTTCGTCTAACCCCATGCCAAATGTACTCTTGGTATCAATTGCATAAATTTTGTCACCAGCCAAAAGACCTGCCCGAAAAGCAGGTGTGCCAGTTAAGGGAGCTATTACTGTAAGACGATCGTCTCTCATCCCAATTTCAATGCCTATCCCCTCAAAAGAACCCGACATATCATCCATAAACTTTTTTGCTAAATCAGGATTTAAAAAAATTGAATAAGGGTCATCAAGTCCTTGCACAAGGCCCTCTAATGACCCATAAAATAAATCTTTATCAGTCACTGGCTGGTCAACATAGTCATCTTTTACAGCCATCCAAAGTTGTCTGAATAAATCATAATTAATATCAGGGTCAATGTTTTTTGGAACTGGTAAAAAATTTGATTTTGAAATTATTTTATTAGGACTAACATCAATGCCAATTAAAAATCCAACTGTAAAAGAAAAGAAAAAAACGAGTGAGATGTATAATATAAACTTTTTATTTTTAATCATAATAATAAATCTTCTTTATAGCCAAGGTGTTTGTAGGCTAGATTAGTAACTTTACGTCCCCTTGGTGTTCTTTCAAGAAAACCAATCTGCATTAAATATGCTTCATAAATTTCTTCTAAAGAGTTAATGTCTTCGCCAGTAGCGGCTGACAATGTTTTAACTCCTATTGGCCCACCTGAAAATTTTTTAATTAAAATATCTAAAATTTTTCTATCAACATAATTTAATCCATATTTGTCTATTTCAAGTACATCCATTGCATTAAAAACAATGTCTAAATTAATTATATTAACATTTTTTACATGTGCAAAGTCACGAACTCTCTTTAATAAACGATTGGCTATTCTAGGAGTAAATCTTGAGCGCTTAGCAATTTCGAAAGCTGCCTGGTCTTCTATTTTAATTTCGAGAATGCTTGAAGACCTTTTAATAATATCTTTAATGTCTTCTTCTTTATAAAAATCAATCTGAAAAACTGCTCCAAATCTGTCTCTTAATGGAGGAGAAATTAAACTTGGCCTAGTTGTAGCTCCAATCAAAGTAAATTTTGGCAAATCTATTCGAAGAATTTTTGCAGATGGCCCCTTGCCTACTATAATATCTAAAGCATATTCTTCCATGGCCGGATATAATGCTTCTTCTATATTTCTGTTCAATCTATGAATCTCATCAATAAATAAAATTCCTTTATCTTTTAAGTTTGTTAAAATGGCTGCTAAATCACCAACTTTTTCCAAAGCTGGCCCAGATGTAATTTGTATTTGAGAATTCATTTCTTTGGCAATGATATAAGAAAGGGTTGTTTTTCCAAGTCCATGAGACCCATGAAATAATGAATGATCTAAGGCCTCTTTCCTTTTCAAAGCAGCTTTTATAAAAATTTTTAAATTTTTCTTTAATTTATCTTGCCCAATAAACCCGGACAAACTAGTTGGCCTTATATTTAAGTCCACTTTTTTGTCCTCTGGGAGTTCTTGGCTATCAACAATATTTTTTGTTTTAAATTCTGACATAAATTATATTATGTTCTTTACAATTTTTTATTTTCTATTTATAATTACTTAAAGAGCGCGTGTAGCTCAGTGGTAGAGCACTACTCTTATAAAGTAGATGTCGCCGGTTCGATCCCTGCCACGCGCACCACTTTTTAATAACCATATTATATAAACAATGATTATTGGAATTTTAACAACCATGGCTGGCTTTTTAATCATCTGGAAAACAGAATGGCTCTTAATGAATTTGGGCCGTATTAGCTGGGCAGAAAACCATTTAAGAACAGAAGGTGGGTCAAGGATTGCTTATAAATTCATTGGTCTTTGCGGAGTATTTCTAGGAATTTTTATAATGACTGGAATTACTAATGATATTTTATCATGGATTGCTGGCCTTTTTATTAAGAAATAAAATAATTAGTAATTATTGATTAGTGATTAGTGATTATTGATTAGTGATTAGTGATTATTGATTATTGATTAGTGATTAGTGATTATTGATTAGTGATTATTGATTAGTGATTATTGATTAGTGATTATTGATTATTGATTAGTGATTATTAATTAGTGATTATTGATTAGTGATTAGTGATTATTATTTTGTTTCAACCAGCCAACTGATCCTTCATCTTGTCCAGCCTTACTTATAACAATAAATTCTGCCTTTTGCCAAAAATCAACAATATTTTTAGAGCCAGAATAACTCATGCCTGACTGAAGCCCATCAATTAAAGATTGTAAAATTTTATCTACTTTCCCCTTATAGGCGATGCGCGCACTAATACCTTCCGGAGTTCTCTCTGGTCTTTTTTTATTCCCTTCCAAATGTTCTCTCTCAATTGAGACATCCCTAGAAGCAAGTCCTCTGTAAATTTTGACAACCGCACCATTGTCTATAAAATATTTCCCCGGAGACTCTTCTGTGCCAGCCAACAAACTTCCAATCATTACGCTTGATGCCCCTGCCCCAATCGCCTTTGCCAGATGCCCTGAAACCCTTATGCCTCCATCAGAAATGATTGGAATATTATAACGACTAGCAACTTTGGCTGTATCTGTTATGGCTGTAATTTGTGGCACTCCTGCTCCGGCTACAGACCTAGTTGAACAAGCAGCTCCTGGGCCAATCCCAACCTTAAGTGCATCAGCCCCGGCTAATATTAAATCCTTGGCCGCTTTTTGAGTGCAGATATTGCCAGCCACAACATCAATTGTATTTTTATATTTTGTTTTAATACTGGTTAGTAATTCTAAACATTTTTTATGATGACCATGAGCAATATCAATCACAATAACATTTGCTCCTGCTTTTACTAATTTTTTTGTTCTGGACATTCCTTGTTTCAAACCAATAGCTGCCCCAACAATTAAACGACCTGATTTATCTTTGACTGAGTTGATATATTGACTTTTTTTTATAAAATCAGCCGAGGTAATTAGGCCTTTTAACTTGCCTTGTCTGTCAATTAATGGCAATTTTTCTGTTTTATGTTTTAAAAAAATTTTCTTTGCCTGAGATTCTTTCACGTTAGGACTAGCACAAATTAAATCCTGTTTGTTTGTCATTATGCTTGAAACTAGCACATCTTTATCATCTTGAAAGCGGACATCTCTAGCAGTTATTATGCCTTGTAAATATTTATTTTTATCTACCACCAATAATCCGCCTATTTTATACTTATCCATTAATTCAAGTGCTTGTGATAATTTTGCTTGTTTGGAAACAATGATTGGGTTTTTAATAACAAAACTTTCTGCTCTTTTAACTTTAGTAATTTCTGATATTTGTCTTTCTAAAGGCATAAACCTATGTATAATGCCAATGCCTCCTTGCCTTGCCATAGCAATAGCCATTTGTGATTCTGTGACAGTATCCATATTAGCACTAACAATTGGGATGTTAAGTTTGATATTTCTGGAAAATCTTGTTTTAGTGCTAATTTGTTTACGCGAAGAAATGTCAGAATATTTTGGCACAATTAAAACATCATCAAAAGACAGTCCATATTTTATTTTATTTTTATCAAACATAATACTTAACTATTTTAACAAATTATGTTATATTAATAAAGGTATAAGATATTAAAATGAGCCCAAAAGGGCCCTTAGCTCAGTTGGCAGAGCGCCACATTTGCAATGTGGAGGTGACCGGTTCGAGCCCGGTAGGGTCCACCTCCTTTCTCATAACAAAGATATTAATTAAAAAAATAAACTTTATTCATGGACTTTGAAATAAATGGAGGCAAAAAATTATCAGGGACTATTACTACAAATACAGCTAAAAATTCTGCTGTTGTTTTGCTTTTTGCTGCCTTGCTAAACAAAAATAAAACAACATTGATTGGCATGCCTAGAATTGAAGAAGTAAAACGTCTAATCATTGTATTAAAGAGTTTAAAAGTAAAAATAAATTGGGTTGGAAAAAATAATTTAGAAATTATCCCTCCTAAAAAAATAAACATCAAAAACATTAACAAGCAAACAGCCATGAAAACAAGAAGCGTAATCCTGCTACTGGGGCCAATGATTCACTTATTAAAAAAATTTGAAATACCACAACCAGGTGGTTGTAAGCTTGGGCAAAGAACAATCAAACCACATTTTTTTGCCTTAGAAAAAATGGGGGTTAAAATTGAAGCAAGGCCAAAATCATATTCAATTAGAAACAAACAATTAACTCCAGCTAAAATCGTGCTTTATGAATCAGGAGATACTGTTACTGAAAATGCCATCATGGCAGCCAGTCGAATAAAAGGCAAGACAACTATCAAGCTTGCTTCAGCAAATTACCAAGTTCAAGATTTGTGTTATTTCTTAAAAAAACTAGGCATTAAAATAAATGGAATTGGAACAACCACTTTAACTATTTTCGGCAACCCAAACATTGATAAACAAATAAAATACAATCTTAGCGAGGACCCAATTGAATCAATGCTTTTTATTTCTATTGCTGCCACCACTAATTCCAGCTTAACAATAAAAAGATGCCCAATTGAATTTTTGGAATTAGAATTATTAAAATTAGATAAAATGGGTTTTAATTTCAAAATTTTAAAAAAATATAAATCTAAAAATGGATTTACCAAATTAGTTGATTTAAAAACATTTCCATCAAAATTAAAGGCATTAGAAGAAAAAATTTATGCCAGACCTTTCCCTGGACTAAATATTGACAACTTGCCCTTTTTTGTACCAATAGCAACTCAAGCCAAAGGAACAACCCTGATTCATGACTGGATATATGAAGGGCGAGCTTTATATTATATTGAACTCTCTAAAATGAATGCAAATATTATATTAGCAGACCCACACAGAATTTATATAAAAGGACCTGTAAAATTAAAAGCCAGTGAAATCATTTGTCCGCCAGCCTTACGTCCTTCTGCAATTATCTTGATTGCCATGTTGCAAGCCAAGGGAAAATCAATACTACGAAACGTTATCTCGATTTTAAGAGGATATGAATCCTTGGCCAATAGATTAAACAAAATAGGAGCAGACATTCAAATAATTAAAAAAAATGACTGACATGCAAATAACTAGAGGTTATGGATTTTTAGAAAATTTTTTAGCCAAACAAAGAGAAGGAGTCGCCAATAAGTTAATTTTAAACAAATATCGGCAAGGCAGAATCTTGGATATTGGGTGTGGATTATTTCCCCTTTTTTTAACAAATACAAAATTTAAAGAAAAATATGGCTTGGATAAAATTCATTCAAGAAAATTAGAAAAATCTGATGTCTTGTTAATAAATCACGACATTAAACAAGAAAAAAAACTACCTTTTGAAGATAATTTTTTTGATGTTATAACAATGTTAGCCGTGATTGAACATTTTGAAAAAAAATATGCAACATTTACATTAAAAGAAATTTATAGAATATTAAAGCCAGGCGGAACATACATTTTAACAACCCCTAATAAATGGACTCATTCATTGTTAAAAATAATGGCCCGATTAAAATTAATAAGCCAACAAGAAATAGACGAACATATATCAAGATACAATCATAATGATGTTAAAAATATTCTTACTCAAGCAGGATTTGAAAGAAAAAAAATTCAATTAGGATATTTTGAATTTTTTATGAATATCTGGGGAAAAACAATTAAATAAATATTTAATTATATGTTATCTTGAAATTACTCTGGGGGATTTCATATTTATCAATAACCTTTTTATTAAGGTTATTTTTTCTTAAAAAAATAATAATATTGCTATCAACAAAAACAGGCGCCCATTGTGAATCATTAATTCTTGAAATTAAAAATTTTTGTGCCCAAGGAGTAATATCCCTGCGAAAGAAAAAAATTGAATTAAAATCATACAAAGATAATTTTGCTTGCCAGGTTGCTTCATCTGATTGCATTGGAATATAAGTATCTTGAAAAAATTTATTAGGATAAGATGCCGGCCTGTTATCAACAAAAACTTTTTCAATTGGATATAAATGATAAATTAAATATCCGCCAACATCATAATTATTAAAAATAGGCCCTTTTAGATTGTTTTTATTCCAGAAATCTATGGAAGCATTATTGATTGACATTAGTCCAATCCCAAAATTATGTTGTTTGATTAAATTATAATTACCAACCAGCAAACAAAGTATTATTATTAAAAATATTATATTCAAAACAATTGATTGAAGCTGTTTAGATATTTTCTTAAAGTAAAAAACACTACCTCCTATATTAAAAGCAATCACTGGCAAGGCAAAAAAACCAAACAAAGATATGTTTCTATTCATTATCCATGCCATGAAAGAAAAACCTAACATTAAGAAAAAGAGAGCCAGGGAAAATCTTTTTTTATTAAATATTAAAGCATATAAAAAACTTAACAAAGCAACCAAAAATATTATCTTAAAAAACAAATACCCTTGCGTGCCAAAATATCTATCCATAAACCAGATTGACTGATTTTCAATAATTTTATAACCATAATTTGTAACCATATAATAAAAGGGATGCCAAACTCCTTTATAAAAAAATGGATTTACGAATTGAGCCAAATAGCAAATTATAAATATAATTCCATATTTTTGCCTATTGCTTGCCAAAGTTATTCGCCATGTAGATAGAATTTTTGGCTTTTTTTTACTGCTTGGCAAAATTAACTCTTCTAACCAAAAAGCCAATACTATTAATGGCCCTAAAAAGAAAAACACATGTAAGTTGACCCATAATATTTGGAGAATAGGCAATAAAAAAAGTGTTTTATAAGAAATTCTACCTTGTCTATAATTAAGCAATATATATATAAATAAAATACTGAAAAGATAAGAAAAAACTTCTGGACGGACTTCTGTCCTGGTTACTAAAATTGGAATTATTAATAATGATAGAATTATTGTTAAAAAATTATTTGAATATTGACGAGCCAAGATAAAAGAAAATCCAAAAATTATTAATGATAAAATTAAATAAACAATTGATATTCCTGAAAATCCTGAAAGCTTATTAATCCAAAAAAATAAAACGCCAGTTGCCCAATGATGATTAATTGTTCGAACAGTTGGATTTGTATAAGAATAAAAACTAGTAGTCATAACTTGCTTGTTCCCCTCTAATACAAGCTCTCCGTTTTTTAGGTGACGACCAATATCTGAATTAGTCAGATTAATTGGAGTGGCCATTAAAAAACAATACCAGCCAAAAATTAAGAATATAAGCAAAAAAATTAAATATTTGGAAAATATATTCATACATTATATTTTATTATGTTTTTTTAATATTGCCAACACATAATATGGTGTTATAATAATTAATATGATAAAAGATAAGATCCCGGGAGGTAAAAAATTAATTGATGCAAAAACTCTCTTAGAAAAAACAGGCATTGGTAAAAAAATGTCTGTAGCAGATCTTGGCTGTGGGAGAAGAGGACACTTTTCTCTTCAATCAGCTAAATTGGTTGGCCCCCAAGGAGTTGTTTATGCCATTGATATTGTAAAAGACGCTTTAGCTAGCGTAGAGGGAGCTTCTAAGGTTTTTGGCGTAATGAATCTAAAAACAATTTGGGCTGATTTAGAAATTTACGGCTCAACAAAATTAAAAGATGATTCCATTGATTTAGTTATATTAAATAATGTATTATTCCAGACAACCAAAGAAAAAGAGATAATAAAAGAAGGTATAAGAATATTAAAAAAAACAGGCAAATTTTTAATTGTTGACTGGAAAAAATCATCAACCCTTTTCGGGCCTCCAATGGAAAATAGAGTTAGTATTGATGAAATAAAACAAACTACAAGAGAAGTCGGATTAAAATTAGTTAAAGAATTTACAGCCGGACCAAGTCACTACGCCTTGATATTCAAAAAATAACCTACTTAGGATTGCTTGGGATTTGGGCTCCAAGTATTAATAACTGATGTTTGTATGACCTCTGCTTTTTTAGAAAAGAAGAGGATTTGTATTTAGAAGACCATTGGGAAACCAGGGAAAATATTTAATAATTAAAATACTTATTTTTTGCCGAACAAGAAGCAAGGCCTCTTGATGTCAAGTATTGACAAAAACAAAAAAATTTGCTACCATATATATACAATCTAAAAAAGGAGGATACTTTGAAAAAATATACTGCAAGAAGAAAAATGATTCACAGAATCATATCCGGGCCATTATTTATGGCTATTGGGACATATCTCGTGTTTCAAACAAGCGGGGCTGGTTCAACTCCCGGAGAAATAGTTGTCTCCACGATATTATTCCCTGTCTGGTTATTTGGAATAGCAATGACAACATTCGGCATTTATGTCCTTTTTCTTCCATTAATCAGGAAATACGATTTATAAAACAAAGTAAACAAAAGCCGGCTAATTAAAGCCGGCTTTTCCCTTGTTTAAAATAATAAGACACAAAACAACCTTTAATTAAACTTGCCACCAAGTAGGCCCTACTTAGAGGCCTTTACCTCACTTAGAGGCCTTGCCCCTAAGTAGATATTGAGCACGAATCTTACTGAGGGTTTTACTTAGAGGCCTTGCCCCTAAGTAGGGTAGAAATCAATAATCAGTAATCAATAATCAACAACCTCGCTGAGGGTTTTACTTAGAGGCCTTGCCCCTAAGTAGATATTGAGCACAAATATCATGTATTGACAACCGAAGAAGAATTTGTTATTATATTATACACTAAATTATTTAACATAAAAAAGGAGGATAGAATAAATGGATTCAATTAGCTTTATTGAAAACGGATTAAAAATAGAATTCTCAATCGAAAAATTGCCAACCATTAATCACAAGATTAATGAAAAAATTAGTAAGACAATTTTAGAAAAAATGGGAAAAGCAATTGAAAAAAACGCTTCCATAGGAATAATAGAAGAATATACCAAAATCATTAAGGAAAAATTTCCTAACAAAATAAATGATTTTGATAAAATATTACACTATTCCATGGATAATCTAAAAAAAAGCCAACTTTAATTAGTTGGCTTTATCCTTGCTTTTTTAAAAAAAAACTTTATAATATTATTATAACTAACCCATTATAAATAGGTTAGTTATTTGCTAAATTATTAATCTTAAAAAAAAATGATAGAAAACATTTTACTAGCAATTGAACAAATTTCCGAAGAAAAAGGAATTAAAAAAGAACAAGTTCTAGAAGCAATCGAGCAAGCTTTGGCCGCTGCCTATAGAAAAGACTTTGGGAATAAATTGCAAAACATAAAAATAGAATTTGACCCAGAATCTGGAAAAATGAAGGCCTTTGATGAAAAGACAGTAGTTAAAGATGCAGAAGAAAATGATGATGAAGAAGAAGAGGAAGAGAAGAATGCTGAAACAAAAGAAGAAGAAGGAGAACCAATAAAAAGATTTAACCCAAAAACTGAAATCTATTTATCTGATGCAATTAAAATTAAAGCAAAAGCAATCATAGATGACATCATTAAAATGCCATTAGAAATTCCTTCTAATTTTGGCCGAATAGCTGCCCAAACTGCCAAACAAGTAATAATCCAACGATTAAGAGAAACTGAAAGAGAAGTTATATATGAAAGATTTAAAGAAAAAGCAGGAACAATTATAAGCGGGGTTGTTCAAAGAATAGAAAGACAAGCCATATTTGTTGATGTAGAAAATACAGTTGCGAAAATGCCTTATGAAGAGCAAGTTAAAGAAGAAAAATATTTTTTAGAACAAAAACTTAAATTTTATATTGTTAATGTTTCAATGACACCAAAAGGACCTGAAATAATTATATCTAGAAAACATCCAGACATTTTGAAAGAATTATTTATTTCAGAAATTCCCGAAATAGGAAATAATTTAATAAAAATAGAAGCAATTGCCAGAGAACCTGGGTCAAGAGCAAAAATAGCTGTCTGGACAAAAGAAAAATCAATCGACCCAATAGGAGCTTGTATTGGCCAACGAGGAAGTAGGATTCAAACAATTATAAATGAAGTTGGCGGAGAAAAAATAGACATTGTTGAATTTGATAAAGATATTGAAAAATACATAGCCAATTCTCTTTCTCCAGCCAAAATATCGTCAATTAAACTAAAGAAAAAAGAAAAAATAGCTATTGTCAGAGTAAAAAAAGACCAACTCTCTTTAGCCATAGGAAAATTTGGACAAAATGTTCGTTTAGCGTCAAGGTTAACTGAATGGAAAATTAGCATTGAAGAAGAAGCAACAAAAGAATCACTAGATGACAAACAAACAAAAGACAAGGATGCTCCAGAAGAAACAGTCACAACCAAAGATAAAATTGAAAACGAGCAAAAGGTAGTCGAAACTAAATCTACTAAAAGCAAGGCCGGGGGAAAGAAAAAACTTACTGACAAGAAAAAAACCTCTAAAAATACAAAGAAAACCAAAGAAAAAGAGAAAGAATAATTAATTAACATTGTGCTCGCTGAGAACCATGGGCAAGATGGGTGTAAAAAAAATATTAATTATTGATTATTAAAATAAATTAAATTATATGCTTTATTTTTCTATTGTTATTTCTATGCTAGGGCTTTTAATCGCTTTTTATTTAGCAAATAAAATAAAAAGAATAAATACAAATAGCCATTCAGCCGAGCAAATAGCAGAATTAATAAAAAATGGAGCAATGTCTTTTTTAAAAGAAGAATATAGAGTTTTAAAAATATCTGTAATCATCGTATTTTTCCTCCTCTTTATTTTTTTATCAATCAAAATAGCCATTACATTTATTTTTGGAGCTATTTTAGCCGCCTTGTCTGGAAACATTGGCATGCGGATTGCAACTATTGCCAACATACGAACAGCTGAAGCAGTGCAATCAAAAATAATTCCTGGACTTAAAATAGCCTTTAATTCTGGCACTGTAATGGGGCTAACAACTGCTTGTTTTGGATTAACTGGAATAAGTATTTTTTATATTATTTTTCAAGACATCCAAATTATTTATGGATTTGGATTAGGAGCATCTTTGGTGGCATTATTTGCCAGAGTAGGTGGAGGAATATATACCAAAGCAGCTGATGTTGGGGCAGATTTAGCTGGCAAAATTGAAGCAAGTATTCCGGAAGACGATCCCAGAAATCCAGCTATAATCGCGGACAATGTTGGCGATAACGTAGGAGATGTGGCTGGCATGGGGGCTGACTTATTTGAAAGTTATGTTAATTCCTTGATTGCCAGCATGGCTTTGGGTATGATTGGAATTCAACTTATAGGAAAAAATATTATATTTATTCCGCTAACAATAGCTGCCATTGGAATAATCTCTAGTTTGATTGGGTATTTAACTGTTTATTTTTCAAAATCAAGCAAACCAGCCAAAATACTTGATAAAACAATATGGGCTTCTTCTGTTTCGACAATAATTGGTTCTCTTATATTTTTAAAAATATTTTCTTTCGATATAAAAATTTTAGGTGCAATTATTGCTGGTCTTGTTTGTGGAGTAATAATCGGAGCAACTACCCAATATTTTACATCAAATAAATATAGTCCTACAAAAAACTTGGCCAAAGCATCTATTACGGGAGCTGGTACAAATATTATTTCTGGAATATCATTGGGAATGAAAAGCACATTAATTCCAATGTTAGCAATTTCAGCTACAATTTTAATTTCTCATAAAATTGCAGGTGTCTATGGAGTCAGTCTAGCGGCTATTGGAATGCTATCAATATTAACAACAATTATTGCCATTGATGCCTATGGGTCTATCTCTGACAATGCAGCTGGCATTGCTGAAATGGCTAAAATGGGGAAATCAACCAGAAAAAATGCTGAAAGATTAGATTCAATTGGAAATACAACCGCAGCTATTGGGAAAGGGTTTGCCATTGGCTCGGCAGCATTGACTGCCATTGTCTTGTTAACTAGCTATCTTCAATCAATACAAGTAAAAATTATTGATTTAAATAGGCCAGAAATTATTGTTGGACTATTTATTGGTGGATTAATGCCATTTTTATTCTCATCCATTACAATGCAAGCTGTTAGCAAAACTGCTGAAAAAATTGTTCAAGAAGTGCGCAGGCAATTCAAAGAAATAAAAGGGCTAATCCAAGGAGAAACAAAGCCTGATTATCAAAAATGTATTACAATATCAACCAATGCTGCTTTAGGCAAAATGGTTCTGCCTAGCATAATAACAATTATAGCTCCCATTCTTATTGGGATAGTCCTTGGCAAGCAAGCATTAGGAGGATTTCTTGTTGGAGCAATTTTAGTTGGGTTCTTGTTGGCCGTAATGATGGCCAATTCAGGCGGGGCATGGGATAATGCTAAAAAATATATTGAGCAAGGAAATCTAGGAGGCAAGGGTTCTGATGCTCACAAGTCATCCATTATCGGAGATACTGTAGGAGACCCTTTTAAAGATACGGCTGGGCCAAGCTTGAACATTCTTATCAAGTTAATGTCAATTGTATCTTTAATTATTGCTCCATTATTATAATAAATAAAAAAATAAACAAAATATGAATATTAAAAAAAACCAACTTGACCAAAGTTTAATTGAATTTATTGTAGAATTATCTACTTTAGAAATGGCTCCCTTTATAAAACAAGCAACAGCAGAGCTCTCAAAAGATATTGAAGTAGCTGGATTTCGTAAAGGAAAAGCTCCTGCCAATATTGTTCAGCAAGAAATTGGGGAAGATAAAATCTTGCAAGCCTCAGCAGAAAAAGCAATTAATCAAAAATATCCTGAAATAATTGCTAAAGAAAAACTTCAACCAATTGATCAGCCAAAAATTGAAATTCAGAAAATAGCCAAAGATAATCCTCTTATTTTTAAAGTTATAGTTGCAATCATCCCAAGTGTAAAAGTAGGAGATTATAAAAAAATTAAGATTAAACAAGAAGTTAAAGAAATAAAAAAACAAGACGTTGATAATGTTATTAAAGAGCTTCAAATGGCCAAGAAAAAAGAAATCCTTGTTCAAAGAAAAGCTAACAAGGGAGATAAAATAGAGGTTGATTTAAATCTTTTTATTGATAAAGTCCCAGTGGAAAACGGACAAGTTAAAAACTTTTCAACAATATTGGGAGGACAAGAACAAATTCCTGGCATATCCAAAAATCTTGAAGGATTAAAAAAGGGAGATAAAAAAGAATTTTCATTTAAATATCCTGATTCTCATTATGACAAAGTCCTGGCCGGGAAATTAGTAGATTTTAAAGCTGAAGTTAAAAATGTATATGAAATAGAATTACCAAAACTTGATAATGATTTTGCCAAAGGATTAGGAAAATTTAAGACAGTTGAAGAATTAAAAAATAAAATTAAAGAGAATGTAGAGGCCGAACAAAAAAACAAACAATCTCAAAAAGCAGAAAAAGAAATATTAGAACAATTAGTTAAAATGTCTGAAATAGATAAAATCCCGACCATACTTGTTGATAAAGAAACAGATAAAATGCTAGAAGAAATTAAAATGTCTATCAAAAATTATAATGACTTTTCTAATTTTGAGGATTATTTAAAAAATATCAAAAAAACAGAAGAACAATTAAAAAAAGAACTTGGTCAAAGCGCTGAGCAAAGAGTAAAAACCTCTTTATGTATAAGGCAACTAGCAATTGATGAAAAAATAACAATTTCTGACAAAGAAGTGAAAGCTGAAATCGAAAAAATCCAAGCAATGTATAAAATGCAAGGCCAAGGAGAAGAACAAATACAAGAGATGGTAAACAATCTTCAAACTACTAATGGACAAATTTATATTAAAAATCTATTGACAAATCGTAAAATTATTGAAAAATTAAAAGAAGAAATATTATAAGTTTTGCGGGCGTCGTATAGTGGCTATTATACGTCCTTGCCAAGGATGAGACGGCGGTTCAATTCCGCTCGCCCGCTTTTTCAAGAATTTATGCACAAAGACTATTCCCTATTTCGGAAATATGTCTTTTTTTTTTATTACCTCACTTAGAGGCCTTGCCCCTAAGTAGGGTACAAATCAATAATCAGTAATCAATAATCAACAACCTCACTGAGGGTTCTACTTAGAGTTTACTTAGAGGCCTTGCCCCTAAGTAGAGTATAAATCAATAATCAGTAATCAATAATCAACAACCTCACTTAGAGGCCTTGCCCCTAAGTAGAATAATCAACAATCTCCCTTAGAGTTTTACTTAGAGGCCTTGCCCCTAAGTAGACTCACTTAGAGGCCTTGATTATACTTAAGAGGTCCAGCCTCCAAGAAGAGGGTGGACCTCAATAAAATTACTAAAAATGGGTGGGGCAGGATTCGAACCTACGAAGGTAATCACCGTCAGATTTACAGTCTGATGCATTTGGCCGCTTTGCTACCCACCCGTAAATTAGCCGAGACAGGGATTCGAACCCTGGGCCCCTTCCTTACCATGGAAGTGCTCTACCACTGAGCTATCTCGGCACAGGGGGTCAGTCTCCCTTTAGAGAGGTCTAACCCCTGTGTATAATTATACTTTTATGATTTTGATTTATGACTATGTTTTAATGATTCTCTTATTTTAGCTAGTTTTCTAAAAAAATCAAGATTAGTTAATTTTTTGAAAATATATTTTAAAATTAAATAAGTTTTTTTAAAAAACACATTAATCTTTTGAATATATTTTTTAATCAATAAAATTCTTCTAGAGAAACTATCTTTTATTTTATTTATTTTTCTATCAACCTTTTTTAGTAATAATCTCTTTTTAATTTCTGAAATTTCATCTGCTGTTGTATCTGATAAATTAATTTTTGATAAAAAAAGAATTTTTTTTAAAAGAATATAAAAAATACCTCCCAAACAAGAAAAAGTAATAATTAAAAGAATAATATTAATCATTTTTAAAGTTTTTTATCATTTTTAAAAACTAAAATTTTGTTAGCAACAACATCAGAAATTTCATCTATTACTGGTGTTAATATTTTTCTAGGATCATATTGGTCTTTGACTTTTAATGACTCTATTAAACTAGTCCTAAAGGCATATCTTATCTCTGTATCAATGTTAATTACTCTAACTCCAAGAGAAATTGCTTTTTTTATATCATGGTCTGGAATTTTAGATGCTCCATGAAGCACTAATGGAATTTTAACTTGTTTGGAAATATCTGCCAATCTATCTAAGTAAAGCTTTGGTGCTTTATGTTTAATTTTATAAAGTCCATGAATATTGCCAACTGCTATTGCTAGTGTATCAATTTTTGTTTTAGCAACAAATTCTTGTGCCTGGTCTGGGTCTGTCAAAAACTTGCTTGGATTAGATATCATTTCATTAATGTCTTGTTTATCCTTGACTATCATGCCTAGTTCTCCTTGGGCCCAAGCATTATGCTTGTGAGCATATTCAGTTGCTTTCTTGGTTATATTAATATTTTCACTAAAACTAGATTCTGAAGCATCAATCATAATAGAGGAAAAACCAGCCTCAATGCACTCGATTACAGATGAAAATTTTTTGCCATGATCTAAATGAAGGGCAATCGGAATATGTTTAAACTTATTTTTCGCAATCGTTCGCACAATATTCGCAATTACTTTTGCACCAGCATATTTAAGGGTTGTTTCGCTTACCTGAATAATTATCGAACCATTAACCTTGTTAGCCCCAACCGCAATTGCATTTGTTATTTCTAGGTTAAAAGTATTAAAAGCTCCGACTGCATAACCTTTTTTATTAGCATTATCAATGATTTGTTTTATATGAACAAGCATAAAATTTAAATTATTAATTCACACATTTTTATAAACTCTTTTGGATCTAATGATGCTCTGCCAATCAAAACGCCATCAATTAAATCTTTGGCTACAAACGAAGATATATTTTTAGAATTAACGCTGCCGCCATAAATAATTCTAATATTATTTTGAACTATTTTTAATGGGAAGATATCAATCATTGCTTGTTTTATTATTTTACTCATATATTCTGCGTGAGATGGACGAATAGCTCTACCCGTGCCAATGGCCCATGAGGGCTCATAAGCAATGATAATTTCTTCTGCTGAAGTAATTTTAACTCCTGACAAAACCTTTATTAGCCAGTCAAGAACAACATAATTATTAATCCCTTTAGCAAAATCATCTAATGTTTCTCCAACACAAACTACTGGCGTCATCTTATTTTTAACAACTGCTTTTATTTTTTCTTGAATCATCTCCCCTGTTTCCCTTAATTCTCTCATTCTTTCTGAATGACCTAAAATTACATATTTGCATCCTGTTTTAGCAAGCCAAGCAGGAGAAACTTCTCCTGTAAAGTTTCCTTTATCTTGCCAAAAACAATTTTGAGCCCCTAAAAAATAATTTTTGAACAATCTTGAATTAAGCAATTTAGACATATCTGCCAAACCGAGAAAAGATGGGCAATAAACAATATCAAGATTAGATATTTTTTTATTTTTATTTATTTTCTTGGCAATTTTACGAACAATCTTCATTCCATCTCCTGGAAAGACATTCATTTTCCAATTACCAATAATTATTGATTTTTTCATAAAAAAATATTAATTAATCATAGCAACAACTCCCATTGTAGACAAAGTAACTATAATTCCGGCTATCACAACACCAAGAGAAATTAAACTTAAAGCCCTGTGGTAAGAAATATTAAACAAGAAAGCAGCTACTGTCCCTGTCCAAGCTCCAGTAAAGGGCAGGGGGATAGCAACTAACAAAATTAGAGCAATGTCTCCATAAACTTTGTGTTTTTTATAAAAACGATTATATGTTCTTTTGAATATCCATTGAAAAAAATAATTTATTCTTTTACTAGCTTTCATTAATTTAGTTGATAAATATTTCCAAAACCATAAAAGAAAAAAAACAGGAATCATGTTTCCAAGCACTGCCAAACAAAATGTTTTCAAAACTGGCAAATCAAGCATTGTGATTGCAAATGGAATTGTTCCTCTTAATTCATTAACCGGAGTCATTGCCAATAAAATTGTTTTTATCTCGGGAGTCATCATTAATTAATATAACACAACTATTTGTTTTATTGAATAAGCTTTTTTTTATTTAATTGATTAGCCCCCCAATAAATTAGGGATTTTACCTGTTCAAACCTGCTTTCACTGGTGGCTGCTCCTAAAATAACAACTATCACCTTTTGACCAAGATACTCTCCTGTGCCAGCAAAGCAATATCCCCCTTCATCAAGATAGCCTGTTTTTCCATAAATATTATCAATAAAACTATTTAATAAAATGTTTGTATTATAAATTGCCTGCGTTTTTTTATTTTTACTTGAATCAATTATGTTAATTCTATGAAATTTTTTTTCTAAAGCACTTGTAATGTCTTGATTTTTACTTATTTCTAATATTAATTTTGCTAAATCTTGAGTAGTTGAATAATTTTTATGATTCAACCCAGTTGAGTCAACAAAATGCGTATTAAGCATTCCAATGTCTTGAGCTTTTTCATTCATTAAATCAATAAAAGTTTTTCCACAACAAGGAATAGATGAGATTCTAGCTAAAACATTAGAGGCATTGTTGGCGGATTTAATCATTGTCCCATAAAAAATATCTTGGACTGTAATTTTATCTCCCTGACTTATTTTAAGACCTGATGGCTCTAAATCACTTTCTATATATGCTTTTAAATCAGAAGTATAAGGAGACTCTGTGTCCAGATTTAAGTACTGTGGTTTAATCAAAATTAAATCATTCCAATTCTTTTCATTGTTATTTAAAAATACCAAAGCTGTCATTAATTTTGTGATACTAGCAATTGGCAAAATAGATTGTTTTGACTTGTCCAATAAAACTTTCCCGGTTTCAGCGTCAATCACAATAGCACTCTGGGCGTCCAGTACTGGCCCAAGAGAAACTGTTGAAATTTCTGCCAATGCTGCATCTTCTTGAGATAAAACATTGTCCCAAAAAATAACCGAGCTTAATGCTGGTGATGATGAAACTAAAAAAAATAAAAATAAAATTTTTGTTATCATAATTTAATAATCTTTCCTAATTTATATAACCAATACCACCTAGAAGAATTAATAACATCAAATGTGCCTAAATATTTCACAGTGTTCCCGCCAAAACTTTTTTTAAATCGCGTTAAATTGATCCATTTTAACTTATTTATTCCCCAAAAATCATATTGTTTAACTCCTTGCTTAATTGCTTGTTGAATAATGCTCCAATGAAGCAAATGAGGAGCCATTACATTTTTATTAACAAGAGATGACCCTCCATGAAGATAAAAAGCTGTATCTTTCCAAAAAAGAACAAGATATCCGCACAATATCTTGTTTTTATATTTAGCAAAATAAAGAGAAATTTTTGATTTATTAAAATTTATAAGTTTTTTATAATAATCGTCTGAATGAATATTAAATTTTTGTCGACTGGCTGTTTTGTGTAGAAGATTCAAGAAAATTTCTATATATTTATCAGAATTATCTTGAAAAACCTGAACATTATGCCTATCTGCTAATTTAATATTATATCTTGTTTTATAATGCATGTTAGCTAAAATTTCTTGTTTTGGAATACTGATATCCAAAATAGTTGTAATTGAAGGTTGAATATCTTTTATTCTTTTAAAATGTAAATTGAGTTGGTCTAATGCAATGTCTGTGGATGGCTCAATTCTAAAAAAAATAGCATTAGATTGACTAGATATTTGTTTTATTTTATTAAAAAACAATTTTAAAGCAAGCTCGTCAATTTTTAAAGGAAAAACAGGCCCCCTGGGGATATAAAAATAACTCCTTCTAAAAGGTAAATTATATTTTATAATTAGCCCCGCCAAAATAATCTTGTCATTTTGTTTAACCGCCAATCTCCAAACCTGTCTATTTAATTTTTTTTGAAAATCTCCCCAAAACCATGATTGAAGAAAATCACCGTGCAATAATATAAAATCATCCCACTCTTGCTTGGATTGCTTGGTTACTTCAATTATTTCCATTTTTCTATTTTAACACAAATTGAATTAAAATAAAAATAAAAAAAGCAAAAATATTTGCTTTTGTTTAGAAATGACTATTGATTAGTGATTATTGATTATTGATTATTGATTATTAATTATTGATTAGTGATTATTGATTAGTGATTATTGATTATTGATTAGTGATTATTAATTAGTGATTATTGATTATTATTCTGTTTTTTCAATATAAATACTTTGCGTTGGAAAAGCCATTGAAATTCCTTCTTTGGTAAAAGATTTTTTAATCCCAAAAAGAATATTCTGATGAACGTCTCTATAATCTCTGTATTCAGAAGAAAGAACATAATAAATAACATCAAAACTAAGCGAAGAATCTCCAAATTCAACAAAATGAACTCTATCAAAGCGAGCTTTTGGTTCAGAATCTATTACATGCTCAACGATTTTATTAACCTTAACTAGATTTTCAGAAGAAGTGCGATAATCAACTCCAAATGAAAATACTGCTCTCCTTTCTTCCATGCTCTTAAAATTGGCTATCCTTGATGAAGTTAATTCTTTATTAGAGATAATAATTTCTTCTCCTTGTAAAGACCTGATACGAGTTGTTTTTATCCCTATTTTTTCTACAATACCATTATGCTTACCAACTACAATAAAATCACCAATAACAAATGGTTTGTCAAAATAAATTGCAAAAGAAGAAAATAAATCTTCTAAAATATTTTGAAGTGCTATGGCAACGGCTATTCCACCTACTCCTAATCCAGCAACAAGGGAATTAATATTAACGCCCAAGTTTGATAGAACCATTAATGATCCAATTGACCATAAAACCCATTTAATTATTTTTTTTATTAAAATAATGGCTGTTTTGGATTCAGTTTGTTTTTCTTTTTTTAATTTTTCTGCAATAACATAATCAAGTAAAATTTGAAATGCCAATACAACCTGATAAATAATACTAACTGATAAAAAAGCTGTAATTATTTTTTGAATAACATCACTAATGTTCAAAAAAAATAAAGCAAAATAAATTGCTAATAATAAATAAAAATACGATTTAATTGATTGAACTATTTTAATTAAAACATCGTCAACATTTGTCTTTGTTTTCTGAGCAATTTTTTTTAATCGCATTATAATCACCCCCTGAAATGCTTTAAAGAAAATGAAAAAAAATAAGAAAGCAAATAATGCCAACGAATAATCTTTGATTGAATTTGATGAAAAATTATATTCTAAAAATTCAAAACTAAACATAATTATAATTATTAAAACGGGTCTTCAACACTTATTTTATCAGATTCTCCTGAATAAGCAAGTCTTTTTTCTAAATTTTTAAAACTAGCCGATGCTTCATTGAAATACATTTTAATCATACCACCAGCTGGACCATGACGATGTTTAGCAACATGAATTTCGGCTATGTTTCTTTCTTCGTCAGGGCAAACCTTAATCCCCTTGTCCATAATTTTACGATATATAAACATAACCACATCTGCATCTTGTTCTAAACTGCCTGATTCACGTAAGTCAGATAATTTTGGAATTGACGGAGTTCTTGCTTCTGGAGCACGCGAAAGTTGAGAAAGCGCTAAGACTGGAATGTCTAATTCTCTGGCAATTGCCTTCAATGCCCTTGATATTGCTGAAACTTCTTGAACCCTGCCTTCACTAGATCTTAATCCTGAATCCATTAACTGTAAGTAATCCAAAATCAATAGTCCTAAGCCATGTTCTGCCTTTAATCTTCTTGCTTTTGTCTTAATTTCAATGCTATTTACAATTGGAGAATCATCCATATATATAGGAGCTTCTGATAATGCGCCAAAAGCATTACCAAGCTTTTGAAAATCGCCACCAGCGTCCTCTTGCTTGCCTGTTAATTGCCCTGTTCTCATTTTCCAAATATTTACATCAGCATGAGCGCATATTAGCCTGTCAGTTAATTGCTCTTTTGACATTTCTAAACTAAAAATACCAACTGGAACTTTTTGATAAACCGCCACTTGTCTAGCAATGTCTAATGCTAAAGAAGATTTTCCAATTGATGGTCTAGCTGCTAGTATAATTAATTCAGATGGCTGAAGCCCTGCTAAAACATTATCCAAGTCAACAAAACCAGTTGGAACACCTCTGAAACTTTTTTCTCCTTTATGTAGTTCGTCTACTCTTTCAAATGCTTCTGTCAAGGTACTCTTAAGTGGGACAAACTTTTGTTTTAAAATTGCTTGAGAAACAGAAAATATTTTTTGTTCTGCTTTATCTAAAATTTTAACAAGATCCTTGCCCTTGGAATAAGCTAATTGAATTGTTTCTGTTGAAAACTTTATTAATTTTCTAAGAGAAGATTTTTTTTGGATAATCTTAGCATAAGAAATGGCATTACTTGAATCAGGAACACTGTTGGACAAAGAAGCTAAATAACTTCTTCCACCAATGTCTTTTAATTGATTTTTCTCCTCTAAAAGGTCAGCAATACTCAATGTATCAATTGGCTCTCTTTTGTCCCAAGCATCTATCATTGCCAAAAAAATCATTTTATGAGAATCTTTATAAAAATCATCTGCAATAACAATGTCAGCAATTTTAATCATAACATCTTTATCAATCAACAAAGACCCAAGCAATGCTTGTTCTGCTTCTATGTTCTGAGGAGGCAATTTTTCTATTGATTCTTTCTTTTTAGCCATAAAAACGTATTTACAAATTATATTTTATATATTATAATATTTTTACAACTTTTACAACAAAAACTTTGCACATTTTATTAACATTATTTTTTATGAACCAAAAAAACATTAGAGGATTCACCGTACTGTTTCGTGCTCCAGCCAAACAAGGAGTTGACCATCTTGCTTATACCTTGAGTTCTACTGAGATGAACTCTATTTTTCGTAATGCTCGTATATCTGGAAAAATAAAATTTGAAGACAGGCAAGGCAGAAACTTTACTTTGATATCTAAACACAACGGGAAATATGTAGTGAAAAAAAGAAGCGGTTGGTTCTAATCCTAATTAACAAGCCCCCATAGCTCAATGGTAGAGCAGCTGCCTTTTAAGCAGTTGATGTGTGTTCGATTCCCTCTGGGGGCATAAATTTTCTCAAACTAGTTTGAGGATTTTTTATTTTTAAAAATATGATATAATAATTTATATGATAGAAAAAAATTGGCACAATTTATCAATAGAAAATATTTTTCAAAAATTAGGCACAAATGAAAATGGAATCAACAATGAGCAAGCAAAAGAGAGATTAAAAAAATATAAAGAAAATATTTTGCCCAAAGAAAAAAAATTTTCAATAATAAAAATTATTATTGAACAATTTAAAAGTCCGTTGGTTTATATCTTATTAATAGCTTCTATAATTTCTTTTTTATTGAAAGAATTTATTGATATGTGGATAATTTTATCCGCTGTTTTTATTAATGCCATAATTGGTTTTTTTCAAGAATACAAAGCAGAAAAAACCTTTCTTCATTTAAGAAAATTGGTTCAATACAAATCAAGAGTTTTAAGAAAAGACATGGCTTCAAATAAAAGCAATGAAAGTATTATAAATAACAAATATATTGTACCAGGTGATATTATTATATTAAAACCAGGCGATGTAGTAGGAGCTGACGCCAGAATAATTAAATCCAATGGACTAAAAGTAAAAGAGGCGATTTTAACAGGCGAATCAACTCCTTCTCTTAAACATTCTAACAAATTGTCTAAAAATATTGGGTTGGCTGACAAAGAAAATATGATTTATGCTGGCACAAATATAGTTGGAGGCACTGCCATGGCTATTGTTATAGCCACTGGCAGTAATACTGAATTAGGGAAAATTGCTAACCTAATTAAATCAACCACCAAGGAAAAAACCCCGCTTCAAAACAAAATTGCTCATATGGCTGGTTGGCTAGGAATTATCATTGGAATAATGTGTTTAATATTATTCGTATCTGGAGTTATGCTGGGCAGACCATTTTTTGAAATGCTTTTAATTTCTGTGGCCGTGGCCGTGGCTGGTATTCCTGAAGGACTAGCCATTGCGGTAACAGTTTGTTTAGCTGTTGGCATGCAAGCAATTTTACAAAAAAAAGCATTAATTAAAAAATTAATCGCTACTGAAACACTAGGGTCAATCACTGTTATTGCTTCTGACAAAACAGGCACATTAACTGAGGGGCGAATGACTGTAGTGGATATAATCCCACACCTTTCTAAAACAGGATCACAAGAATTATTAAAAATTGGCCTACTTTGTAATAATGCTATAATTAAACTCCCTGAAGATAAAACAGACAACCCCATAATCAATGGTGACCCAACTGAAATAGCTCTTTTAACCGCTTCCATGGCCTCTGAACTTGAAAGAAAAGCTATCTTAAAAAAATATCCTCGAATTGATGAACTCCCGTTTGAATCAAAAAACATGTATATGGCAACGCTTCATAAAGTATTAGACAAGCAAAACAAGAAAGAACTATTAGTGAAAGGAGCTCCTGAAAAAATTATAAATTTATCTAGCCTAAACAACGCAGACAAACAAGCGATAATAACTAAAACAAACACCCTAACAAGTAAAGGATTAAGAGTCATTGCCTTTGCTAAAAAAATAAGTAGCCAACAAAATAATACAATCCTAAAAGAAGATTTACAAAATCTTGAATTTATTGGCCTAATTGCAATCAAAGATCCTTTAAGAAAAAACGCCAAACAAACCATTAAAACCTGCGAATTAGCAGGCATAAAACCAATTATAATGACTGGTGACCATGAACTAACAGCCAAAGCGATTGCAATAGAGATAGGATTAATCAAGAAAAATGAAAAAATATTAATAGGCAAAGAATTAGACAAAATGTCAGACAAAGAACTAGGCTCTGTTTTAAAAACTAGTAATGTTTATGCGCGAGTTGAACCAAAACATAAAATTAGAATTATTAATTTACTACAAAAACAAGGAGAAATCGTGGCCATGGCCGGAGACGGAGTAAATGATGCCCCGGCCATAAAAGCAGCTAATATAGGGATATCACTTGGATCTGGATCTGAAATAACCAAACAAACAGCTGAAATGATTTTAATTGATAATAATTTTCAAACCATACTTGAAGCAATCAAACAGGGGAGAAATATATTTCAAAATATAAAAAAAATTATATTATTCTTGCTAGCTGATATTTTTACTGAATTTATCCTAATAGGAAGTACATTGCTAATGGGATTTCCGTTACCATTAATAGCCGGGCAAATTTTATGGATAAACATCATAGAAGACACATTGCCTGCCATGGCTTTGTCTTATGAGAAAGGAAACAAAAATATATTAAAAGAGAAAAAAACAAAGACAGACAGCAAATTATTAGACTCGGAAATGAAAGTCTTAATATTTATTATTGGCATAATTACTGATTTTATATTATTTGGATTATTCTTATACCTTTATTATTATAAAAATCTAGACATCTCATATATAAGAACAATGATTTTCGCAGGACTAGGCATTGATACTCTTTTTATTGTGTTTTCCTGCAAAAACTTAAGACAAAAAATATGGGAATACAACCCTTTTGATAATTATTTTTTAAACCTTAGCGTTATCTTTGGTTGGGCAATGTTAATAATCGCAGTTTATTTGCCATTTTTTCAAAAAATCCTACAAACAACCTCTCTTAATTATAATGATTGGTTAATATTAATTTCACTTGGACTTATAAACCTTGTATTAATAGAAATAGGAAAATCTTTTTATATCACTAAAAAACAAAAAACATGATTCTTTTATACATAACCGTAATCTTGGTTGCTTCGATTGCTCTTGTGAAAAGCACTCAAGCAATAATAAAAACAATGGACTACATTGCTAAATATTTTCATATTCCTGAGTTCGTAATTGCTTTCATTCTAGCTGGGATTATTACTTCTTTCCCTGAACTTTTTATAGGAATAACCTCAGCAATTAATAATACCCCTGTGCTTGGTTTTAGTAATGTTATTGGATCAAATATTGCTGACTTAACATTAATTTTAGGATTGATTATTATTTTAGCCAGAGGGATAAAATATGAGTCAAGAATTATTTCGCAAAATATTATCTACACATTTATTTTAATTATTTATCCAATCTTATTAGCATCTGATGGGCTAGTGTCAAGAATTGATGGAGTCGGGTTGTTAATTATTTTTATTTTATATAATGTAATCCTGTTTTTTCAAAGCCAAGATTTTAGTAAAACTTTTTCAGGGGCTAGAAGAAAAGATTTAATAAAAAACATCTGGATACTTAGTATTAGCATAATTTTTATAATAATTAGCTCAAGTATTATTGTTAAGATGTCTCAGATTCTTGCTTTAAAAATAAATGCATCATTATTTGTAGTTGGTTTATTTTTAGTTGCAGTGGCTACTTCTTTGCCAGAACTAACACTTGGCATAAAGTTAATATCTGAAAAACGAAAAGAAATAATTATAGGAAATATATTAGGGTCTTTAGCTGCTAATTCAACCGCCATTATCGGCATCATAGCCATAATATCTCCTATCATGATAAAAACATATAAAGAATTTTTGAGCAGTGTTATTTTTATGATTGCCTCTTATTTCATCTTTGTTTGGTTTTCCAAAACAGACAAGGGTTTTACGAAAAAAGAAGGATTGATTTTGTTATTAGCTTATATTAGTTTTATTATTATTCAATCTTTGATAAAATAACAATATGTATATATATTTAAAAAACATTACTAAACATCTAAACAAGGAAGTTGTTCTTAAGGGGTGGGTTTTTAATTTTCGATCAGCTGGTTCTCTTTATTTTATTCAATTCAGAGACGGCACAGGAGAAATTCAGGGCATAATATCAAAAAAAGATATTGACAATCAGTCATGGGAAAATTGTAATAAATTAACAATTGAATCGTCTATAAAAATACAAGGCAAAGTTTATGCTGACAAAAGATCTCCGTCTGGATATGAAATGCAAGTAAATAAAATGGAAATCATCTCTGTGGCCGAAGAATACCCCATCGGAAAAAAAGCTCATGGTTCTAATTTTCTAATGAATAATAGACATTTATGGGTTAGGTCAAATAAACAAAGAGCTATTTTAAAAATAAGAGATGAAGTCATATTTTCTATTCGTTCATTTTTTAAAGAACAGGGCTTTATTCTAACTGATTCTCCTGTTTTAACTCCCACTTCATGCGAAGGCACAACTAATCTTTTTAAAACAAAATACTTTGACAAAAATGCATTTTTATCTCAAACAGGACAATTGTATATTGAATCACTAATATATTCATTCGGCAAAGTTTATGATTTTGGTCCAACTTTTAGGGCTGAAAAATCGAAAACACGCCGACATTTAACAGAATTTTGGATGATGGATGCAGAAGCCGCCTTTGTTGAACATCAAGCTAATATGAAAACACAGGAAGAGTTGATTGCATGGATAATTAAATGGGTGCTTAAAAATTGTTCCAAAGAATTAGCCATAATAGAAAGAGACATTACTTTATTAAAAAAAATAAAAACTCCATTTCCTGTTGTCACTTACAAAGAAATGATAACTGAATTACAAAACCAGGGAGTAAAAATAAAAATGGGAGACGATTTTGGTGGAGACCATGAAACAATCATATCATCAATGTTTAACTCACCAGTGTTTATTGAAAAATATCCAGCTAAAATCAAGGCATTTTACATGAAGCCTGATTCAATAAATTCAGAATTTGTTTTAAACAATGATTTAATTGCCCCAGAAGGATATGGAGAAATTATTGGTGGCTCTCAAAGAATTGATGACGTAGACACATTAAAGAAAAAAATAAAAGAATTTAAGCTCGACCCAAAACCATTAGAATGGTATATTGACTTAAGAAGATATGGTTCCGTGCCACACTCTGGTTTCGGATTAGGATTAGAGAGAATCATCACTTGGATTTGCAAATTATCACATGTTAGAGAGTCTATTCCATTTCCAAGATTGATAAATAGACTAAATCCATAAGAACAACATTTGACACAAACTTATAATTATGATATAATATAAATAATGAAATATATTAAAAAAATAAATAATAATAATGATGATAACCGTTTCCAGCGGACTTGATTTGTTATTAAAGCAACACAAAAACAACCAATGTCCGCTAAATAGGCGGATTTTTTAGTATCATTGTTCTCCCGTAGTTCAATTGGCAGAACGCTACACTGTTAATGTAGATGTTGCAAGTTCGAATCTTGCCGGGAGAGCAATGCTACTAAACACTATCAATGTCAGTCCCTGACAAGTATCTAGTGAAAAGAAATAACAAGAGATTTCTGTTTGAATAAAAATACATGTATGGTATAATAAAAACATATGAAAAGAATTTGGGCTAAGCAAGCAACAAAAAAAATTAACTCAACTATTAAACTTTGTGGTTGGATTAATACAAAAAGAAGCATGGGAGAAATTGTATTCATTGACCTAAGAGATAGGTCTGGAATAATACAAATTGTTTTTGTTGAAAAAGAACTCGACCAAGAATCAAGACAAACAATCAAAGAGATTAGAAATGAATTTGTAGTTGAAATAGAAGGAATCGTGAACAAGCGACCTCTTAATCAAATAAATAAAAACATTGTTTGCGGAGAAATAGAGGTGTTGGCTAAAAAAATAACCATATTAAGCAAAGCAAAAACTCCTGTATTTGAAATTAACAACGAAAAACTTCAAGCAAATGAAGAAATGCGCTTAAAATATAGATACTTGGACCTGCGACATGAACGCATGAAAGATAATCTTGTTCTTAGACACAAAATAACAAAAACTATTCGTGATTTTTTAGATAAAGAAGATTTTCTAGAAGTTGAAACACCTATTTTAACCAAAGGGACGCCTGAAGGAGCTAGAGAATACATTGTGCCCTCTCGACTTTATCCAGGAGAATTTTACGTATTACCACAAGCACCGCAACAATTCAAACAACTCTTAATGGTCGGGGGCATTGAAAAATATTTTCAAATAGCTCGCTGTTTTAGAGACGAAGACACTAGAGGAGATAGACAGCCTGAATTTACTCAAATCGATATAGAGATGAGCTTTATTTCACAATCAGACATACTAGATTTAATAGAAAAAATGATTATAGAAATTATTAAAAAAACATCTCCTCAAAAAAAAATAACTAAAATTCCTTTTCCAAGAATTACTTACAAACAAGCAATGACAAAATATAAGTCAGACAAACCTGACATACGACAAAATAAAAATGATAAAGATGAATTAGCTTTTTGTTTTATCACTGACTTTCCTTTGTTCTCACCCACTAATTCTAAAAAAGGACTAACCTCAACTCATCACCCTTTTACGTCTCCGATTAAGAAAGATATTAAAACGTTTGTTGATGACCCTCTTAATGCAACTGCCCTCCAGTATGACCTTGCTTGCAATGGAATGGAGTTAGGAGGCGGTTCAATCAGGATACATAAAAGAGAAACACAAGAAAAAATATTTAAAATATTAAAATTATCAGACAAAGAAATCAAAAGAAGATTTAATCATCTTTTGAATGCTTTTGAATATGGCGTTCCTCCTCATGGAGGAGTTGCCCTTGGCTTGGATAGAATTGCGATGATGTTGGCTAATGAAAAAAATATTAGAGAAGTAATTGCTTTTCCAAAAACATCTGATGCTAGAGATTTAATGATGGGAGCCCCAAGTGAAATACCAGCTAAACAAATCAAAGAATCAAATATCAAAATTATTAATGAAAAAAAATGAATATTTTAATTTCTGCTTTTAAAAATATTTTTCGAAATTTTTGGCTATCAATAGCAAGCATAGTAATTATTCTCTTAATGCTTTTCTCTATAAGCTTAATCTATACAATAAATACAATCAGCCAAACAATGCTTGAGTCCTTTGAACAAAAAATGGATTTAAGCATTTACCTCAAGCAAAATATCAATCAAGATACAATTGAATCACTTAAAGCAGAATTAAAAAAACTTGAACAAGTGAAAGAAATTAAATACTTAAACCCAGCTGAATCGCTTGAAAAATTTAAAGAAAGGCACAAGGCCAACCAGGATATCTTAAATTCGCTTGAAGAACTAGGAGAAAATCCACTAGGAGCAACAATTACTCTAAAATTTCAAGACCCAACTGCCTATCAATCAGTTTTATCAATAATTAGCAACCCAAATTATGAAAAAATAATTCAAGACCAAGATTTTCATGATTATCAAAAATTAATAGATACTTTTAATAATTTTAATAGAAAAATATATTTTATTGGGTCATTTATTAGCATATTATTTTTGTTAATATCTTTGCTAGTTATTTTTAATTCTATTAAATTAGGAGCTATTCACAAACAAGAAGAAATACAAATAATGAGATTAATGGGAGCCACTTCGTGGCTTATTAAGGCTCCGTTCTTAATAGAAGGCATTATTTATGCCACATCAGCATGGATACTGAATGTTCTAATTTTGGCTGGAATATCATGGTCAATAGAATCTCGTATTCAAAAATTTTTAGAAATAGATTTTAATATTTATGAACAATTAGAAACAAATGGAATTAGTTTTCTATTTATTCTGTTAATATATGCTGTTATAATTTCAATAACTGGCAGTAGTTTAGCTATAAAGAAATATCTAAAATTTTAATGAAAATAAAAGAATTTGATTATTTTCTTCCTAAAAAAAATATTGCTCAATCACCATGTAAGCCTCGAGATAATGCGAGGCTTATGATTTTAGATGTAAAGAATAAATCCATTAAACATGACTATTTTTATAACATTCATAAATATTTAAAAGCCACAGATGTATTGGTGGCTAACAACACAAAAGTTATTCCAGCTCGTATTTATGGCAAAAAAATAAATAAAAATTCCTTGGAAGGAAAAATAGAAATTTTATTATTAAAACAAATAAAACTACCTGCTAGAACGTGCTCTTGGGAAGCAATGGCAAAGGGACGAATCAAGGCAGGCAAGCAAGTTGAATTTGACAAAGAATTAATTGGTATTTTCAATAAAAAAATAACAAAACAAACCTGGCAGATTAACTTTAACTTAAGCAATGATAATTTTATTAAAAAAATAAATAAAATAGGCCAAACCCCAACCCCTCCATACATAAAACAGCTGTCTAATTTAAAAGAATACCAAACAATATATGCGGTTCATCCTGGGTCAGCTGCTGCCCCAACAGCAGGATTCCATTTTACAAAAAAATTAATAACCAAAATAAAAAATAAAAAAATCTCATTTGAATTTATCACTCTTCACGTTGGCTTAGGAACATTCCAGCCAATAAGAACTAATAATATTAAAGAACATAAAATTCATCCTGAATGGGCATCAATAAATATACAGACCAAAACAAAACTAAATAAAGCTAAACAAAATAACCAAAGAATAATAGCAGTCGGCACCACCACAACCAGGGCAATAGAATCTTTTGCCAGTCCAGACAAATTATTGCGTTCAAGTAAAAAATGGGTAGATCTTTTTATTGTGCCTGGATATAAATTTAAATTTATTGACGGCTTAATCACTAACTTTCATCTACCAAAATCAAGCTTGTTAATGATGGTGTCTGCTTTGGCTGGCCAAAAATTCATACTAAAAGCATATAAGCAGGCAATTGTCAAAAATTATAGATTTTATTCATTTGGTGATGCAATGTTTATAAAAAACTTTAATAATATTGATTAAGCTTGATTTTTTTTAAAAAAAAAGTAAAATAAAAATATATTGGCCAGGTAGCCAAGTGGTAAGGCATGTGTCTGCAAAACACTTATACGCGGGTTCGATTCCCGTCCTGGCCTCCATAAAGCGATAATTAATTAATAATTATTAATAATGTATGGAGAGAAAAAAATTTATAATTATTGATGCTTCTGCCACATTACATCGATCATGGCATGCTATTCCAAAATTAACCGACCCAAAAGGTCGGATAATTAATGCTGTTTATGGATTTACTGTATTATTACTAAAACTAATAAGAGAACAAAACCCCGAGTACATTGTAGTTGCTCTTGATACAAAAGGGCCAACTTTTAGACACAAAAAATACAAAGAATACAAAGCCGGCAGGACAAAACAACCACAAGAATTTTATGACCAATTTCCAATCATGAAAAAAGTGTTAGATTGTTTTTCAATTCCTTATTTTGAAAAAAAAGGACTAGAGGCAGACGACATAATAGGGACTATTACAAATAAAATAAATAAAAAAAATACCGACTTTATTATTATAAGTAGCGATGCTGATTTATTTCAATTAATCAACAAAAATTCATTTGTCTATTATTTAGGACATGGAATTTCCAAGGCAAAAATTTATAAACAAAAGGATATTATTAAAAAATTTGGCATACTACCAGAACAGTTAGTAGAAATGAAGGCATTAACAGGCGACCCAAGTGATAATATTAAGGGAATAAAAGGCATTGGGCTGAAAACAGCTACTAATTTAATAAAAGAATTTAAAAATATTGAAAATCTTTATAAATATTTAAAAAAACAAGAAACAATGTCTTCTAAAAAACCCTGCCTGCCAAAGCCTTTAGTAGAATTACTTATAAAAAATAAAAAAAATGCTTACTTGTCAAAAGAGCTTGTAACTATTGAAAAAAATATCAAAAAATTATCTCTTGATAAAATAAAACCATTTAATGAAACAAATTTAAATGAAATTAAAAAAATTTTTGAAAAATTAGGATTTAATAATCTTTTAAAAAAAATTGCCAAGCAAGGACTTGGACAAAAAAATAAATTATTTTAATTATTATGCTTACTTTTTTTTACGGAAATGATGTAATAAATTCAAGGCAAGCCTTGAATAAAAAAATAAATGATGAAAAACAAATATCAAATTTGGATGTATTAAATATTTCTGGAGAAAAAGTAACAATTGACAACTTACGAAAAAAAACTTTGACAAATAGAATGTTCTCAAGAAAAAAAATAATTATTATTGAACGGATAATCACAGAAAATGAACTACTAAAAGACAAGCAAGCAACAGAAGAAATAATAAATATCTTGAAGCAATTTAAAGGCAAACAAAATATCGACAAGACCATTATTGTTTGGGATGAAAAAATCGAAGAAAGAAAACTAAATATAAATCAAACAAAAATATTAAAAATATTGAAACAAGCTGATAAAATAACTAAATTTGAAATACCAGAAAAAACATGGAGCCTAGTTGATGCCATAATAGATAAAAATAAAATTACAGCAATCAAACTTCTGTCTCAAGAAATAAATAAAAAAAATTTTAATCAATTTCTATCTATTTTGTCTTCTCAATATATATCAATCATAAAAATAAAAGAATATATTAGTGCCAAACAAAACTACTCCATAGAAACAATGGCCAAAGAATTATCATTGCATCCATTTGTTTGTAAAAAATCATTAACAAGAGCAAATAATTACAAAGCAAATGAATTAAAAAAAATCCATCATAAACTTTTAATGATAGATCTCTGGAGTAAAACCAAATCAATTAACCCAAAAATTCTTTTAGAGTTATTTGTATTAAAAAATTAATTTTATTTTTTAATTGTAAGTTCTTTTAACTTTTTATATAATCTAGATTTTTTTCTTGCACCAGTATTCTTTTTTAGCGTTCCTTTCTGAATTGCTTTATCAATTTCTTTTTGTAATTTTAAATACAATTCTGAAGCTTTCTTTGTGTTTTTAGCTAAAACTAATTTCAAAAATTTCTTTTGTGTCCACTTTATGGTGGCTTTTCTTTTTTTGTTTCTAATTTGTCTTTTATTTGACTGCCTCAAGGCTTTGATGGCAGATTTTTTAATTGGCATATAATATATGGTTTAAAATTGCTCCTCTTCTTCAAGCATGCTTGATTCTTTTTCTATTAACTTGTCCCATTGATCTCTACCATCAATCAATATCTTTAATCTTGACTTAAAATCTTCATTAAACTCTTTTATCATTTTCGGGTCTTTAATAAAAATTTCACACAAATCTTCCATAGCTGGTTCTGGCAAGATAGGTAAAAAAATCAATAAATCATTTTGATCTTCAGCTGAAATATTTGAAGAAACAATAATATTTTTTATTTTATCTAAAATCTTAGACATTTATTTTTGCATTCAAAGCTTAATTTGAATCTTTAAGAAAAGATGGATTTTTTCTAATTAAATCAGCCATATCTCTACTGTATAAAAATACTTTCTTTAAATTGGATTCTGGATATTTCTTGATTTCATCCATGTTGCGAGAATCATTTTCAGTAAACAAATTTAAAACTTCCTGACTAGGGTCTTCCCATCTTTCAATAATTTGTTCAATTATTTTGCCAGTGCTTTCTTTTTCTTGACTGGGAGCTTCTGGCATTTGCTCTGGTTGATTGAAGGAAAATTTCATATAATTTCTAAAATATAATCCCCCTCTCCTCTAATTAATTATCTTTAACTTAATAAGAGTATATAACATTTAAATTAACTTGTCAATATTAATATAAAAACCTATAATTATTATCATGATATATGCTATTTTTGGAAAAATTTTAGCCAAGCAAACCAAGACAATAATACTTGAAGTAAATAATTTATTTTTTGAAATTTTTGTTACAAATTCTTTTATAAACAAAACAAAAATAGACCAAGATATTAAATTGTTTACTTATTTAGCCGTAAAAGAAGAAGCATTTCAATTATATGGATTTGAAAGCGAAGAAGAGTTGAATTATTTTAAATTATTAAAAAAAATCTCTGGCATCGGACCCAAGTCAGCCATAAATATTTTATCTTTAGTTGGTATAAATAATTTGGAAAAAGCAATTTTAGAAAAAGATTCTAACGTACTAACAAAAGTATCTGGAATTGGATCTAAAATTGCTGAAAAAATTATTTTAGAACTAAAAGGAAAAATCAAAGCAACAATTAAAACTTATACATCTATTGATGATGAAACAACAATCGATGCACTAACAAGTCTAGGATATTCCATGCAAGAATCTAGGCAAGTAATAAAAAAAATTCCAGATAATATGATAAATGCTGAAGATAGAGTTAAACAAGCATTAAAAATTTTATCTGGAAAATAAATAATTAATGATTAATGATTAGTGATTAGTGATTAGTGATTAATGATTAATGATTAATAATTAATGATTAGTGATTAATGATTATTTCGTTTTCTTAACCGTGCTTTTAGCCGGTTTTTTCTTAACCGTGCTTTTAGCCGGTTTTTTTACTTGGGCAGAAGTAAATGACAAAATCTTGATTTTTGTCTGTAATTGTCTATGCCCTTGTTTTCTTTTATAACGATTTTTACTTTTGTATTTAATGACAACAATCTTTGGAGCTTTTTGTTGCTCTAAAATTTCAGCCTTAACAACCATTTTAAGTAATGGTTTGCCTATTTCAATTTTTTTAGACAAATCAAAAAACAACAAAACATTATCTAGCATTATTTTGTCACCTGGTTGGCCATCAATTTTCTCTATATTTAATAAATCTCCCTTTTTTACAAGATATTGTTTTCCTCCTGTTTTTAATACTACAAATTTTTCCATATTTAATTTATTTTAATAAAAAAACAAACTTATAAAACATCTGCTTTTTCTATTCTTAGTTTACACTTTTTTTCTAAAATGACAATATCTCTACGAGATATTTTGCCTTCAAGTAAATATTTTGCCAGCACATTATTTATTTTATTTTGAATAACTCTACGTAATGGGCGTGCTCCAAAAAGAGGATCAAATCCTTGTTTAGCAATATCCACAAGCCCTTGTTCTGTTGTTTTGAAAATAATTCCTTTTTCTTCTAGCTGTTTTGTTAATTTATTTAACATTAATTGAGCAATTTGCTCGACTTCTTTTATTCCTAGTGGCTTAAAAACAACCACACCGTCATACCTATTCAAAAACTCTGGACGAAAATATGGACTTAATTTTTCTCGAATTAATGTCTCTTGAATATCTAAAACTGGCGTTCCCTTACTTATTTCGTTTTGAATAAACTCTGTGCCAGCATTAGAAGTGCTAATTAAAATAATATTATTAAATTTAATTGTTCTACCAAAAGCATCTGTTAGGCGTCCATCATCCATGACCTGTAAAAATACATTTAAAATATCTGGGTGGGCTTTTTCTATTTCATCAAGTAAAAGAAGAGAAGATGGATTTTGTCTGACTGCTTCTGTTAATTGCCCTTGCCTGTCTTGTTGTAAACTCCCTGTTAAACGTTCTATGCTTGACTTGGTTTGATATTCGCTCATATCTAATCTAATCATCTTTTTCCTGTCACCAAAATAAACATGGGCCACTGTTTTAGCAAGCTCTGTTTTACCAACTCCGGTTGGTCCTAAAAATAATAAATTAACAATCGGCCGATTAGCACTACGTAATTCTGTCCTTGCCCTCCTCAATGCAGAAGAAACCATATTGACTGCTTCGTTTTGATTTATTAAGTGTTCATGTATTTGTTCTTCTAAATTAAGTAATTTGGCTGATTCTTTGGCCGTAAGTTTTGTAACAGAGATTCCTGTTCTAGCTGAAATTAACTCAGCAACATCTTCAATTTTTACTACCGCATTCTGTCCATTTTTATTTTTAACAACTATGGCTGTTTCTTTTAATAAATTAATTGCCTTGTCTGGTAAAAACTTTTCATATAAATATTGACTTGAAAATCTAACTGCTCCATCAATTGCCTTGTATGAAAAATATACCCCTTGTTTTGATTCTATGTAAGCTGAATGATATTCTAAAATTTGAATGGTAGTATTTTCATCTGGCTCTTTTATATTAATTTTTTGAAAAGCATTTCCAAGCTCCTTTCCTTCAATTAGTCGCTTATATTCTGAAGGGGTTGATGTTGCTAAAACAAAAACTAAACCTGATTTAACTGCTTCTGCTAAAATCTCTGAAAGATCAAGCTCTCCTTGAGTTGTTTTAATTCCCACCATATTATGAATGTCTTTTATAAAAAGAATTATATTGCCAGACCTAGCAACCTCGCTAATAACAAATTGTAATCTTTGCTCTGCTTCTCCTTGATTAGATGCACCAGATATTAAAGCAGAAATACTTAAGTTTACTAACCGTTTGTCTTGTAAATTTTTTGGCATTTCTTCAGAAACCATTTTTCTGGCAATCCCGTTAATAATAGTTGTTTTGCCTACGCCTGGTTCTCCGACTAAAATTCCACCATTTTTGCCTGTTTGAAGAACTCTTAAAACTTCTTTTGTTTCTGCTTGCCTATCAATGCACATGCCAATACTTCTATTTCTGGCTTGCTGAGTCAAATCATAACTATATGCATCAAGGTTAGGAGTAGCAATTGCGGTATAAGAACGATTTATAGGGCCTTTTGGCTTGAATCGCGCCTTGCTAGCAAACTTACTCTGTTCCTCTCTAATTTGATTATAAACATCAATCCATAAACAAGCGTTCTTAATATGAATCGGCTCTATTTCTATATCATAAAAAATATCCTTAACAAGTCCATCAAAACTAATCATTGATTCTAATATATCCACTGACGTCAATGAAATCCTTTGCTTGCTACCAGCTAATATATAGGCCTTTAAAATAACTTTTTTTAATTTTAAAGAATAGCTTGGGGCTTGTCCTTTTTTCTTTGGCATTTTCTTTAAAAACCTATCAATTTTTTTCTTCAAAACATTAGAACCTATACCAAGTCGATTAATAAGTGCTATCACATCCTTGGAATCCAAGTAAACGGCTAAAAGATGGATTGGCATTATTTTCTCATGCTTTAATTTCTTTGCCAAAGAATATGCCTTTTGGATAAATAAAGTAGTATTAGAAGAAAAAGCATCAGCTATTTCTATTTTAAATTTTTTATGCACCTTGTGTGTTTCATCCCAATTATCTGGAGCATTAAAATGTTTTCTAGAAGATTTTGGCCAAGATTTTTGCCTATTTTCTTTTAAATGTTCATAAATATAAAATAAATACATGTCTGACAAAACTGAATACCAAAAAATTAATGATAAATTTTGATTAAACCCAATCAATCCGCAAGAATAAGAAATTAGTCCCTTTTCCTTTAAAAAAGCAAGTATTCCTATTATTCCAAAAACAAATAATAAAAAAACAACTATTATTCTTGATATTTTCTTGATCCAGAAATAAAATATATCTCCTTGTTTAAAACTTTTTTTAAAAAATAACACATAGCCACCAAACCAAACATAGGCGCCGATACCAAGACATTGCTTGCACTTATTTGACTGCTTAAATCCAGTCCCGCTACATTTAGGACAAATAATATAATTCATAGATTAAAATAAAATAATAATTTGAATAACAACTATTATTGGCAAAATTATCCAGCCAATCAGCAAAAATAACTTAAAAAATGTTCCTAATAAAAATAAAAAAATGCGCCAACATAAAAGAATTAAACGCATGAAAAAACTGATTATTCTGCCTGACTTTGTGCTTTGCCCAAACATTGGCTTGAAAAGATATTTAAACATAATCCCTAGCGCAAGATTATGTGCAAGGCCTTTTGTACTACGAATAAACCATAAAAATCTTCTTTTTAATCCACTTGTATACCACCAAAAAGGAAAATACAAAACACTCTGAATGCTGTCTAAAAATATAGATTTAATAATAGATGTCATTAAAAGCATATAAAAAATATTTATCTTGCTACAGGAGCAGAGACTATTTGCTTTTCTTTTAATGAATTATCTTGGACAATCATTTTTTTGTCAGTAATAGACAAAACTTGAATTTTATTAATTATTAAACTACCTTTAAATAAATTTTTAATAAAATTACTACTCTTCACTATATAATTCAACAAATCGCCGTCTTTGTCAAACTCGACATCAATAATTTTTCCTAAATAATTGGCTGATTCTGTGTAAACTGGTAAATTTATAATTTTTTCTAATTTCATACATTAGAATGTGAAAAAATAATTTTTTGCTCTAAAATACTTACAAAAATTCCTATTAACCAATATAACAACAAGGCACTTGGCATGCTAACACCGATAAAAAGAGTTATCATTGGCATCATAAATTTCATTTGCTTATTCATGCTGGCCATCATTGATTCGTCTTTAGCTCCTTTTTTATTAGCTATATTCGTAGGAGGTTGCTTGTTTGATATCATCTTAGTTTGCCAATATTGAAATATTGCTGTAATTACAGCAATATAAATATTTGGCTCTGCTAGGTTTAAAATACCGAAACTAACTGGATTTAATGTATCTGGAATAGTTCTAAAAACCTTAAAAACAGCAATCAAAACAGGTAGTTGAATTAGAATTGGTAAACAAGAAGCAAAAGGATTAACTTTGTTTTCCTTATAAAAATTCATAATTGCCTGAGACTGCTTTTGCTTGTCTTTTGAATGCTTTTGCTTGATTTCTTCTAATTTCGGTTGTATTTCTTTTAAAGATTTTTGTGCTTTAACTGATTTTATAGAAAGAGGCAAAAGAAATGCCTTAATTATTAATGTCAAAACAATAATTGCTATTCCGAGATCATTCCATGGAGAAAAATTATATAGAAACACCAACAACTTAAGCAATGGTTCATAGAGAAGAATATTGAATAGATCAGACATAAACTAATATTTTTTAATAAAAAATTATTATGGTTTATCGTTTCCTCCGTCAGACCAAGGATGACATCTAAAGATTCTACCAGCTGCTTTTAGTCCTCCTCTTATAACCCCATATTTTTTTACTGCTAAATAAGCATACTCTGAGCAGGTAGGTTGGAACTTACATATTCCCGGACCATGATAAAAAAAAGATAACAATCCTTGATCAATAGAAAATATTTTTTGATAAAAACGAATTATTTTTAAAACAATGAATTTAATCATTAATTAATTTTTTCTTTTTTAAAATATTTAAAAAATTATTTTTAACTTCTGCATAAGTTAAATCCTTTATTCCTTGCCTAGTTAAAATTAAAAAATCAAAACCTGATTTTATCTTACTTAAATCTTCTCTTATAATCGATCGAAACATTCTTTTTATTTTGTTTCTAATTACAGCCTTTTTATCCACTTTTAAAGAAACAACAACTCCAAAACGAGAATGCTCTAATTCGTTTTTTATCCATTTAATTCCAAAACTTTTAAGAAAAAATTTATCACCTTCTTTTGAAACCTTTGTAAAATCTTTATTTTTCCTTAAACGATAAACTTTGGGCAACATAATAAGGCCTTAGACAGTTAATTTTGCTCTTTGTTTAAGTCTTCTATTTTTTAGAATCTTCTTACCTGCTTTTGTTTGCATTCTTTTTTTGAATCCATGTTTTTTGTTTCTTTTTCTTTGGTTAGGTTGATATGTTCTTTTTGGCATATTCTTAGTATATAATAAATTAATATTTATAACAATAATCAAATTAATTATCTTGCATATTCTGTGATTCTGTTTTCTCTAATTACTGTTACTTTTATTTCTCCTGGATATTTTAACTCCTCTTCTATTCTTTTACTAATTTTTTGAGCCATTTTACCAGCTATTAAATCATCAATTTCTCCTGACTTTACAAAAACCCTTAACTCTCTACCTGCTTGAATTGCATAACTTTTTTCAACTCCTGGAAAAACTTTGGCTATTTCTTCTAATTCTTTTAATCTTTTAACATACTTTTCATAGCTATCTCTTCTTGCCCCTGGCCTTGAACTTGATATAGCGTCAGCAACCTTAACAATCACCCCCTCTAAAGTTGAAGGGTGGTCATCATGGTGCTCCATTGCAGCCGTAATTATTTTTTCCTGTATGTTATATTTTTCTGCTAGATCTTTCCCTAATTCTGTGTGTGTTCCCTGAATCTCAAAGTCAATTGCCTTGCCAATATCGTGAATTAATCCTGCCTTTTTAGCAATGGCAACATTTGCTCCTAATTCTATGGCTAGCATTTCTGACAAATTTGCCACCTCAATAGAGTGAAGCAAAACATTTTGCCCATAGCTTGTTCTATATTTTAACCTACCAAGAGCTTGAATAATTTTAGCATTAAGTCCGGCCACTCCTGTTTCTTGAACAGTTGCTTCCCCTGCTTTTTTTATTTCTTTAGCCAACTCTTTTTTTGTTTGAGAAATTACACTTTCAATACGAGCTGGCTGAATTCTCCCGTCTAAAATTAATTTTTCAATAGAGAGCTTTGCTAATTGTCTCCTAATTGGATTAAAGGAAGATATAATTATTGCCTCTGGAGTATCGTCAACAATCACCTCCACTCCTGTAAGTTGTTCTATTACCTTTATGTTTCTTCCTTCTCTTCCTATGATGCGCCCCTTCATCTCGTCAGAAGGCAACAAAACAGTCGAAGATGATCTTTCTGAGAAATGAGACATATCCATTCGTTCCATTACATCAACCATTAATTGCTTTGTCTGTTTTTCAATTTCTTCTCCTCCTTCTTGTTTTAATTTTTTAATCCTCAAAAGCAAGTCATCTTTGAACTCTTTTTCTATTGAATCAAATAAAAGATCTTTTGCTTCTTGTTTGTTTAATCCTGAAATTTTTTCTAATTTAGCTTTTGCTTCTCTGTAAAGCTCTCTGACTTTGTCCTTTGCTCCTTCTATTTTGTTTAAATCAACAGAAATTTTATTTTGTTTTTTGTCTAATTCTAAAATCTTTTTTTCAAAAAGTTCTCTACGTTGTTCTAATCTATTTTCTAGCACCTTTAGCTCTTCTCTTCTTTTTGTTTCTTCTTTTTTACTTTTTTCAGCAAACTTTAAGGAATCTTCTCTAGCACTAAAAAATATTTCCTGCTGTTTTACCTTTGCTTTGGTTAAAATATTTTTTGCTCTTGTTTCTGCTGATGATATTGTTTTTTTACTTATTTGTTTACGTAAAAACCACCCAATTAAAAAGCTAAAAACAATTGCAATTAAAACGAAAATATAATAATTCATATAATTTTATTTTTTATTAAAATTAAAAACCAAGACCTTTAAGTCCGGCTTTTTATTAAAATGTTTTAGCAAAAATTACTTTATAATTTTGTCAATCAATCCATATTTCTTAGCTTGAACAGCAGACATAAAAAAATCTCTATCAATATCTTTTTGAATTTTGCTTATTTTTTGTCCTGTGTGTTTAGCTAAAATTTTATTAAGATTGTCTCTTATTTTTAAAATGTGCTCAGCTCTAATCTTAATATCAGATGCTTGTCCTTGTGTTCCACCCATTACTTGGTGTAACATTATTTCTGCATTAGGCAGAGCACAACGCTTTCCTTTACTTCCTCCTGACAGCAGAACTGCTCCCATAGAAGCTGCAATTCCAATACAAATAGTCATTATTTTTGGTTTAATGTATTGAATTGTATCATAAATAGCCATGCCAGCTGTTACTGATCCTCCTGGACTATTAATATAAATTTTGATGTCTTTTTTTTCGTCTTCGCTTTCTAAAAATAAAAGTTGAGCTATTATAGTATTCGCCAAACCATCTGTAATTTCATCTCCAAGAAAAATAATTCTTTCTTTCAAAAGCCGGGAATAAATATCATAAGCCCGTTCTCCGGTAGAAGACTTTTCTACAACTGTTGGAACGAGATGCATACTTATATTAGTTTAAAGTTTATTTATTATGTTAATATTATAATATTATAAAATACATTAGTCAAGAACAATGGCCCTGTTTTCAGGGCCATTATTTTTACAACTCTACAATTGGACGGAATGAAACATCTGCTCTATTTAAAACTCTTCTTTGACAATCAATATTAGTTAATCCGCCATAAACAGAACTCCCACCAAATCCTTGGATGCTTTTATTCCCCTTAAACCTTTCTTCATGCCAGACAAAAGTATCTGTATTTTTGTCTTCCCTTCTGGGCATATATGAATAAAGTTGGGGGATTATATTTGCTTCAATTACTCTTTCTAAGCGGATTTGATTTTTGGCAATGCCTATTTTTTTTGCCAAACGAGGCCTAATGGATTCATCAAATTCACGAGCAGAAATACCAAACCTTGACATTTTTGGAACATATTTATCATATGGCGTTATTTCGTTCTTATGTCTTAACTTAGAAATAATATACCCTAACAAATTGTCATTTTCATAAATTTGTTTATTTTGTCTTCTGCGATTGGGTTTACACCTGGTATCGATTAAAACAACATTACCATTGTTCTCCCCAAGCAGCAAGGCATTTGCTTCTATAAATTCATCAAATGACCTTCTTAGTATCTTTGCTTGTTTATTTTGAGAATAAAACCATTTACTTGGTTTAATTTTCCATCCTGGTAAATCATTATGGATTGACAAATCAATTGCTGGCAAGAAATGTGGCTCTAGTCCTATTCTTCCCCATTTTACAATTTTTTTAACTCCATAATATTCAATTGTTTCAGCAAACATATCTAATCTTGGATTTGTGCCAAAAAATTTAAAATGATGTCTTCTTTCTGCTTCAACAATCTCATCTACCCATTCAGTGCTTCTTGGCTTGACTGAATGTCCTTCAATTATCAACTGCAAGGCATTAAGCACTTTGTCTGGATTTAGTAAATTTTTACGAAATCGAAACTGCAGTTCAAATAATTTATTGTAGAATTGGACTTTTTGTTTGTCAGCAACAACCTTTTTAGTCGTCATAACAAACCTCCTTTTCTTTTTTTTAATGAGCTAATCATAAATAACCATTGGTTATTTATGGCTATAACCCTGTATTATAGCCTCTTTAGTATATAAAATCCTGGCAATTTGTCAATATTAAAAAAGGAGCCCTTTGCTGGACTCCTTTTGATTTTTATTTTTTACAAACAGAGCTAGTTAATGTCAATGGATTAACAAATTCTTCAAAAAAAGGAGATGGATGGTCCTTAATTTCCTGTCTTATCTTTTCCTGCTCTTCTTTTGTCAGTGCTGCTAATTGTCTTAAAACATTATCATTATCTTTTAAAATTTTTCCCTGCTTGTTCTTTCTTGCTCTCACATTATCCTCCTTGTTTATATTTCTAAGAAAAGTAAACAGCACAATGCTATTTACTTTTTTTAGTTTATCAAAATCTATACTTTTGTCAACCTTTTATAAGATTCTATTGCCTGAATAACGTTTTTAAAAGCAAATTTTTTTGGGAGACTGTCAAGATTAACCCATTTTACACTCTTAACATCAGATGCTGGAATTATATTCCCTTTTGTTATTTTTGATAGATAACAAACATTTAAAGTGTATAAATCTTTGCCAGCAGATAGATATTTATCAATAAAAAATCCTATTATTTTATCTAATTTTATTTCTACTCCTAACTCTTCCTTAACTTCTCTCTTAATGCCAGTTTTTGGATGTTCTCCTTCTTCTAAAAAACCGCCCGGCAAATCCCAAAAACCCTTATATGGATCAATTCCTCTTTTTGTTAATAAAATTTTATCTTGTTTGACAATAATAGCAGTAACACATGGTCTTGAATTTTGATAAAAAAATAAATCACACCTATTACAATATTGCCTTGATGCTTTTTCGTGATTTATTTTCTTAACAAGCTTGTTGCCGCACTTTGAACAAAATTTATAAAACATTAAAAAAATATTTAGCTTTTATTTCCCTAATTTTCATATAATATCAGTTATTGATTTGAATTTTATAATCTTTTGCCTCCAGACAAAAACGGAGAGGGAGGGATTCGAACCCTCGATACCTTGCGATATACTGGTTTTCGAAACCAGCGCCTTCAACCACTCAGCCACCTCTCCTTAATTTTATTTAAATTATATTTTTTCGTAAAACCTTCTATCTACTTAATTTTCTACTTAGGTCTACTTAGGGGCAAGGCCTCTAAGTAAAACTCTCAGTGAGGTAGTTGATTATTGATTATTGATTACTAATTACTGATTATTGATTACTGATTATTGATTTCTATTCTACTTAGGGGCAAGGCCTCTAAGTAAAGACATAAGTCAAGAAAAGCAAGTATTAACACCAAAACCTCATCCTGTTCCTCGACCAAAACCTGACTTAGGGGCAAGGCCTCTAAGTGAGGTAGTTGATTATTGATTATTGATTATTGATTTGTACTCTACTTAGGGGCAAGACCTCTAAGTGAGGTAGTTGATTATTGATTACTGATTATTGATTACTACTCTACTTAGGGGCAAGACCTCTAAGTGAGAGTAAGTGAGGTAATTCAGGGAATCAATCCTCTTGTCAACTCTTGTCAGGGCCTAATACTAACATTCTATATCAGTGTCAATGTTCAGTGTTCAAGGATTGTTTTAAAAATATTACTAAAGCTATTAAGAACCAAAATAAAACTGCCAAATCATTCTTAAAATATGGCGTATCGACTAATCCATGAACAAGAACAACTAACATTGCTCCCATAACACTTAATGCATATATTTCTTGTTTTTTTATGCATTGCCAAGCATTATGCCAAAACATTATTATTATAAATATAAATAGCAACCAACCGAGCAGGCCTATTTCTGACCACAAACTTAAAAATAAATTATGTGGATATGGATGTGTTTCAACTGAAATCAATTCGTTTGTGTCTGGATGATAATACCTTGCTTGAAAATCAGGAATTAGTGTTTGATAACCACTTAGCCCTACCCCAATGACTGGGCTAGTTTTTAATAAACTAATTGCTCCTTGCCAGATATTAATTCTTAATTGTCCTGATAAATCATTAAAAAAAACTTTGGAAATAATATAATTATTAATTGGAGCGACAACTACAAATAATAAAACTCCAACAAGTAAAACGCTAACAACTATTTTGCGAGATTGCCTGTGCATTAAGCCAATAAAAATAATTCCTGCCAGTGCTCCAATAATCGCTCCTTCTGATCGAGCAAAAATTAATGCTAAAAATGAAAATATTAAAAATATTACACCAAACAAAGAGTACAATCTTTTTAATTGAAAAAAATTAAAAACTATTAATCCAAAACTCAAAGCAATGATAGGTCCGAGCCAAAGTCCTAAAAAATTAGGATGAGGGAAAGGTCCGGTTACTCTTAATACCTGCGATGCCCCCCAAGCCTCTGTGCTTAAAACGCCTGTGCCAGTGATTTTCTGAAACAAAGCATAAATTGAAATATAAAATCCTGAGAAAACTAAAGAAAGTAAAGCAAAATTAAAATCTTGCTTATTTTTTATCAAAGCCAGAAATATTATGACTAATAAAATTGGCTCTAAAAAATAGGCCTTCCAGATACCGGCCCCAGCCCGTAAATCAGGAGCTACAAAAATTGAGATTAATGATATTAACAACCAAGCCAACATTAAATAGGCCCATTTATCCAGTATAAAATAAACTTTTTTTACTTGGATTATTTTTTTTATTAAACAAACTATAAATAAAATCAAAATCATTACCTCTAAAAAAGTCATTGGGATGGCTAAAAGCTCAAACCTAATTTGATAACTTGGAATAAAAACTAATAAACAAAACAAAGCATATTTTGGCTTAACCCAGGCAAAGATACTGTAAATTGTTGATATTAAAATATAAATCATAAAAATTAATTTCTAAAATCAAGCATATTTTTAAAACTATCCCTTGAAAATGTATTTATGGAATACAAAACTAGGCCATAAACTATTAGAGAACTAATTAACAATAAAATCCAATTAATATTAGTCAAAATTATTAACCATGCTATCATTACTAAACTAGCCAGAGTTGTTTTCCAAAAAACTTGTAACAAAGGAAGAAATTTCGTCGTCTTATATATAATAAGGAAAGCAAAAAAAGTAACCAAGAACTCTACCAAAACAGTTATGTAAGCAGCTCCAATATATGAATATTTCGGAATAAAAAGAAAATATCCAAACAAAGCTATTAAGGCTGATGCTCCATAAAATAATAACATTTTTCTCTGCTGTTCGATTGCAATTATTGTATAAGTGACTAAACTGCTAAAGAATATTAACCCAATCGCAAAAATTAATATTTTTAACGGTTGAGCAGCTATGGCAAATTCTTGCCCAGCCACAAAAATCATTATTTGTCTAGCAAAAAAATAAACAGAAATTACTAGAGGAAAAACAATTATAACGAAAAAATCAAAAGATTTTTGAAAAATTTGATTAAATTTTTGTACATTTTGCTTTGCCCAAGCCCTGGTTAAAGGAGATAGAACCAATCCCATAAAAATAGGAGGAAACATAATTAAGGCCTCCAATATTCTATAAGATGCTCCATAAATACCTACTTGGTCTGGACTCTTAAACAAAGAAAGGATAATTGTATCGCCTTTAAAATAAATTGTTGTAAAAATAATTGAAAGACCGACTGGCCAAGCTTTCTTCAATATATTTTTCCATAAATTAAAATCTATTTTTAATGTTATTGAAATTGTTTTTTTTAATGACAAATAAAGAAAAATAAAATTTATAATTCCAGCCATAATTATTGCAAATAAAACTAAAAATATTCCATAATCCAGCCAAACCACCAATCCAATCAAGCAAACCAAGATAATTCTAGACAAAACCTCTGCACGGGCAACAATCTTCATGTTCATGTTTTTTTGAAAAAACCCTGTAATTAATTGGATTAATGAACCCGTTAAAAACGAAAGAGAAGTAATAGCAATACCTATTTTTACAATTTTAGAATACTGAGGAATGAAAAAAGCAACCAAAACTCCAATGAAAAGTACAATCGAACTTAAAATAATTCTAAGAGTAAAAAAATTACTAATTAATATTTTTTTATTAATGTCTGGCAAAGATAACATTTGAATAAAAATCAAATAAAGACCAAAATCTGCAAGAATAGCCAAGGCCTGAAGATAAGCTATTATAATAGTAAATTGACCGAATCCAAATTGACCCAGATGTCTTGCTATAAATCCAAAAACAAGTAAACTTAAAAAAAGTCCAATTAACTTTCCTAAAAAATGAATAACTGTATTTTTGGCAATTCTTTTAGATAGATTCATAATTTTATCATAATCAAGAAATTTCTTTTAATCAAGTATATTGACGTTAAAAAAAATATATATAAACTAATAAACATGAATATTAAATATTTATTTTTAATAATATTTATAATAATAATTGCTTTTCCAAACCAAGTATTAGCCATTACTGGATATTCAGCCCTGCGAACAGGTCAAAATCCTGCGAGTATTCCTGAGCTATATCCCAACCAAATAATTGATTTTTGGGTTAAATTTAAAAATACTGGAGAGCAAATATGGGAAGGAAGAGGGACAAAAACAGTATCCCTAAGAACAATATCAGGACAAAAAAGTAAATTTTTATATACAAATTGGTATAATTCATATACTCCCAATAAATTAAACCCTGTCTTAATTATTGGCTCCAACGAAGAATCTATTTTTCGATTTACTCTATCCGCTCCAAATAACCTCGGCATGCATTGGGAAAAATTTAATCTTTTTGCAGGCACAAATTTAATTTCTGGCGGAGAAATTGAAATAGGAATTAAAGTTGTTTCACGCGAACAAGAAGTCACAGCAATAACAGACCCAATTATAATAGAAGAAGAAGTAATTGAGATAGATCCTATAACAAAAGCTGACCCGATTATACCAACCCAAACATACTATTGGCAAGTAATCCCAAGCAATATAAATATTTTGAATAATCATATTTGGCCAACCAATGCCAATGGACCTGAAATTGAAATTGGTCTACTTTTTGTAGAAAAACAAGAAAAACCTGATTATTTACCATTTAAAATATCATCTTTAAATAATACTAGTTATGATATTTATGACCAAGACAATAAGCTACTAGTTCGCAATACATCCGGAGAATTGATTGAAGTTGATTATGATTATTCTCTAAATCGTTATTTTTTAAATTCAAGTGATGGTCAAAGAATTTTGATGACTGATTCTAAAATAAAACTTGCCAGTCCAAATGAAGAAGAAATTATATTCAAAATAGATAGTTGGCAAAGAGGACAATTCTGGGATGGAGGCATAAACGACAATGAATTTAGAGATAAAATAGAAATAAAATATAATCCAAACACTGAACGATTATGGTTAGTAAATGAATTACCAATAGAGAAGTATCTTAGAGGATTAGCCGAGGTAACCGACAACACTCAGTCAGAATTTTTAAAAACCCAAGCCATTGCAGCTAGAACTTATGCTGCTTTTCGATTATTGACTCCGAAATACACAAATACTCCTGATGGGAATCCGTTTTTTACAGTCCGGGCCACTCAGGCTGATCAAGTCTACAGAGGATATAACAAAGAAAAAAGAGCCCCCAATATGTTAAATGCAATCAATCTAACCAAAGGAATATTGGCTGTTTATGAAAATGATCCAATTTTAGCTTATTATTTTGCTCAAAGCAATGGTCAAACAATCGCTTCTCATCAAGCCAGAATGACTAATTCTCCTGTAAATTACTTGCAATCAAAAATAGACCCTCCGGGACAAGGAAAACAATTAATTGGTCACGGCGTTGGACTGCCTCAAAACAGCGGCATCACAGCAGCTAGTCAAGGTGCAAATTATTCTCAGATATTAAAATATTATTATTCTGGAATTGATCTAAATAGAGCATATTAGTTTTTGTAAAAATTTATAAAAAAAGAAAAACAGGGCATTTTTTTTGCCCTGTTTTTTTAATAATTTTAAATCCTCCTTACTAGTCTTTGTTCTTCCTTGCAAGAAACACAATGAGTTGTGTGTGGAACATGCTCAAGCCTTTCTATTGGAATTGGTTCACCACAATCAATACAATAGCCATATTTTTCCAAAAATTGCACTAATCTTTCTCTTGACTGAATTAAATTCTCAAGAAAATCTTCCTGCCTATATATATTATTATACTCCATTTCTGTGTTTTTTGAAATACTAGCAGTTGTACCATCTTCTATTCCTTCAAACCCATTATTTGATTTATTCAAGGCTAAAACTCTTTTAAGTGCTCCTTTCTTTGCTTTATTCGCTTTATGAATATGTTGATCAATTGCGCTTGCAATTTTCCACACTCTTTCATTGTTACATTTTTTTAACTTAATCTGCTGTATCATAGTAAAATACATAAGATCTTTAAATGTTTGTTCTGCCATTTACTACTCCTTTTTTTTATTTTTTTAATGAACCCATTGATATAACTAGGTAATAGATATTATATAATAATTACCTAAAAAAGTCAATATAAAAACTGCTCTTTTTATGGAGCAGTTTTTGATTGAAAATTCAGCTATTACATGATTTAAAGTAAGCATACATTAGTATTCCACACGGAATAAACAAGATACTAATAGAAATAATCGTAACCAAGATTCCAATAAATATAACAATCGGAAGTAAAGCGCAAAAAAATAAATAACCGATTGATTCAATGCCTCTTTGTAGCTGAAAACGTGTATTTGAATTCATGTTTCCTCCTTTTTTTAATGATAATGACAGCATAACAAATTTAAGGGATTTGTCAATATTAGATATATTTAATAGTTGTATTTTTTAAAGCTAATTTTATCAATTTTTTGATTTTTAATTTTTTAATTGCTTGGTCAACTTCTTTAATATTAGATTTTGTAGCTGGATGTTTTGGTAAAAACCTAGAACAACAATCCTGGTCAGGCAAAATTGATATTTCATAAGTATTAATTTGTTTTGCTAAGTTAATTATAGCTTGTTTATTTTTTCCAACCAAAGGCCTAAAAATAAGCAAATCAATTGCATTGTTTATTACAGCCATGTTAGCAATTGTTTGCGAAGCAACTTGTCCTAAATTTTCTCCTGTTACCAGGGCTATAATTTTCTCTTTGGTTGCCACTTGCTCTGCTATTCTTAACATAAATATTCTATACAAAACAACTCTTAATTTGCCAGGGCATTTTAAAAAAATTTCTTGTTGAACATCTGCAAAAGGAACTAAATAAAGTTTTGCCTTGTTCTTTGCTTTAGATAATACTTGAATTACTTTAATTACCTTGTCTACTGACTCCTTGTTCGTATATGGATAAGCATGAAAATGAATGAAAATCAACTCTACTCCTCTTTTAGCCATTAAATAAGAGGCCACTGGCGAATCAATGCCACCAGAAATCAACGATAATGCCCTGCCACTGACACCAACTGGCAATCCCCCATAACAAATTATTTTTTCAAAATAAATAAAAGCATATTTTTCAACTATTTCAATAAAACATGTTAAGTCAGGGTTTGTTAAATTGATTTTCTTTTTGTTCATTTTTTTAAGAAGAAAAACAGCTATATTTTTATTTATATCCGGAGAAAGCATTGGAAAATCTTTTTTTGACCTCTGTGTTAACACTCTAAATGTTTTAAATTTCTTTTTTTCAATTAATTCAAAAATAATTGTTTGAATTGATTCAATATCTTGTTTAGCGCTATAAGCAAAGGCAAAATAAGCAAGTCCAAAAACATCTTTTAACTTAGTTGTTATTTCAACTATATTTTTTTCTCCTTTAGACGATAATTTAACAATAATTCTCCCCGAGATCCTTTTAATAAAAACAAAGAAAGCATTATCAATGTTTGTTTGAATATTGGTTACTAATTTTTCTTCAAAAAATCTCCGATTTTTCCCTTTTATTCCAATTTCATCATAATGACAAATAATATACATAATATGTATTATAACAATAATTTATAATATGTGATACATTAAAACAGGATTTACAAATTTTTCTTTTTGCTTTATACTTATAAAATATCGGGACGTGGCCTAGAGGCTTAAGGCGCCTGCTTTGGGAGCAGGAGATCGGGAGTTCGAATCTCCCCGTCCCGACTTTTTATCATTAATTCTATTAAATTAAAAAGTTGTATTATGTTGGATTTAGTTATTATTGGTGCTTCAGCAGCAGGTGCTTCAGCAGGAATTTATGCTGCTCGCCAAAATTTAAATTTTAAAATTATTACAATTGAAACCGGAGGAGAGGTGGCTATTTCTGGACAAATAAAAAATCTCCCTGGCTGGGGAGAAACAAATGGAGCTGATGTTTCTAGAAAATTCCAAGAACATCTTGGTTTTTATGGTATAAAACCAATCACAGGCATTAAAATAAAAAATATAAAAATTTTAGATGATAAATCATTAGAAATTCTAGCTGAAAAAGATGAAAAAAAAATTAAATATCACTCTAAAACCATAATCATTGCTACTGGTGTTCGCCCTAGAGAATTAAATATTCCAGGAGAAAAAGAATTCAGAAACAAAGGACTTAGTTATTGTACTGTTTGTGATGGACCTTTGTTTAACAACAAAACAGTAGCTATTATTGGCGGAGGCATGTCAGCCATGGAATCAGTGTTAATGATGGATAAAATTGCATCTAAAATTTATTTAATCAATAAAAATCCTCAATTCAAAGGAGAAATAAGAACAATTGAAAAAATAAAAGCAGCGCAAAAAGTAAAAATTATTTACAATGCCCTGACTAGCAAAATTATTGGAACCAATTTTGTAAAAGGACTAGAATATAAAGATGGAAATAATCAAATTAAAGAATTGAAGATTGAGGGGATTTTTGTACATATTGGTATGACAACCAACTCTGATTTTATCCCAGCAGAACTAGATACAAATAAATTTAATGAGATTAAAATAAATAAAACTTGTGAAACCAATATTCCTGGCATTTTTGCTGCTGGAGACATTACTGACATTCCTCACAAACAGATAGTTATTGCTTCTGGACAAGGAGCATGTGCCGCTTTATCAGTAATCAAATATTTAAACAAATAAAAATAATTAATAAATGATTATTAATTATTGATTAGTGATTAGCAATTATTGATTAAAGGCCAGCCTACTGAGAAGCTTATGCTCTCAGTATTTTTTTTGTTTTAGAAATAATTGCATCAGAAGAAATTTCTTCAAAATTAAGTAATGTTTGTGTTGCTCCGCTTCTAGGAATTTTATTAACTGCTAATGAATAAATATTATAATCGCAATCACTTAAAATACTTTTAATTGCTTCTCCAATGCCTCCATCAGGATAATGGTCTTCAACAGTGATTATTGATTTAATGTTTCCAATTGATTTTACTAATAAATCTTTGTTTATCGGTTTTATGCTATAAAGGTCAATAACTTTTACAAATATATTCTGTTCTTTTAATTCTTTATATGCCTTAATTGCTTGATGAAGAGTAATGCCAGATCCAATGATAACCACTTTGTCATTGTTTGATTGTCGAACAATTTTATTATCTCCAATTAAAAAATCTTCGTTGGATTCGTAAATAACAGGAGTATTATTCCTCGTTGTTCTAATATAAACCAGCCCTTTGTGTTCAGCAGCCTTAAGAATTAATTTTTCCATTGACATGGCATCGCTTGGATAAAGAACAACACTCTTTAATATGCTGCGAAACATTGATATGTCCTCTAATCCCATTTGAGACGGCCCATCTTGTCCGATTGAAACACCAGCATGAGAACCAATAAATTTTACATTATTATTAGAATATTGTGACATCCTAATCTGATCAAATCCTCTTGTTAAAAAAGCTGAGAAACTAGATACAAACGGAATCTTGTTTCTTAATGACAACCCTAATGCCGTTCCGACCATATTTTGTTCGGCAATAAACATTTCGAAAAAATTATTTGGGAATTTATCTTTAAAATCTTTAGAAAAAGTTGAATTACTAACATCTCCATCCAAAACAACTATATTAGGAAACTTGTGAATAATTGAAATTAAAGCATTTCCATAAACTTTTCTAGTGGCAACCTCTTCTCCTTGCTTATATTTTGGGATTTTAATTAAATCTATTGATTTGTTGTTTGGTTGTAAATTATCGGGCTTTAAAAATTTAACTCTAATTTTTTTATCAATATCACCAAGCTCTTTAATTGCTTTAATTGCTTCATTATTATCTAATACTTTGCCATGATATCCATTTTTGTCTTCTAAAAAACTAACTCCCTTGCCTTTTATTGTTTTGGCAATAATCATTATCGGCGCTTTAGTTGATTTTAAGGCCTTGTTATAGGCTCTATTAATTTGTGGCAAAGAGTGTCCATTTTTTATAACAACAACCTGCCAGCCAAAAGATTTTAATTTGTTTTTGTAGGACTTTATGTCGTGCCCATACATTGTTTCGCCACATTGACCCAGGCGATTAACATCCAAAATACCTATTAAATTATTTAACTTATAGTGGGCTGCTAATTGAATTGCTTCCCACTGAGACCCTTCAGCCATTTCTCCATCTCCTATTAAAACAAATGTTTTGTATGGCAATTTGTCTAAATATTTGGCATTTATAGCCATGCCAACGCCTATTGATAATCCTTGTCCAAGAGACCCTGTAGCTGCTTCGGCGTATTTAAACCTTGAAGTAGGGTGACCTTCAAGATTGCTCTTAAACCTCCTTAAACACATCAAATCTGCTTCTTTTATCGCTCCTACTATAGCCCATAAAGAATAAAACAAAGGACTAGCATGCCCTTTTGAAAAAATAATCCTATCATTATTTGGGTTGGCAATGTTATTCAAATCAAACTTAAATTTTTTGTTAAAAAACAAGCCAACCATTAATTCAACTGCTGAAAAAGATGAAGTTGGATGACCAGATTCTGCTTTAGTAGTTGATTTTATAATCCAATATCTGATTAATTTTGATATTTCTTTTAATTTGTTCAAATCCATTTATTTATTCTTTAAAAGGTTAAGTTGACTAGATATATTCTTGGAATTAAATACCCCCGAACCAATAACTAAATAATCTGCTCCTGCTTTTTTTATTTCAGAAATATTAGTTAAGTTTATGCCACCATCAACCCCTATTTTTATGTTTGAATTAAATTTTCTCAATTTTTTTATTTTAGCAAGAACAGGTAGCTGGAACTCTTGCCCTCCAAATCCTGGCTTAACTCCTAAAAACAAAACCGCATCAACTTGATTCAAAAAAGGTTTTATCTTGGCTACTTCAGTATTAGGATTAATTGCAATTCCTTTTTTAAAATCATATTTATTCATTCTCTCTAAAACAAACGAAACATCATTAACAGCTTCATAGTGGAAAATAACTCTTTTAGCCTTTATTTGTTTGCAAGCTTCTAAATATTTTTCCGGATTCAATGTCATTAAATGAACTTCTATATTAAAGTTTAACTTAATATTTATTAAATCATTAAGATTAACTGAACTATTGTCAACAAATTTTTTGTCCATAATATCTATTTGAATCCAGTCAACAATATTTTCGATTTTGACTATCTTGTTTTTAAAATCTGTTAAATTATTTGTTAAAATTGCTAAAGTAATTTTTTGCTTCATTTTTATTATTCAATTTCCTTAATTTTGTTAAGACGACGTTGATGCCGAGAAGCATGACTAAACTCTGTATTAAGCCAAGCTTTAATAATTTTTTTTGCCTTATAAAAACTAATATGGTTATGTCCTAGACATAAAATATTTGTATTATTGTGTTGTCTGGCTCTGCTAGCCATTTTTTTATTAAAAACATTAGCAGCCATAATTCCTTTAACCTTATTAGCTGTGATACAAACGCCTATGCCTGTATCACAAATTATTATTCCTCTGCTATCTTTATTATTTTTGACCATCCTAGCAACCTTGATGGCAAAATCTGGATAATCATCTTGTTTATCAATATCAAAACTACCTAAATCTTCATATTTAACATTTAATTTAACTAAATATTGTTTAATTTTTTCTTTTAAATTAAATCCAGCATGGTCAGCCCCAATAAAAATTTTCATATTATTATTATATCAAAAAATATTAAATTTTAAAACATTTTTTCAATTAAATCATTAATTTGTATCTTGTTTTTATCACAAAATCCGGCTTGAACCTCTAAAACATATTTAATTGGTTGATTTGGCTTAAATTTAGCAGGAAAAGAAGCCGGGTCAATGTTTTTATTAATGTCAGCAATATAAAAGTCCTCTTTTACCCAAATAATATCTATTGGAAAATTCATGTCCTTCATCCAAAATGAATATTCGCCTGGTTTTTTATAAACAAAAAACATACCAAAATCTTCTGGTATATTTTTTCTACTTGAAAGACCTTTGGCTCTCTGACTAAAAGTATCAACAACTTCTACTTTAATTATCTGATTATTAATTTTTAATTTATAATTATTGTTATGATTTTTTATTAAATTAGCACTTATATTTATCCAAGCAATAAAAATAACCAATAATCCTAAAAAAATAACTCCTGTTTTTAAAAATAATTCACTCATTTTAATACTGGCTCAATAAATGCCTTTAATTGATTTAATTCAACAGCCCCTTGAAACCTATTAATAATTTTTCCTGTCATGTCAATAAGAATGTGTTCTGGGGTTCCTCTAACTGAATAATATTTTGAAACATTACCCATTAGGTCAACTGAAATAAAAAAATTTATATTATTATCTTTAATATATTTTTGAATCTTTTCTTTGGATTCTCCACCAACAATTGCAATTATTTGAATACTATTTTTATATTCTTTGTTTAATTTTTTTAAACTTGGCAACTCTTTTATACAAAAAGGACATGTTGTTGACCAAAACAATAAAAGCACTGGTTTTTCTTGACGAAACATTGATAAATTCATCTTTAGTCCAGCTGGATTTTCCAATATAAAATCAGGGGCCAGCCATCCAATAACTGGTTTTTCTAAAACACCTATTTCCTCTTGTTTGCTTTGTTCTGTTAAAGTGGTACTATTTTTTAGTATAAAAATAAAAACAACAACTAACAACAACAAGATTAATAAAATTATTTTATATTTAATTTTCATAAAACTAAAAGGAGTAAAATTTTACTTTTAACTCCTTTTAATAATCCAAATATATTATTTATTTAATTCTGCTTCAATTGCATCTTTTAATACATTATTTGGAACAGCTCCTATCAATGATTCATCGTTGATAAAAGTAGCCGGAGTTCCACTTATGCCTGAATCAATCCCTTCTTGATAATCAGAACTAACCTTGTCCTTGTATTTTTCATCTTCAACACATTTTTTAAACTGAGTTGAATTTAATCCAAGATTGGCAGCAACTTCAAAATAATAGTCATCACTAAACTTTGACTGATTATTAAATATTTCATCAACAAACTCCCAAAACTTGTCCTGCTCTCCAGCACATTCTGAGGCTTGAGCAGCTGGTCTAGCATTTGGATGAATAGAGTCTAATGGAAAATGTTTTATGCTTAAATAAACTTTTGATGAATATTCATCAAAAACATCCATGAGCGTTGAATGAAATCTTTGACAATAAGGACACTGCAAATCCGTGAAAACAGTAACTTTAACCTTGGCAGAAGAGCTCCCTTTGCCATGATCTGCTTTTGTTATTTTAAACTTTGGCTTAGGTGTTGGTCTGACAGGTGGAGCAGTTGGTTGGTTAGGCTGCTCTAAAGGTTCTTGAATCTCAGTTGGCTGAGTTGTGGCCACGCTTCCTGTTTTCCCTGAATAAATAATTGATCCTCCCAAGATTGCGCTTGCCAGAATAATAGCGCCTCCCATAAAAAGAACATATGCTTTATAATCTTTCATAAATTTTTAAAAAATTAAATTAATTAATATTATATTTATAATAACAATTTTTCCTTGCTTATGCAAGTATATTTCAGTACTTTATTATATTTCACTAAAAATAGGCCTTAATTGCTTATAAAAAACTCCCAAAGGAATTTTTGATTGGGTTGCTGTAATCGTTTTTAGTGCTAATTCCTTGTTTTTAAAATTATAAGATTTACTTAAATTATAAACCCTATCTTTATACCATGAATAAGTATTTATATAATTAAAAGTAACACACGGTTGCAATATCTCAACAACTGCCAATCCCTTATGATTTATCGCCTGTTTTAATATTTTTGATAATCCGTCAACATCTCCCGTAAATGCCCTGGCTACAAAACTAGCCCCGGCCACAAGAGCAAGAGATAATGGATTGATTGGATCCTCAACAACTCCATCCGGGGTTGTCTTAGATTTATATGATTTCGGAGAAGTCGGGGAGGCCTGTCCAGTTGTTAATCCATAAACACGATTATTGTGAATCAAGCAAGTGACATCAATGTTTCTTTTACAAGCATGTATTAAATGATTTGTCCCTTCTCCAACCTGATCGCCATCTCCACCAACTGAAAGAACTGTTAATTTTTTATTAGCAATTTTTGCTCCTTGAGCAACTGGCAATGGTCGTCCATGTAATGTGCCAACACCAAAACAAGATAAATAATTTACCATATGAGCATGACAACCTACTCCATAAGTAATCAATATTTCGTATGGTTTTAGTTTTAGATCTATAAAAGTTTTTTTAAGACCAGCTAATATGCCAAAATTACCGCACCCAGTACACCAACTAATTTTATAATCCGTATCAAAGTTATTAATATATTTCATTATTGTTATTTTAAAATTTTATTTACCTTGTCAACTATGTCCTCAATAAAAAGTTGCCGACCATCATATTTTAGCAACTTATGTTCTATTCTTATGCCTGTTTTTTCTCTTATTAATCCAGCGCATTGAGCTGATGCATTTTGCTCTATCATTAAAATATTTTTAGAAGATTTTAAAAATTTAACTACAAACTTAGCTGGAAATGGACTGAGATAATTTAAGTGAAGAAAATTACTTTTTATTCCTATTTTTTTTAATAATGCTTGTGCTTCCAATATAGGCCCCTTAGTAGATCCCCAGCCAACCAAGGTAATAGTTGCTTGCTTGGATCCATATATATTTGGATTTGGCATTTTTTTATAAAAAGATTCCATTTTTTTCATTCTTTTATCCATTTGCTTTATCCTGTTTTCTTTCCCCTCATCTGCAAAACCAAATTCATCATGCTCAACGCTATTAGCAATAAAAGTAAATCCTGGTCTACCCGGGATAGCCCTAGGAGATATACCCGAATCAGTTATCTTGTATCTTTTATATTCTTTTTGCTGTTCTTTTAATGACAATAATTTGCCTCTATTAATTTTTACTTTTAAATTTTTAAATAACGAAATACTTTGATGTGATTGAATAAGAAATTTATCAGCTAGTATAATTACTGGAACCTGATAAATATCAGCTAAATTAAATGCTTCTGCTGTGAGCAAAAACGCTTCTTTAATGCTCCCTGGAGCCAAGACAATTCTAGGAAAATCATCTTGAGCAGCATGCAAAACAAATCTTAAATCCCCTTGTCCCTGCCAGGTTGGTAACCCAGTAGCAGGGCCAGGCCTTTGACCATTAATAATTACCAATGGAGTCTCTGTAATACCAGCTAATCCAAGTGCTTCAACCATTAAAGAAAATCCTCCTCCAGATGTAGCCACCATTGCTCTTGCTCCTGAAATACTTGCTCCAATAGCCATGTTAATTCCTGCTATTTCGTCTTCTGGCTGAATATAAGTAATATTATTTTTTTTCTTATTTTTAACTATATGAGTGAGAATAGGATCTATGGGCGTCATTGGATAACAAGCAAAAAAATTTAACCCGGCTTTAGCAGCTCCCAGAGAAATTGCCTCTCCTCCCGAAACAATGCTTTGCTTTAATGGTTGCTTGTTTTTCAAAAAATCTCCTGCCTTGGCTTGACTAAAGTTAAATCCTGCCTGAGCAGCTTTAATGTTTTGATTAATTATTTTCTTTGATTTTAAAAACAATGATTTTTTAATTAATAAAGATAAAATATTAAAATCCCCTCCAAGTAAAGAAATTGTGAATCCAATTGCTACACTATTCATCATTATCTCTCGACCACCTATTTTAGTTGCTAAAGAAATTAAAGGAACATAAAAAATCTTAACATTTTTAGATATTTGAACATTTTTTGCTAAAATCTTATCTGCATTAGCAATAATTATTGATTGAGATGATAAATATTTTTTATTTAATTCAATAGCATCTAAATTAAGCGCGATTAAAACATCTATTGTTTTTTTATGTGCTTGAATTTTCTTAGAAGAAACCCTGGTTGTATAAATATTATGACCACCCCGAATCAATGATGGGTTTTCATTAAAATCAAAAATATAATATCCTGAATTTACACAAAAATTAGAAAAAAGGAGACCAGAGGACATTATCCCTTGCCCTGCTTCTCCTCCTATTCTCCATGTAAAATCTTTATTTTTAAGCATAATATTTATATAATATATTGTTTTAAGAAGAACACAACCCAAAACCACAATTAGGGCAAGAAAAGCAACCTTCTTGAGACAAAAGTTGACTACCACAATCAGGACAAAACTTGCCTGATGAATTTTTAATCTGATTTATTTTTGGTTGAGACTTTTTTAATAATGTTAAAACTTCACTCTTTCTTGAACCACTCCTATAAACAGTACAAGATTTACATTTTGATTTCCATGCTAAAAGATAAATATCCAAAACATCGGCCAGCGTAGCCCTGTTTGGCAAATTAACTGTCTTTGAAATGCTATTGTCAACATATTTTTGAAAACTAGCCTGCATTTTTACATGGTCAATTGGAGCAATGTCCATTGAACCAACAAAAACATCTTTTATATTTTTAGGAATTCCCTTTATGTTTTGAATACTCCCTTTCTCAACTATCTCTTGAGCTAATTCTTCTGTGTAAATATCTTTTTGCATTAATTTTTTGGTTAGATGTTTATTAGTATAATGAAGTTTTTGTCCTTTCATTACTTCTTTTGTGTATGAAAGAGCAAAGTATGGCTCAAGCCCTGAAGAACAATCACATAACATTGAAGTTGAACCAGTTGGAGCAATGGTTGTTAAAGCAGTATTTCTCATTTTTATCCCTGTGTTTTTGTAAACACTTAAATCATAATTAGAAAAAACTCCCTTTTCTTTCGCTAACTGCTCTGACATTAAATGAGCTTGTTTGTTTATAAACTTCATTACTTTTTCTGCAACACCTCTCCCTGCCTTAGAATTATAAGGCAAATTTAATTGAAAAAGCATATCAGAAAATCCCATAATACCTAATCCTATTCTTCTATTTTTCTTAAAAATATTATTAATTTTTTTTACTGAAAAAGTCGTTAAATCAATTACATTATCCAACATTCTTACAGCGGCCATAACAACCTCTTTTAATCTATCCCATTCAATCTCCTCATTTTTTACAAATTTATCTAAATTAATAGACCCAAGATTACAAACATCTCTATCGTGAATAAATTGCTCACCACACGGATTACATGCTTCTATTCTGCCAATGCCTGGCAATTTATTCGTTCTATTAACTTCGTCTATAAAAATTACGCCTGGTTCTCCATTTGTCCAAGCTGATTCTACTATTTCTTCCATAATATCTTTGGCTGTAATTTCAATTTGTTTTATTTCTAAAACAACGCCGTGTTTATCTCTAATAATTTTCCTTGGCTTCATTCTTTTGCCGTTAAATTTACAAATCCATGGCTTAGTTGATTTACTTTCAACCTGCTTCATAAATTTATCAGTAAGAGAAATTGAAATATTAAAATTTTTTATATCACCTTCTATGCTTTTACATTTTATAAAATCGAGAATATCAGGATGGTCAACTCTCATTACAGCCATATTAGCACCATGCCTCCCTTGTTGCTTAATGACTCCAAAAGCTTCATTGTAAACTCTCAAAAAAGAAACAGGACCAGAGGCAACTCCTTTAGTCCTTTTAGCAATATTACCGGCTGGCCTTAACATATGAAACGGAAACCCTATGCCAGACCCACTTTGTTGTAATAAGGAAGCATCTCTTAAAGAAGAAAAAATTCCTTTCATGCTATCTTCTATATGGAGAACTATGCAATTAGAAACTATTGGCAAAGAAGTTCCTGCATTAGCTATTGTTCTGCCAGCAGGCAAAAATTCAAACCTTGAAATAATATTATAAAAATCTTTTTCAAATTTTTTTATCTCTGTTTTAGTTTTCTTATACTTTTTTTCTACTCCTGCCAATGCTTTGGCGATTCTTTTAAACATTTCTTCCGGTGATTCAACTATTTTTTCATAGTAGATGTCTTTTAAAAGATATCTATCTGCTAATACTCTTAAAGAATTTAATGATATCGGTAACTTAGTGGTTTTACCTGATAAAATTTCTTTTTTAATTTTTCTTATTTTATTATGTTCTTGTCTGTAAATAATATATGACTTAGCTGCTTTTATAAATCCTTGTTTCATTAAAACAATTTCAACAATATCCTGAACCTCCTCAACAGTTGGACATGCCTGTCTGTCCTTGTAAACTTTATTTAGCATGTCAACAACTTTATTAGAAAGCATGATTGATTCTTTTGAATTGTATTCCTCAACTGATTGCCCTGCCTTTAAAATAGCATCTGTAATTTTTGATTGATTAAAATTAGCTATAGTTTTATCTCTTTTTTGAATTTTTTTAATTTGATTAATTATTTTTTCCATATTATATTTTTTATATTATAAAATAATTATACAACAACCAACACCAATTGTCAAAACCTTGATTTTTATTTTAATTATGTTAAAATTTTAATATTGCGGGTGTGGTATAGTGGCTATTATAACTCCCTTCCAAGGAGTAGACGGCAGTTCGATTCTGCTCACCCGCTCTTTTTTTAATTAAAAAAATATGAATACAATTGATTCTCTTTTTCGAAAAATATTAAAATACAACCAGCAAGCTGATATTAAAAAAATCAGACAAGCTTATGATTTTGCTAAAAAAATCCATAAAAATGAAAAGAGAATCTCTGGCGAACCAGTCATAAAACACTTGTTAAAAATTGGTCACCTCTTAGTTGACCTTAAAATTGATGATATTTCTATTATGGCCGGCTTAATGCATCGAACTCTTAAATCTGACAAAGATATGCTGAACAAAATTGATGAAAAATTTGGAACAGAAGTGGCTCTAATAGTAAATGGATTAAACAACTTGAGTTCTAGCACTAAAAAATTTTCGATTCAAAAAGAAAATATTAAAAACTTTCGAAAACTTTTAATTGCATCAACCGACGATATTAGAATCTTAATTATTCGCTTAACTAATAAAATTTTAGATGGTCAAACCGCCTCTTGGTTGCCAAAAGAAAAACAAGCAAGATTTGCTAAAAGAATTTTTTATTTATACGGGCCTTTATCTGAGTTTATTGGATTACATATATATAAAAAAGAACTTGAAGACATTGCCTTTAATATTTTGTTTCCAGATGATTATAAATGGATCACGAAAAAACTCGCTACCAGTAAAAAACAAGGCGAAAGAGATATTAAAAATATAATTAAAAGCATTGAACAAGTACTATCTGAGAAAAAAATTAAATATATTGATATTTTTGGCAGAAGCAAGGGACGTTGGAGTACTTGGAATAAAATAAAAAAATATATTAAATCAGGGAAAATAATATATAAAGACGCTACTGTTATACTAGATCGCATTGGTATAACTATTTTGTTAAAAGATGTTCCATCATGCTATCTTGTTTTAGGAATAATTCACTCTCTCTGGCCTTATTCAAAAGAAAAGTTTAATGATTATATTTCACAGCCAAAACCAAACAAATACATGGCTATTCATACTAATGTTCAATTTGAAAAAAAGATTATTGAAATTCAGATTAAAACAACTAAGATGCATGAACACAATGAATTTGGACCTGCTTCACATATTGCTTACAAAATAAAAGGGAATAAAAGTGTTGTTGATTATTCTTATAAATGGGCAAAAGATTTAATTTTATGGAAAGATAAATCTAAGACCCAACATTTTAAATTAAAAGTTTTTCAAGACTGTGTTTACGCTTTAACCCCTAAAGGAGATATTATTCAATTAAAAAAAGGCTCTTGCTCTCTTGATTTTGCTTATAAAATTCATAATGGATTAGGAAATGCTTGCAGAGGTGTAAAAATAAATAAAAAAATGTGTAAAATAAGTCAATTAATCAAGAATGGAGATGTTGTTGAAATAATAAAAAGTCGCGAGAAAAACCCTAGACCTTCTCTCGACTGGATAAAAATTGCACAAACAAAAGAAACAAAAGCTAAAATAAAAAAAGCTTTAAATCATTCCTAATATCATCAATATACCAATAATTAATATAATCAACCCTGATATTAAGTGCAAATATTGTATGTTTTTATCTTTCCAATTAGATAAATCATTAACTTTAAACAAGCTTGAATAAACTATTAAAACAATAATTAACATTGGCAAGACAAAGACAAAGTTATAAACTAAAAGCCATGGAATTGTTTTTACAATATCTAATTTAGACAAAATGCCTGCTCCAATTATATAGGGCCCAATAGTGCATGGCAGCAAAAACAAAGTAACAAATGACCCGATTGCAAATGCCCCTAAAGGAGAAGTTACTTTAGAAATTATATTTTTAACTTTTGGTCTTAAAAATAAAGGCATTTCTGTTGCAATCCTGCCTGGCTTGTATTTTATAAAATCTCTAATATTTAAAATTCCCAAAACAATCGCCATTAACCCTAATATTTTATATATCCAGTTTCCAAGCGAAGACATAATATAAGTAATTTGAAAAAATTTAATAATTATTAATCCATAGAGAAAATACATTACAAAAACAGCTCCAATAAAAGAAAGTCCTGACAATAAAACCCTTAACTTTTTGTTTGGATTATAACTAATAAGGGTAATTAACATTAAAAATAAAACAGCTAAAGCGCAAGGATTTATGGCGTCAACTATTGCTAAAGATAAAATCTTAAATAATGTTAATTCATTATTTATTCTTTCGCTACTTTTGTCATCTTTAATTATAATTTCTTTGTTTGTTAATATTTCTGAATTACCTGGAAAATTATAAGCAATTTTTTCTGAAAAACTAACAGTTTCTCCGTTACTCAACAAGCATGGATTTCCTTTGTTTCGAATAATAAGGGAGTCAATATTTTTTATAATCTCTTTATCTCCAATCAAATAACTTTTTTTATCTAAAATTATCAAAGGAATAGATAGCCCTGAATTATATTGTTTGTCATATTCAACAATCAAATCAATATTTTCCTTATTCTCATAAATCTCGTATTTAATAATATCTAACTCAGGATATTTCTTGAGCAATGATGAAGTTATTGCATCCACTTTTGCACAATGAGGACATCCTTTTCCAGTAAAATAAACAAGGCAGGTAGAATCTTCTGCTTGAACTGGGTTAAAAGGGATAACAACCAAAACAAGAAATAAGGAAAAAATAATAAAAAAATTTTTAAACATATGCCTTATTTTAACAAAAAAAATTAAAAAATTAAAGTATTTACAAATTAATAAATATAAATTATAATAAAAAAAATAACTCATCAAAGATAAATCTCTGAAAAAAAAGTAAAAAATGTTTCTTTTGTCATATCAACTAAAGCAAATGAAGCGAGGAAAACGAAGAGGCAAGCCAAAAATAAACATTTACTAATACATTGGGGTCAATCCCCTCCAAGTTAGGACTGACTTCCTGCGCCGAGGTAGCTCAGTGGTAGAGCAGTAGACTGAAAATCTACGTGTCGGCAGTCCGATTCTGCCCCTCGGCATTTTATATTATTAAAAAACCTGCACAATTTTGTGCAGGTTTTTGAGTGGTCCTTTTAATCACTTTTTATAAATTTTTCAGCAGACATTAGCAAAGAATCGATTTGATTACTGTTGGTCGGGGAATAACCAAGCATTTCCATTTTTAATAAAACAAACTTTATGCTCACAACGCACGATTCAATATCAGTTCTTGTTAAAAAAGAATCATGTTTTGGCAAAAAATAATCATTTATTTCTTTGCTCTCAATTTCTTCTTCCCAGCCCAATGTTTTTTGGTGACTAGCAACAAGAATAGCCAGGTCATTTAATGAAGTATTCAAATCTGTTACCAGAGTATCTATGGTTAATGTATCTATCATTATTTCTTCTACTGAAACTGTCTGCGAATAAATGCCCGTGAAACAGCCAACAACTATTATGCTTACTAAAAACATTCTTAGTGCTCTCATTTTTTTTGTTCTCCTTTGATTATTAATGTACTTAACTACATTATGTATGCAGCCATTGTATTATTAACCAATATAGCATATTTTAAGGTTTTGTCAATCGCAAACTGCCTAAATAAAAAATGTGCAATATCAAAGATCGCACACTCACAAGTAGTTACTTAGAGGCCTTGCCCCTAAGTAGATACACTTAGAGATATTACTTAGAGGCCTTGCCCCTAAGTAGATATTGAGCACGAATCAATAATCAATAATCAGTAATCATTCACTTAGAGATATTACTTAGAGGCCTTGCCCCTAAGTAGAGTCACTTAGAGATATTACTTAGAGGCCTTGCCCCTAAGTAGAGTCACTTAGAGATATTACTTAGAGGCCTTGCCCCTAAGTAGATATTGAGCACAAAAAAGTGTGCAATATCAAAGGTTGCACACTAGAAGAAAAAATGGACGGCATAGGACTCGAACCTACAACCTCCGCGATGTAAACGCGATGCTCTACCATTGAGCTAGCCGTCCCTAAACATAATTCATGCCCATTTTTCTGTTTTTATATAATCTTCAGAAATGCCTAATTCTAACAAACAAGCAATTGTTAACTTTATGAACCTCTTTGGTCCACAAAGAAAAAAATATTTATTTTTAAAAGGAAAACAATACTTTTTAATCATTTGTTTATCAATTCTCTTTTTTTCTCCTTGCCAAAAAAATGGGACTTTGCTTGTTAAAGAAAAGACAACCTTGAAATTCTTGTTTTTTTTAATAATTGCTTTTAATTCTTTATAAAAAACAATATTTTGCTTGATTTTATTACTATAAATTAAAAATAATTTATTATTTAATTTTTTTTGAGAACAATATCTAATTATGCTCATAAAAGGAGTCGCCCCGATTCCGCCAGCCAGTAAAACAACATTATTCATTCTATTCTCTTCAAAAACAAACTCACCAAAAGGACCAAAAACAACCACCTTGTCTCCTGTCTTTAGCTTATTAATTTTTTGAGTAAAACTTCCTCCTATTTTGATTACTAGTTCAATATATTCTTTATTTAAAGGAGAAGAACAAATTGAAAAAGCTCTTTTTTGCCAAATATTACCTAATTTATCATAAAGACCTAGCATAATAAATTGCCCAGGTCTAAAATCAAGAATATCTTTATTTTTTAAAACAATTTTTAATTTAACAATATCTGACGTTAGGTTTTTCTTTGATTGAATTTTGCAAGAAAAATCTTGAAACATATTTTTAAATATTTGAAATTAAAAATTATTAATTATTCTGTTCGTAAAAAATATTAATTATTAATTATTGATTATCCTGCTAAGCAAAGCAAAGAGTGGACCGTGCCGGATTCGAACCGGCGACCTCCTCGATGCCATCGAGGCGCTCTACCAACTGAGCCAACGGCCCCTTAAATTAATAATTAATAATTAAAATACAAGACGCCATCCTACATTCTGCTTCACAGAATTTCGGCAGACACAACAATAACCAAACATTAGTCTGTGGTGCGGACGAGAGGACTCGAACCTCCACGAGGGAAACCCTCATAGGCCCTCAACCTATTGCGTATACCAATTCCGCCACGTCCGCATAAAAACTAACTTTTTACTTCTTAATTTTATCTTTGATTTCCTTTAATTTCTTCTTGTATTTTCCTCTTAAATAATACAATTTTGCTCTTCTTGTTTTGTGTTCTTTTACTATTTCTATTTTTTTTATTGAAGGTAAATATAGTGGAAAAATCTTTTCAACCCCAACCCCGCCAGTAGCAATTTTTCGAACCGTAAAAGTTGCTTCAGGAGATTTTCCTCTGTGCACAGAAATAACTATCCCCTCAAATACTTGAATTCTTTGCTTTTCCTTTCCTTTTGCATCCGTTTCTTTAATTTCTTGATGAACACGAATAATCATGCCAGGACTTATATTAGTAACTTTTTGTTCTACTTCTTCTCCAGCAGATTCTTCCTTTTTTATTTGTTCTCCTTTTTCTTGTGCTTTCAAATCTTTATGCGCAGAAGGAACACTTTCTACTTCTTTTTCAGAAGAGTTTTCTTTTGTTTCTTTTTTTTCTTCGTTAGTCATATTGTTTATTCTATTTATTAATTTTGTTAATTATTTTTTGCTTTAATTTATTTATACCTGGTTCATTGTTTTTTATAATAACATTATATATGTTTTTCTCATCTAAATCAATTTTATAAAGTCTTTTATATCTATTTTTGTCTCTCTTGTCTCTTCTAATTATTCTCTCTCTGGCTTGCTCTTGAGTTATATTTTCTCTTTTACTTACCCTTTTTATTCTAACCTGCTGACTACAATCAACAAAAATTCTATATTTAGCAAAATCTCCTGCTACCCAAGCAGCCAATCTGCCAACTAAAACATATCCTCCTTTTGTTGCTAATTCAAGTGTTTTTTTATCCATAAAATGATCAATGTCCGCTGGCAAAACTTTTGATGCTTTGTCTAAAGAAATATTCATTTTTTGAGCGTATTGCCTCTGAATATCCCCTGCATTAACAAATTTTAACTTAAAAACGTCAGCAATGTGCTCAGCAATTGTATTTTTGCCTGAACCTGCCTGTCCTGAGACAGTGATTGTTAGTTTTTTAGATTGTTTATTAGTTTTTTGGTATTTTTTTAAATAATCTAAATATGTTCCCATTGCTTATTATTATTTTTTTAAAGTAAGTAAAAAATTATTTAATTTTTTTGGCAAATTACTATTTATAATATTATACTTATTATTTAAATCATAAAACCCCAAACAATAAGCATGTAAAAATATTCTATCTATGTCCGTGCTTAAATTTTTAAATTTATATTTTTTGTCCCCAACTATTGGAAACCCGAACGCCTTGAGATGAACTCTTATTTGGTTTGTTCTGCCTGTTACTGGCTCTACTTTTAACAAACTATACTTTGATGGAAAATTAAACTCTGTCACTACTTCATATTTTGTTAAAGCTGATTTTTTGAATTTAATTTTTTTATCATATTTAACAGACACAATCTTGCCTTTTGGATTTCTCCCAATTTCAAAATCAATTTCGCCTTGTTTGACAGGCAAATGTCCATAAACAAGCGCATAATAATATTTAGTTATTCTTTTCTGCTTAAATTGCTCTATAAAATAATCATATACTGTTTGTGAAAGAGCAAGCATAAGCACTCCTGAAACATCTCTATCAAGTCGATGAATAATTCCATTTCTACCTACTTGTCCAATGTTTTTAACTTGCGGATAATTATCCAAAAGCCAACTAAATAATGTTGGTTGTGTTTGAATATTTTTTATTGGGTGCATTAAAATCCCTGCAGGCTTGGCTACTACCAACAAATCATCTCGTTCATACAATATCTTAATTTTTAAAAGGGGATTCATTTAAATATTTTTTTAAAAAATCAATTGCTTGTTTGGTTGTTTTAATTTTTAGATTTAATTGCTCTTCTCTAACAATATTTAATAAAACTCCTATCTTGGGTCCGGCTGGGAGCTTAAACTTTTTCATAATTTGATTTCCGTTTAATAGTATTTTTGGTAGTGATTTTTTATTTTTACTAATTTTTTTTATTTGTTCCATTCTGGCTACCATCTCAAAAAAATCCGTAAAATTGGGCTTACCAGAAACAGGAATTGTTGCTGAAATATCAGCAAAAGATAATTTTAAAAGATCTTTGCTTGGCATGGTTTTATTAAAAAAATACTTAACAATAGTTGAAACTTTCATTTTTGATATATCTCCTCTGGCTAATATTAAGTGTTCCTTAATGAGCCATGTAATTTTTTTTACATTAACTCCAATCTTTTCAGGACTGGACAACTTTAATCTTTTACATATTTTATTAGCCATGTCTGCGCCAATGGCATCATGATTATTAAAACGAATTCTGTCTTTAGTTGTATCTGGCATAGCTAATGTAGGCGGTTTACCAATGTCATGTAATAGCGTAGCAATAATTAATTCAATTGAATTTGTAGATTTTTTAAAATATTCTTTAAATTCATTAGAAGTGAGCGATTGCAAAGCTATTCTGGTGTGCTCCCAAACATCTCCTTCTGCATGATAATTTTTAGGTTGAGGACAATTTTTCATTTTTAAAATTTCCGGCATAATTTCTAAAAAAGATCCTGATTTATCATACAAATCAAAAGCTAAAACAGAATTAGCCAAAAAAGATTTTAAAAATTCCTTAGCCATTACTTCGTATGGAACAACTCTTGCTTCTTTAATTTCTTGAACAGAAAAATCTTGACTAGTTGAAACTATTGCTTGTCTTTTTATTTTATTTAATCCACTAATTTTTGTTTTAATTGCCTTCCATGTTTTATCTTCTATTTGAAGATTTAATTGACAAGCAAACCTAATTGCTCTAAGCATCCTGGAATAGTCTTCTTGAAATCTTTCAACCGGAGCTTTAACTGCTCTTATTTTTTTATCTTTTAAATCCTTTGCTCCTCCAAATAAATCAATAATTTCTATTTTCTGTTTATCTAGTCTTATTGCCATGGCATTAATTGTAAAATCTCTTCTTGAGAGGTCATCCATGATGCTTAATTCTGGACTAGACTGAATTTCAACATCCTTGTATGCCCCTGTTTTAAAAGAAAAATCCTTTCTGGGAAGCGCAATATCAACTTGGTCACTATGTTTATATCCTTTGGGAATAAATTTAAAAACACCAAATGTCTGCCCCACTAAATTAACCTGTCCATTTTTTGATAAAAATTTTTTTAAATCTTCTGCCTTAATGCCAGTAACAACAAAATCTAAATCTTGTGTTTCTCTTTTTAAAAGCATATCCCTAACCGCTCCGCCAACTAAATATATTTTAGAAGCAGGAAATTGTTTTTTAATTTTCTTAATGAAATTAAAAAATTTATCTTTTTTTAGAATAGCCAAATCCTTATTATTTTTAATTAAAATTTTCATAAATTATTCTAGCATTGAATGCCAAAAAATATCTTTAACTTTTCTATATTTTTTTGTTCCTACTGGTGCATATGTTAAATCATGACAAATTGGAGATTTTTTTCTAAAACTATTACTTATTACTTTTTTATTACCAATATAAAATCCTATATGTCCATGAATTTTTTCATCCGGTCTTTTCCTTTCTTCCCATGAAATAATTGCTCCTTTTTTTGGACTTCTTATTCTATGCCATCCAGAAACATTCATATCTTTTAAAGTGCTTTTAACAGTCAAATGAGGTCCATTAATTAATTTAAAATGATGTAGGATGGTTGATACAAAAAAAGCACAAGATAATTTTCCATTCATTACTGCATTTTTTTTTGTCTTTCCTTTTAAAACATAAAAACAAGAAAACATTTTTGAACCAACACTGTTTTTTATCATTGCCAAATAAGAATCTTTTATAATTGGAGTAATTTTGATTTGTTTTTTCATAAAAAAAATGGCTTGGCCATGGAATTAAACAGCTTACCTCTTCCACAAACTCAGGGCATTTATCTCTAACTAAAATCCGAGCTAAATGGTGGGCTTGTCCAGATTCGAACTGGAGACCTCTTGCGTGTCGAGCAAGCGCTCTAACCAACTGAGCTACAAGCCCATAATGGGCAAACTGATTATTTATTATTAATTATTGATTAACAATTATTAATTATTTATTATTTATTATTGATTATTGATTATTGATTAGTGATTATGTTTAATATTTTTGACTAATATTAACGTAAAATGGTGCGCGTGGAAGGGATTGAACCTTCGACCTCATCTTTATCAGAGATGCGCTCTCCCACTGAGCTACACGCGCGCTAATTTATATTTAATAATAACAAAAATAAGAAAAAAGACAACCTAAAAATCTGGCTATCTTTTTACAATAAAACGCTTATTAAAGACAGAGAACGAATAATCATCGACCATAGCACATTGCATTAAAAATGCAAGGCTTGTCCTCTAAATGAGGTAATCCATCCACAGCTTCCGCTACGGATGCCTTGTTACGACTTAGCCCTTATCACCAATTTTACCTTATTTCCGCGAACGCGAACTTTCGGGTACCACCGGCTCTCTTGGCTTGACGGGCAGTGAGTACAAAACCCGAGAACGTATTCACCGTGACGTGCTGATACACGGTTACTAGCGATTCCAACTTCATAAGGGCGAATTTCAGCCCTTAATCCGAACTTAGACCAACTTTGATGGGATTGGCTCCACCTTACGGTTTGGCAACCCTTTGTATTGGCCATTGTACCATGTGTGTAGCCCGAGGCATAAGGGCCATGCTGATTTGGCGTCATCCCCACCTTCCTCCGGCTCATCGCCGGCAGTCTCCCTAGAGTGCGTTTAAGATAAACTTAAACTAGCAACTAAGGATAAGGGTTTCGCTCGTTTCCCGACTTAACGGTACATCTCACGACACGAGCTGACGACAACCATGCAGCACCTGTTCTAGGTTTTCTCAAAGAGAAATCAATTATCCTTTCAGATAATCTAATGCCTAGTATGTCAAGCCTCGGTAAGGTTTTTCGCTTAGCGTCGAATTAAACCACATGGCCCACCGCTTGTGCGGGTTCCCGTCTATTCCTTTGAGTTTTAACCTTGCGGCCGTACTTCCCAGGCGGGATGCTTAACGCGTTAGCTTTTTTTCTGCGATACTGAAAGGGTCGACACTTCCAATATCCAGCATCCATCGTTTACGGCGTGGACTACTGGGGTCTTCTTTATATTACTATAAGGACGGACTATATCTTTATCTGAAGTTTTTTTATTTCTGCTTCTTTTTATCTAATTCTGCCAAGATTATATTCTTGGAAAATTTACTTAAAGAAGATACTTCAGATATCCAGCGTTGTTGCATTTGAGAATCTTTATATAATAGAAGGACTTTGCGCAACATTGTTTTAACTGGTATATGAGGAATAATAATTCTAAGAAAATTTTTTAAATTTTCCGTTGAATATATCCACAATCTCCAATATTGCTCTTGTTTACTTCCTCTACTACGTTTTATGGGGGCAACTTTTGTACGAATATTCCATACTTTATGTAAATATTGTGCTATTATTTTGACAGATTTTTTATCAAAACCATCTGTACAAAAAATACCTTTTCTTCCTCCCCCAATTAATGAACCACTATCACACCACCAAACCATTAAAGAAATTGCTGACATATTATTCAACCAATGTCTTTTAATGATTAGAAGGTTGTGTTTGTATGTTAATTCATATAGTTGAGTGATGGCAGGAAGTGTCTTTCCTAAAAATCTTAACTTATTATTCTTGGAATAAAAATTATCAGATTTTTGTAAAATAACACTATTTTTTCCTGCTATTTCATTTAGCTCTTTTACTTTCCAAAAAAAATATTCTGAATCTTTAGCCGTATGCCTAAACAAAAGCCTAGCATTTACATATTTTTTTTGCATCTTAATAGAGCCGTCTCCTAATAATGTGCCAAGAAGTATTTCCTTAACACGATCCGACAAAGGCACTTGATCATATCTTTTCATAAATTTTTATAAAACTAATTTATAAAGAATTAATTAAAAAGCACCTTCTATCTTAACTCAAATACATAGTCTCTACGGGGTATTAAATAATATAAAATATATTATTAATACTTCCCTCGGGATCGTCCAAAATAAGCCAGTAGAAGCTTTTTATTTTTTGGATATTCCCCGATATAGCTGGATACACATCTTGGTTTCACAACCAAGAGGGACACCTTTGGTACTATTATAATGCGGTACCGGGATCTATCTAATCCCATTCGCTCCCCACGCTTTCGTATCTCAGCGTCAGAACCGTTCTAGCAAGTTGCCTTCGCTTTTGGTGTTCCTGTCGATATTGACGGATTTAACCCCTACACCGACAATTCCACTTGCCTCTCCCGGTCTCTAGTTTGATAGTTTTTTTAGCGATTCCAATGTTAAGCAAAGGGATTTAACTAAAAACTTATCAAACAGCCTACATACGCTTTACGCCCAATAAATCCGGATAACGCTTGCTGCCTTCGTATTACCGCAGCTGCTGGCACGAAGTTAGCGGCAGCTTATTCCTAAAGTACACTCAATGCAAAAGCACTTGTTCCTTTAGAAAAGCAGTTTACATTCCGAAGAAATTCTTCCTGCACGCGGCGTCGCTCCTTCAGCCTTTCGGCCATTGAGGAAGATTCTTGACTGCAGCCCCCCGTAGGAGATTGAGCAGTGTTTCAGTCTCAATGAGGCGGGTCATGCTCTCACACCCGCTACTCGTCATAGGCTTGGTAGGCCATTACCCTACCAACAACCTGATAAGCCATAAGCTCCTCAAAAAGCGGTCTCACGACCTTTACTTAATTTTCTTATAAAAATCAAGCACATGGGGTATTATCTTCAATTTCTTAAAGTTATGCCCCTCTTTTCGGTAGATTACTAATGTGTTACTCTCCCGTCTGCCATGTGTTAGTAAACTAACACATTCGACTTGCATGCCTTAGACACGCCGCCAGCGTTCATCCTGAGCTAGGATCAAACTCTCTTAAAAAAGATATATATAATAAATATATTATCTAATAATCCTATTTGTGTATTCATTTTTTTTAAAAAAAAATGAAAAAAAATAAAGCAAGATTAATTTTCTCTGTCTTTAATAAACATTTTATTAATAGTTTAACTTATAAATTGTAAAGAACTTTTACAAAAATCCTATATTTTTAATTTTCTCCACTGCCTAATCTTCTCGTGATTACCTGAAAGTAATACTTTTGGGACTTTTGCTATTTTTAATATACCATGTTTATCTTTAAATGTAAATACCTCTGGTCTTGTATATTGTGGATATTGTTTGTTAGCCATTACATCACTATGTCCAAGAATTGGTTGCTCTTGTTTTAATGATTTAGAATTTATAACTCTTGGGACTAACCTAACAACCGCATCCACAATTGTCATGGCTGGTATTTCCCCTCCTGTTAAAATATAATTTCCAACAGAAATTTCCTCGTCAACAAACTTCAGTATTCTATGATCAAATCCTTCGTACCTCCCGCATATTAAAATTATTTGTTTTATTTTAGCCAACCTAGTTGCTTTTTTTTGATTGAATAATTTTGCTCTTGGAGATAATAAAATTATTTTTCTTTGACTAGGCAATATTCTCCTACTATTTTTTATATCTTTTATTGCTCTATAAATAGGGCCTGGTTTCAAAATCATGCCATATCCTCCACCATAGGGCTTGTCATCCACTTGTTTCTTGCTGCTATTTGTTTTAGCTGCCCAGTTTCTAATATTATGAGTATTAATTTTAACAAGTCCCGATACTTGAGCCCTCTTAATAATTGATGATGAAAAATAAGCATCAAAAATATCTGGAAACAATGTGATAATATCAAATTGAATTAAGCTCATTTTTGTTTTATGATAAATAAAATGTAAAAATTGCCACCCAAAGAGCGACAATCTTTACATTTGGGTTTAAATAAAGTTTTATAATTTTAATTCATCATCTTCATCGCTCTTGGTTGGGACCTCTTTTTCAGATCCTTCTGGCTCTTCTATCTTTAGATTAACTCTGGCATCATTTTTAAGTCCAATAATGCGTAATAAAGACCTTATAGACCTGGCTGTTGAGCCCTGTCTGCCAATAATTTGACCCATGTCTTCTTTATTAACTCTTAAAGAAAGGAGTACACCCATTTCATCGACGTTTCTTTCAATCTTTACATCGTCTGGGTTATTAACAAGCGATTTGACAACAAATTCCAAAAACTTTTCATCTTTCATTTGTTCTGCCATAATCTTTCTTTCATTTTTACTAATATGCAAGAATATGCACATTAGAAACAAATCCAGCCAATACGACCTTTTGGCTACCCTTACCTTACTAAAGACTGGTTTATATAGTTTTCGTTAAAAGAATATAATAAAAAAACCTATTTGTCAAGAGCTTGCTTGTCTTCTTCTTTTTCTTCGGTAGCTTCTACTTGTTCTGGTTGTTTAGCTTGTTTTAATATTTCTTTTGCCTTGTCTTCCTTTTTAGCTAATTTTTTAGCGTTTACTTTTGTTACTTTTACTTTAGCTCCTTTAATAATTTCATTACTAATTAGTAAATTTCTTACTGTCCCGGTTGTCTGCGCTCCTTTTGATATCCAGTACTTTATTCTATCAGCCTTAAGAGATATTTTTTTTGTAAGTGGATTATAGAATCCTAAGTCTTCCAAAAAATCTCCAAAAGGGTCTTTGCTTTTCTCTAAAACAATTAAACGATAAAATGGTTGGTTTTTCTTTCCTCTTCTAGAAAGTTTTATTGTTAACATATTTTTATAATTTATATTTTTCTTTGCTTTTTAACTTCTTTGTAGATTTCTAAAATATCATCTGGTTCTATATTGGCCTGTGTAATAATTTTTAATCCGCATTCTTTCCCTGCACCAGCTTCATCAACGTCATTTTTGTTAAATTGAAGCTGTGTAATTTTTCCTTCTCCTTTTAATTTTGTTAATTCTCTATTTTCTGACTGCTTTCCTTGTTCTGACGATTCCCATATTCTAATAAAACGATTATTATTAACTTTTCCCTTTAGAACCTTCCCTCCAACGACCTTTTCTTTATTTTTCTTTTGAAATATTTTTAAAATCTTAACTTCTCCCAAAAATTCTTCTATTACTTCTTCTGGTAATAATTTATTTATCTGTTCTTTTGTAAATTCAATTAAATCATAAATAACATTATATAATTCTACTTTTACATTCTTCTCTTTTATTAAGTTTCTGGCCAACCCTGAAACATTAACTTCAAATCCAAAAATATATGCATTTGATGCACTAGCAAGATCAACGTCTGTTTCTGTTATTTGTCCTATCCCCTTTTTTAATATTTTAACTTTAACTTCGTCTGTACTCAAGTTTTCTATTGAATGAATTATTGCCTCCAAAGAACCCAATTTATTTGCTTTTAATATAATTTTTAGTTGTTTTGTATTTTTGGCTGCTTCGGCTGTATCTTTATATTCTTGCTCATTTTCTTCTTGAAAAAATAAATGACTTGATTTAATTGAAGAAATTTGTTTTGTTATTTTTTTAAACTCCTTGTCACTAGAAATTTTTTTAATAATAGTTCCGGCTGACGGAACATTTTTTAATCCGAAAATATCTACTGGTAAACTAATTTTTGTTTTGCTTATCTTATTCCCTAGATAATCTTGAATAAAACGAACCTTTCCATAACTATTTCCAACAATCAAATTATCTCCATCTTGAATATGCCCATTTAAAATAATTGAACTCATTATAGGTCCTAAACCTGGATCCAGTCTAGACTCAACCACAACTCCTATCATTTCTCCGGTTGGATTTGCTAAAAAACTGCTCTTATTTAAGTCAATAATTATATTTACTGCGTCTAATAAATCATTTATGCCTTTGGTTGTTTTAGCAGAAACTGGAATACAAATAATTTTTCCTCCCCAATCCTCTGGCATTAAATTAATTTCTGATAATTCTTTTTTAATTTTATCTATGTCTGCCCCTGATTTATCAATTTTATTAATAGCAACTACAAAAGGGATGTTTTCTTCATGAATTATTTTTATTGATTCCATTGTTTGTGGCTGAATTTTGTCATCAGCTGAAATAACCAAAATAGCAATATCAGCTAGCCCTCCCCCTCTAACCCTCATTTGCTTAAATGCCTCGTGTCCCGGCGTATCAATAAAAGTCATTAAATGTTCATTTTTTTCAACCTGATAAGACCCTATATGCTGAGTAATTCCTCCTTGCTCTATCTCTGTAATTTTACTTTTTCTAATAGCATCCAAGATAGAACTTTTACCATGGTCAACATGACCGACCATAACAATTATTGGTGGCCTTTGCTTTAAATTTTCTTTTTTTTCTTGTTTTAAAATTTTATTTATTTTTGCTTTCACATTAACTTTGGCTACTTGTTCTTCATCTCCTGGCTGAACATCAATGCCAATATTTTCTGCCACAATAGCAGCAATCTCGTAATCTATATTCTCATTTACCCCACAAAAAACACCATTTTTAACTAGCTCGTTCATCACCTTGTTAAGAGGAATATTTATTTTGGCTGCAAAACGATGAACCTGTATTTTGGAAGGAATGCTTATTAATTCCTTTTCAACTTGTTTTTCTTTTTCTTCTGTTTTTGAAATTTTTTGTTTAATCTTATTAAGCATTGCTTGCTTTGATTGTTCTGCTCGCCATATTTCTATAAATTTTTCAGCCTGTTTATTTGGAATCTGAATTGCCCTTTTTCCAATATGAAAACCCAATTCTGGCAATTTTTGCCGAAGTTCTGCTGGAGTAATTTTAACTTTTCTCGCAAGTTCTGTAATATTCATAAAGTAATTTATTAAATAGTGATTATTTATTACTGATTACTGATTATTGATTATTGATTATTGATTAGTGATTATTTATTACTGATTATTAATTACTGTCTACTTCATCTAATAATGAATCTGTGGATTGCTCTGCTTCTACTTGTCTTCCAATTAACCACGTTTCTTCCCATGGTTTATAGTGACTGTTCCATTCTTCTTCTCTTTTAATGCCATTGGCAAAAATAACTGTATTTTTAAACTTGGCATCAGCGCCATAATGAGCTGATTCAACTTTTTCTTTTTCTCCTGGCAATAATTCGTCTGTTTTAATATATTTTATTGGACCTGGCTCAACAATATTAAAAATAGTTGGCTCGGCAGTAATAACCTTCCTGTTGTCACTTGTGCCATAAAATCGAAAAATTAACTCTTTTTTATCTATATTAATCTCTGCTTGAAAAAGAATGTGATTACTTGTATCATTTATAAATTTCAAATCTGGCCTTGGATTATAAATAGTAGCATCTGTTCCAGCTGGCTCATAATAAGAAACTCTATATGAATGATTTTGTCTTTCAGTAATTGGAAGACCTGCATTTATCGCTGTTCTAAATGTTGTGGTAGCAATCTGACAAAGCCCTCCTCCGTACTCTGGAACAGTTCTATCTCCTTTAATAACTAGCTCTGCTAAAAACCCTGCCTCTTCATCAATATTTCCAAGTGCTTTAATTAGAGAAAACTCTTCATCTGGCAAAATCAATATTCCGTTAAGTTTGTCTGTGCCAACATTGATGTTGTGTATTCTGTTACTTGGACTTCCTGAAAAATTAGATCGCCCGTCAGCAAGCAATTCGTTAATGCCAAGGCTATTAAGATCTTCTGGCAATGGTTCTGGCTCTGTAACATCAATCTTAAGCTCTATGTTTTTATTTTTCTGAAAAATTTCTTTGATGATTATCTTGACATTATCATCAATGGGTAGGTTTATGCCAGTGGATCCCTTTTTAAATTCAGAAACTCTCATGTTTTCTATTGCCAAACGAGGAGAAACTGGATCAATGTTTATTTCTCCTGCTATTTCATCTAAATAAGATGAAATTTTGTCTTTTTTAAAAAACAAACTAATTTCATTCAAGTTATTTTTGCCTGAATCAAGCCAATCAGCCAAATCGTTTAATTTTATCTGCCATTTTTTTTCTTCAAATGTTAAAGAATACGGCGCAGAAGACAATAAATCCCTGGCATCTTCAATTATATTAGATAGTTGACCTGAATTAATATCTGCCCCATCTTCCACAAATGTAATTTCTATTTTATTATTTTTTAATAACCCTAAATTTTTAATTAAATCATCAATTGCTTTAGTATAATTTAATACTGTACCAACTTCCTCCTTTATTAATATCAATTCATTCTTATCTTTGGAATATTCTATTTTAGCATTTTTAGCTGGATTATCTAGCTCTCCAAAATTCTCTTCCAAGATATGAATTAGCTGAACTTTGTCAATCCAAAAAATTAAATCAACCTTTTTTTTCTTATTTACATCAAATGTTATTTGTTTTATTTTTTGGAAAAAATTATTATTCCGACCAACATTAAAAGCACTTTTAACAGTCGAATCAACATCAAAAGAAAGTAAAGAACGACTCAAGTCAGGATCTGTTGGCGCTATTAACTGCGATGGTATATTTATGGGGGTATCTTTTGCTTGGTCCTGAACATAAAAAGAAAAACCACCTGTTTCTATTTTATCAACCCAAACATTTAAAAGTTCACTTGCTTGATATTTGGTGAGGCCCCCTAAATTAAAATTGCCAGAACAAAATACATTTGGATAAATTCTATTGTCATAAATTTTAAAAAAAGTGAAAAAATATCCTATGATTATAATTAAAATTACAAATAAATAAAAAAATAATCTCTGCCTAGTTTTTTTCTTTGGTTGGTTGTTAAAATTAACCAAGCTAAAACTTCTTTTTCTCATACATTGTTTATAAAAACTTACTCAACTTCTATTTTGTCTTTTTCTTTTGATGTTTTTAACAAAACAATCGTTAAGATGCCATTTTTTAAATTAGCTCTTGCTTTGGCTGGCCTTATTTGATGTGGGAGAATTATTGTCCTTGAAATCTTGCCACAAGGAAGTTCTTTATAAAAATATTTTCTGTATTCATCTTCTGTTCTTGCTCTTTCATAATTAATCATGATCATCTCTGGCTCTACATTAATATCAACTTGTTTTGCCCCAATTCCCGCTAAAATAACCTTAATAATTAATTGATTATTCTGGCGGTCATCATAAAGATCAATTGCTAATTGTGGCCTGATGCCCTGTTTGCTCGTTTCTTTCTTTAATTTTTTAGAACTTGATTGCTTTTTTTGCTTAGATATTTTTTTTGAAACACTATTCTTCTCAACATAAATAACATTAACTTCTTCCCCCTTTTTTTCTAAAAAATTATTTTTTAATCCTAATATTTTTGACCAAGCCATATTTCAAATATAATAAAATTTATTAATTGATTTTTAAATATTTAGCTGCCTTTTCAGGACTAAGAGAGTTAACAACTATGCCAGAGCCGAGCTCTATTCCTGCCCAAACTGATTCACGTGGTTGAATTTTTAAATAAAAATGCTGATCCTTGTTAGATATAACTTGATGAAGAAAAAAGTTATAAGAAACTTCAATATCATAAAGTTTTTCCAAAATATTCTTTAATACAAATGAAAAAGAATTTATTTCTTCTTTGCTCAATTTATTCAAATTATCAATATGCCTCCTTGGAAAAATCCATGATTCGTAATGATATCTAGAAGCATATGGAGCAATCGCAACAACGTGTTTATCAGAATAAATTTTTCTAGGACTATTCTCTTCTTTAATTATTATATCACAATAAGGACAACTATTATGTTCTTGCTTGTATTTTAATATTGCTATATATTCTTGTTTCAAATCTTCTGGCAAAAGACTTGATGCAAAAACTTGTGAATGAGCATGAACTAATGACGCACCTGCCTTGCCTCCTTTGTTTTTGAAAACAAGAATATAATCAATATTAGGAATCTTACTAAGAGTGCTTATTCTGTCTTTATATACTTCTAATAAGTTTTTGATTTGCTTTAACTCTAATTGAGCCAATTCTTTTTTATGGATTGGCGTTTCAATTATTATCTCGCTTTCTCCGTATGCTTTTGGGTTTGAAATTTCAACAATTGGATACTTGTTTTTTAAAACCATTATATCCCATTGTTTAGTGTTTTTGTTATCAAATATATACTTTTTTTTTATCAAATCTTTCTCGATTTTAGATGGACAGAATGGACAAGCTTTCTTTTTTAAAAAAATTGTTTTAGATGTGGTTGATCTTGGCCTAGAAGATCTTTGTGGAGTAATAATAACATGTTTATCTAAAAAATAATCTTTTCTAATCTCTGCTTTCATATAATTAAATTAAATAATTTAATAACCTGCTGATTTTATAGTAGCAATATTAACTCCTCCCTTAAAATTACGTGAATATGCATAAAACTGAGAAACTTGTTTGCCAAAAGAATTAAAAATTCTAACTTGCGGCTCTGAATAAGCATTTGGAGCAAGAATAATTTCATTTACAGAGTCTTCGTCAAAGTCAGCTGAAACTATATTACTTCCTTGATAAAAATCTTTATCATATCCTAAAAATTGTTGCTTTAGTAAAAGAAATTCTGTTCCAAACACTCTTATATATGGAGATGCGCCCGAATCAATGCTAACAATTATTTCATCCCTGTTGTCCCCTGATATATCTCCAGTAGTAATATTAATGCCTCCGTAAAAATTTTTGTTATAAGCAAAAAAATGATATTTTAAATTTCCATAACCATCAAAAACCCTAACATGAGGCCCTCCTCCTGGACCTGCTCCTGTTATTATCTCGTCCATTCCGTCATTATCAACATCACTTGAGTAAATACTAACTCCGCCTGAAAAATTTTTATTATAAGCTAAAAATTCATGCTTTAACTTTCCATAACCATCAAAAACTTTTATATTTGGTTCTCCTCCTTTTTCTGGAACAACTATTATTTCGTCCCTGCCATCTCCATTTATATCTCCAGCAGCAACATTAATGCCTCCTAAAAAATCTTTGTTATAAGCAAAAAATCCAGTAATAGGCGACCCGTATAAATCAAAAACCCTAACATGAGGACCTCCTCCCGGACCCGCTCCTGTTATTATCTCTTCTTTGTTGTCTCCATTTATATCCCCTGAAACAACATTAACTCCCCCTCGAAAATTTTTGTGATAAGCAAAAAATCCAGTAATAGGCAACCCGGCTGAATCAAAAACCCTAACATGAGGACCTCCTCCCGGACCCGCTCCTGTTACTATATAATAAGGACTCTCTATTCCGCCAAGTTGTTCATATGCATATTTTAATGTTTTGTAAGCATTAACTCTTCCGCTACCAAGTTGACCTAAAAATTTTGGATTAAAAGAATCTATCTCGTCTGCTTGACTAAGTACGAAGTCCTGAACCTGTTTATGACTAAATAAAGGATTTATTGAAAAAACTAAAGAAAATAAACCCGAAACAATTGGAGCAGCTATTGATGTCCCAGACCAATATCCCCCATAATATTCATCAAAATTTTCATGATTAGAACTATATACTAATGTTCCATATATGCTTGCTCCTGGAGCAGAGATATCAACACAATCTGATCCATAATCTGAAAAGCTTGTTTTCCTGTCTCCGTTATCTACTGCTGCTACTCCTATAATAAAATTTTCGCTATCACCTTTATCAAGGCAAATTGGATAATTTGGAGACTGATTTAAGTTAACAGCTGAACCAGCTGTTTCATTTCCAGCTGCTGCAACAATAATCACTCCCTTGTTCCATGCATTTTTAAGTGACTGTTTTAAAAAATAACTTTTATTTGTGCCAACAAAACTTAAGTTAATAATATTGACTCCATTATCAACAGCATAATCTACTGCTTTAATTACATTATTAACACTACCTGTTCCTTCGCTACTTAAAACTCTAAGAGGCATAATTTTGCTATTCCATGATACCCCTGTTATTCCTTCAAAGTTGTCTCCTTTGGCAGCAATTATGCCTGCCACAAGTGTTCCATGATGAATTCCGCTTTCGTCATATGACTCATTAAATTTTGGAGACGGGTCTGGAATATTTTGAATAAAATCCCAACCATTAATATCATCAATAAACCCATTATTATCATTATCTATTTTGTCGTTTTTTGTCTCTCCTTGATTAATCCATATATTATCTTTTAAATCTGGATGATATATATCTACTCCTGTATCTAAAACAGCAACAATAATATCCTGTCTTCCTCCTTTGACAAAATCCCATGATTGAGGGGCCTTTATCTTGTCTAGATACCACTGCTTATTATAAAGCTTATCACTCGGCAAATAAGATGAATGAAAATAATAATTTGGCTCAATCCATTCTATGGGTGGTTTGGTTATTATCTCTTCTATGTCATCAAGAGAGAGCCCCATAATATTATTTATTTTATAAATCTTAGAATTATTTCTTAACTTAACCAATACTTCGTCAAAATAAACACTTTCTTCATTGGTTAGCAAAAAATCAAAACAAACTCCACTTATTAGTAATAAGCTAAGAATAATTATAATTTTTTTATTAAAAAAAATTTGCATCTAATCACTTTTATTTATTTTTCTCTATTAAAGGAACAAAGAGAAATCCTGGAAAACTTTTTTTCTTAATTTTATTTTCTCCTATTTTTTCAATTAAAACTATATTCTGTGATTTAACTCCTTCTGGAATAACCATCTTTCCATTTATCGCAAGTTGATTAATGAGATTAGATGGAATATTATTTGCTGCTGCTGCAACATGAATCCTATCAAAAGGAGATTGATTAGGTAGTCCCTTAGTCCCATCTCCTAAAATAAATTCTACTTGACCTGAATCAATAAACTTATATTTATTAACATTTTTTTCCCCAAAATTTTTGAGCTCTAATATTCTTTCAATAGCAAAAACTTTTCCTTGTTGGCCAACAATATGAGCCAATAATGCAGCCGTCCATCCAGACCCCGCTCCAATGTCTAAAATCTTATCTCCTTTGTTTGGACTCAAAAGTTCAAGCATAAAAGCAACTGTTAGTGGCTGGGAAATTGTTTGCCCATGACCAATTGACAAGGGTCTATCCTCTTCTGTCTCATTAAAATGCTCAGACAAAACAAAATCTTTACGCTTAATTTCTTCAAAAGCATTAATTATATTAGTTGATTTAAGATATCCTTTTTTTACAAACTCTTTAATTAATTCCATGGAAATTATTTTATCTTATATTAAAGCAAAAGAGCCTGCTCTGTCGCCCTCTTGCTTAAATTTAATTAACATTACTCCTTGCGTCACTCTACCTGTTCTTGGAACCCCTTTTAACTGAAAACGAATTGTTTGCCCTTTCTCTGATATTACCAAAACGTCTCCTATAATAAAATCTGGTAAATTATTTTTTTCAAAAATTAACGCTCCTATAATGCTTCCTGTTTTTTGGTTTATTTTAGCTGCCTTTGTTCCCTTGCCTCCTCTGTTTTGAATGCGATAACTTTTAATTGGCGTTGCCTTCCCAAATCCATTAGCTGTAATAATCAATAATCTATTGTTTTCTTTTTTACTAGATGCCTTAACAACACCCATTCCAACAATGAAATCTTGCTTATCTAGTCTTATTCCTCTTACACCAGAAGCTGTTCTGCCAATTTGTCTTAATTGTTTTTCCTCAAAATAAATTGATTTTCCTTTTGATGAAACCAAAATAACATTATCTTTATCGTCAATAAGGCTAACCCAATTCAATAAATCTTCTTTTTTTAATTTAATTGCAATTAATCCTGATTTTCTTATATTTTTAAATGCATCTGTAGAAACTTTCTTGATTGTTCCATTTTTGGTTGCCATTATTATATTCTTGTGATCTTTTAATCCCTTGGTTGATAGAATTGATGAAATTTTTTCATTCTCTTGAATTTCTAAAAAGTTAGCCAAAGATTGCCCCCTAGTTGTTCTAGTAGACCCCAAAACATCATAAGCTCTTATTTGTAAAACTCTTCCCTTGTTTGTAAAAAATAATATTTCTGCATGAGTAGTTGTTACAATGACCTGCTGAACAGTATCTCCGTCCTTGACCGACAAGCCCTTAACCCCTTTTCCTCCCCTTGATTGAGACCTGAAGCTTTGAGTAGATAACCTTTTTATATATCCTGATTTTGTAAGAATAATAATAGTTGGGTCATTTGGAATAAGGTCCTCGTCTTTAAAGTTTTCTATTTCTTCCTCGACAATTATTGTTCTACGATCGTCATTATATTTTTCTTTTAGTTCATTTGTTTCTTTCTTTATTATATCTAAAATCATCTTTGGTTTAGATAAAATTTCTTCTAATTTTTTTATTTGTATTAATTTTTCTTTTAATTCATTTTTTATATTTTTTATCTCCATGCCAGCTAGCTGATGAAGCCTTGTCTCTAAAATCGCATTAGCTTGCTCTTCGCTTAATTTATATTTTTTAACTAAATTATTTTTTGCTTGCTCTTTTGTTGAAGATTTTTTTATTATTTTAATTACTTCATCAATATGATCTATGGCAATAACAAGCCCCTTTAAAATGTGCGCCCTGTGTTTAGTCTTAATTAATTTATATTCGGCTCTTCTATACACAACATCTTGCCTGTGTTTTATGTACTCATCTAAAAGGCCCTTTAATCCAATAATCTTTGGTTGTGTTCCCCCCAAAAGAGAAACCATATTAAGATGAAATGTCTGCTGTAGTTCTGTGAGTTTAAAAAGTTGATTCAATATTTTTTTTGGAATAGTTCCTTTTTTTAATTCAAAAACAATTCTAATTCCATTTTTGTCTGACTCATCTCTGATGTCTTTTACCCCTTCTATTTTTTTGTTTTTGACTAAATCAGCAACCTTTGTCAGAAGCTTCGCCTTATTAACTAGATATGGTAATTCATTTACTATGATTTGAAATTTGTCTCCCTCTCCTTTAATTATGTCTGTTTTTGATCTTATAACAACCGGGCCCCTGCCAGTAGAATATGCCTCTCTAATATTTTTAGAACCAAAAATTATTCCGCCAGTAGCAAAGTCAGGCCCTTTTATAAAGCCACATATCTCTTTTGTGTCTGCGCCTGGATTATCTATTAAATGAACCACTGCATCGCAAACTTCTCCCAAATTATGGGAAGGCATATTGGTTGCCATACCAACAGCAATACCCATTGATCCATTAATAAGCAAGTTTGGTAATTTTGCTGGCAATACTTTTGGCTCATTAATTGTGTCGTCATAATTTGGAACAAAATCAACTGTATTTTGTTCAATATCTACTAACATTTCTTCTGCAATAGGTGTCAACTTTGCTTCTGTGTATCTATATGCAGCTGCTCTATCGCCATCAACGCTACCAAAATTTCCCTGTCCATTAATCAATGGATATCTAAGAGAAAAATCCTGAGCCATTCTTGTTAAAGAATCATAAACTGCTTGGTCTCCATGAGGATGAAACTTTCCTAATGTTTCTCCAATAATTGTAGCTGACTTTCTGTGCTTGGCCTTATGTCCAAGTTTCATTTTATGCATTGCATAAAGAATTCTTCGGTGAACAGGCTTAAGTCCGTCACGACTATCTGGCAATGCCCTAGACACGATTACACTCATTGCATAATCAAGATAAGAATCTTTTATTTCTTTTTCTAAAGATGTGTTAGTATTTTTGTTATTATTCATTGGTTATACTCATAATTAAATTCTTTGTATTTTTAATTTTGTTTTATATTTTTTATTTTTTCTTTTGTTTCATTAAACATATTACCAACCTCTAAAAATCCTTTATTAAATAAATTTAAAAGTTTTTCTTCTTGGTCTATTTTATTAAACTGCAACTTTGTGTTGATTGTCCATAAAAAGAAAATTGAAACGACTATCAAGATAAATAATAATAACTGGCCTTTTTTTAATTTATGCATAAAAAAATATTATTTCTCTTTAAGTACAATAATTTTTGTTTTTTCAACAGATAAATCTTTCTTTTTTAAGGTAAAATAATCTAAACGCTCGACTTCATCAATCCCCGCCTCTTTTAAAAAGTTTTCCAACGGAAGCAATTTTGTTTTTATCCCCTGAATATCAAAACAGCAAGGAATAACTATTTTTGGCTCAAGAGAATTAATAATATCCATTGCTTGACTTGGGTCAATCAAATTTTCACCCCCAACTGGAACAAAAAGAACATCCATACCATCGATTTCTTCTATTTCTCTATCTTTAAGCGTATCGTTTATCTCCCCTAAAAACCCTAAACGAATATTATCAATTTCAATTTGATAAATTATTGACTGACTATTCTCTCTAATGAAATCAACCCCATAAATAAAAACATTTTTAATTTCGTATTCACCAGCATGATCAATTAGAAATTTTGCTTTCTCTAATTTAACTATTTTATTTTTGTCTTTTTCTTTAGAAAAAAGAACAATTATATCTGCCTTAAAATTTGGCTTTCTTTTTAGTCCGCCATTGATTGGTCCATATGGGTCTATTAAAATAGTTTTGGTTTTATTTTTAATTTTAAAACATGATTGTCCGTACCAATTAATTTTCATTTTGTTAATAATTTTTTATATAATTTTATATATTCAATTGTTGGATTTTCCCATGAAAAATTTTTTTTCATCGCATTAACTTGTATTTTTCTCCAAATATTTTTTTTATAATAAATATTTAATGCTCTTTTTAGTGTAAACAAAAAAACTTTAACAGAAAAAATTTTAAAAACAAACCCTGTTCCATCTGATGATTTTTTTATTTTAAAATTTTTTACAGTATCTTTTAGCCCGCCAGTACTCCTAACTAATGGAATGGTTCCATATCTCATTGACATCATCTGAGATAACCCGCATGGCTCAAACCTTGATGGCATTAAAAAAATATCAGCACCAGCATAAATTTGATGAGCAAGAATTGAATCAAACCCAATCAAAGTAGCCATCATTGACTTGTTCTCTTTTGAAAGATTTAAAAAAAATTGTTCATGGTCTTTGTTCCCCGTCCCTAAAAGTACTAACTGGCAATTTAATTTAATTATTTTATTAAAAGAAGATAAAATTAAATCCAACCCTTTTTGCTTGCTAATTCTTGAAACAATTGCAAGTAATGGAATATCCTTGTCTATCTTTAATCCTAGCTTTTCTTGTAAATATAACTTATTCTCTTGTTTGTCTTCTATTGTTTTGATTGAATAATTTTTTTTCAAAAATTTATCAGTAATAGGATTATAAATATCCTGATCTATTCCATTTAAGATACCTGAAATATCTCTTGCTCTTTTTTTTATAGATCTTCTTAATCCCAGCGAAAATTGTTGCTTGGTTATTTCTTTTGCATATTGAGGACTTACTGTTGTAATTAGGTCAGCTAAAAGAATTCCTTGCTCGAGAACGTTAACATTTAAGCTATTTTTTTTTAAAGAAAGACAATCTTTTTTCTTTATTTCTAAAAAATCACAGAAAATCTTTTGTTTTATTTTTCCTTGAAAAAAAAGATTGTGAACCGTAAGAATAGACTTAATTGATATGTTTTTTATTTTTAAAAGAAAGGGAATAATGCTTGTTTGCCAATCATTGCAGTGCACAATATCGGGCTTCCAATTAATTATTTTAAATATCTTCAAAACAGCCAAAGAAAAAAACAAAAACCTCAAAACAGCCAAAGGGTTATTATTGTCTAAATAAACCCCGTTACTACTTAGATACTTTTCATTTTCAATTAAATATACTATTACTTCTGTTTGCTTTTGTTCTGGACTGCTTGTTTTAATTTTTGTTTGAAAAATGTTTAAATGTTCTTTTTTTTTATTAACAGATACAGATGCTTCTCCAATTTTTTCTATGTTATTTATTTTATTTTTTAATTCAAAATAAAATGGAATAACAACTCTTGCATCGTGTTCTTTCTTGGTTATTTCTTTTGAAAGAGCTCCAACAACGTCTGCTAATCCGCCTATTTTTATGATTGGATATATTTCTGGGGCTACAAAAAGTATTTTCATTATTAATTATGTTTCTCGATTTTCTTAATTAAATAAGTCGATCTTTTCCTACAATTATCTTTAATCTTTCTTCTCCAAGTGTAATAACTGCTGGTATTTGAATTTTTTTATTTTTACTAATTTCAATAAAAATTTCCTCTTTAGGATTTTTTGATTTTACTTCTATCTTTTTTACAAAAAACAAACTATCTAAATTCTCTTTTTTCTTAAAAAACCAAAAATTTTTACCAGGAGAGCCAACTAAAACTTCTAAATAATCATCTTTTGGGTTGCCTGCCCTTTTTTTAAAACTTGTCTTTGAAAACGAATTATTAAATCTTAACAAATCTAAATTAATCAATTTTATTAATTTGCTCCTTTTTGGAATAATCTTATATTTATCATTTGCGAAAAAATTGCACTTGTTTTGAGGAAAAACTAAAGAAGAAAAAAAATATTCTTTATTAATTTTTCCAAGACTAACCTTTTCTATTCGTCTCGCTGAAATAATATCACAGGCATATTCATCTACTGTGATTCCTAAAATGTGCGCAAAACGAGAATCAATATCTATTGGAATATATCCCAAAACAGCATCTGTATTAGCAAGCGCTATAGCTGCATCAGCCAAAAGATTATCGCTTCCTAATATAACTATGGTTGGAGACCTGTCTTCTCTTAAAATATTTTTGGTCATTTCTTTAATGTTTTTCAATATAGAATATTGATATTTTTTCCCAGGAATTCCAAGAGTTGACACTCTTGTTTCTATTTTAGAAACAACTTTTAAGTATTTTTTGCCAACCAAGAAAGAATCATAAATATAAAAATACATAATTTTAATTTTCTAGACAATTACGCCTTAAGTAAAATTTTATTAATAAAAATTAAATTTTTATTCCTCGTCTACTTCTTCTACTTCTTCAGGTGCATCCTCTCTGCCACCAACTTGACATTTTCCATTAATAACAGCTCCTTGTTCAATTGCAAGAACACTACAATTAATGTCTCCCAATAACTTTGCACTGCTTCCTAGTTTTATTTCTTCCTCAACATTTAAGTTTCCCTTAATCTCTCCATCGATTGAAGCATTCTTTGCTCTAACATTAGCATTAACCACGCCTCCTTCTTTTAACTGAAGGTCATTTTCTGTTTTTAGTGAACCCGTTAACTCTCCCTTAATAATAACATTTCCGTACGCCCTAAATTTACCATCCACTTTTACTCCTGAGCCAATTATTGTTTCAGCATCTTCAGGGGTCACTTTTGTTTCTTTTCCTAACATAAAATTTTAGTTTATTAAATTTATTATAGTAGTTACTAAATTATAACAAAATTATTAAAATCGTCAAATATTTATTTTTTATATTGACAAAAAGTATTTTACTTTTAAAATGAAAAACATGGATAATAAAAACATCAACCAAAACAACCATTTAATTAAAGATTTAAAACTTCTTTTTCTTATTGTAATTATAATTGCTTTAATTTTATTTGTTTTACATGTTGTAAACATTCAAACAAATTTCTTAAGTGAATTTACAGATTTCTTGGCAAAAAAAACATTAAAACAATAAATAAAAAACCCCCTGTAGTTCAATGGATAGAACGAGAGATTCCTAATCTCTAAACAGAGGTTCAATTCCTCTCGGGGGGATATTGATTAGCTTTGTTATTCACTTGTTTTTACATGATAGCAAATAATAAATTAACAGGGCTCATCGTATAGTGGTAATACATTGCATTCGCATTGCAAAAACGGCAGTTCGATTCTGCCTGAGTCCATTATATCATAAAGACAAGAGAATACTAGAACATTAAAATAACTTTTGTTTAAAAATTTTATTTAGACTTTCAAATTCTGAATAGCATTTCATTTTAGCAGACATTCAATATCAAGATAGAGTTGTTTTTACGCTTTAATGCTTTAATGCTTTCATAAACTTGGCTTGTTTTTATATTTTAACATATAATATCAATGACTGTATAGAGGTTGTATTTTACTAACCCTGTCGAATCTACTCAACAAGTGTGCAACATCCGAGGTCGCACACTAATTTCCTACTTAGTTTACTACTTAGAGGCCTTGCCCCTAAGTAGATTACAAATCAATAATCAGTAATTAATAATCAACAACCTCACTTAGAGGCCTTGCCCCTAAGTAGGGTGCTAATCAATAATCAGTAATCAATAATCAACAATCTCACTTAGAGGCCTTGCCCCTAAGTAGACATTGAGCACGAATCTTACTGAGAGTTTTAGAGCAAAAAAGAGACAAATAACCATTAAATCACGGCAAATCATGAATTTTTTGTTCATTTTCTGAAATAATTATATATTTTATGACGCTAAAATACCCCTCTATATAGCCAAAAAGATGTCTAAATA
>JADHVF010000004.1 GCA_016784145.1 Patescibacteria group bacterium
TATTTAGACATCTTTTTGGCTATATAGAGGGGTATTTTAGCGTCATAAAATATATAATTATTTCAGAAAATGAACAAAAAATTCATGATTTGCCGTGATTTAATGGTTATTTGTCTCTTTTTTGCTCTAAAACTCTCAGCAAGATTCGTGCTCAATGTCTACTTAGGGGCAAGGCCTCTAAGTGACTCTAAGTGAGATTGTTGATTATTGATTATTAATTACTGATTATTGATTTGTAATCTGCTTAGGGGCAAGGCCTCTAAGTGACTCTACTTAGGGGCAAGGCCTCTAAGTAAATACCCATATTAATTACTGATTACTGATTAGCACTCTACTTAGGGGCAAGGCCTCTAAGTAGAAAACTAAGTAGGAAATTAGTGTGCGACATCCGAGATTGCACACTTGATTGAACATTATGCCATGGGCATTATGTTTCTTTTTTGAATATAAATATTTCCCGCAAAACTCTTTGACTTGGCCTAGAATAAATAATAGACTTTCTACTAGTTATTTTAACCACTTTACTGTTTAGAAGCACGTTAGGTACTAAATTTTGCCTTTTCCAGCCATTTTTTTCAATTTTATCTAATATGGGTAAAAAATATAACTCTTTATCATTTTTAAATACTGGAAAGATAATCACAACCTCTTTATTTGGTTTTAAAATTTTTTTAAACTGCTTAAATGATAAATAATATAACTCTGACAAGTTTTTTAATTCTTCTTTGATGTTAATTGATTTAATTGCTCCAAGATATGGTTCTGTAATAATAGAGTCAATTGATTTTTCTTTTATTTTCTTTGCAATTGAAAGCACATTAGATTCAAACATTTTTATATTTATTGATTTTTCTTTTATTTGATCAATTAGCCAATCTATGTTTTTTTGGGAATTACCAATTGCTGAAGCATCTTTATCCGTGCCAACTAAATTATTATACCCCATTAAAATTGCTTGCTGTAATATTGTTCCGCTTCCCAAAAATGGATCTAATATTACTGAATCTTTTTTAATATTAGCAATGTTTATCATTATTTTTGCCAATTTAAGAGGAATCATTCCCTTGGCTATTGGCCTAACTGGTCTTGAAAAATCAAAAAATTCATATTGTTCAAACTTTTGATGACTAATCGTTTTTCCAACCTTTATATCCTTGCCATCAATCAAACAAACTACCTCGACTCCTTTTGTTAATATATTATTTTTTTGAAGGATAACAGAGGAAAGCATTCTTTCTTTTGATTCTACCCATCTAGAAGAAATTTCCTTTTGTTTGAGTGTTTTTTTGATTGTTATTGCTATTTTTTTTATCCAATGATAATAAGAAGGTGACTGACTTTGTTCGCCTGAATAATATAAGCTAAAACCAAAGTAAATTTTTTTTAAATTAACTGGAAATAATTCTAAAAGTTGATTTTTTATACCCGAATCAGTATCTAATAAAAAAGATTTTTTTGTTGAGAAAAAAATCTCTCCTATCTTAATCGTTCCTCCTAACCTGTCTTGAATTTGATTAACGTTAATTTTTTCTGCTACGTCTATTAACAAATATTCTTCTGAAATTTTTCTTATTTTTATATTATTCTTTGATAATAAAATTTTTGAAATCTCAGAAACAGACAAAGATGGACAATGTCCTAATATAAAAAAATATGTATAATTTTTCATAAATAAACATTATCACGAAAAAAACTAAACAGCAACTTGTTTTTATTTTTTAATATGTTAAAATAATTAATATTATAAATAAAATTTTTAACTTATGTACGAATTATTATACATTATCCCTACTCCTTTTACTGAAAAAGACATAGAAGGAATATCAAAAAAAGTGAACAACCTTATAAAAGAATTAAAGGGGGAAATAAATGAAGAAAAAAATCTTGGTAATAAAAAATTTGCATATTCAATTAAACAAATTTATAAAGGTTTTTATATTTTGGTATTTTTTAATATTCCAAAGGAAAAGTTAGAAGAATTAAATAAAAAATTAAAACTAATAACAGAAATATTAAGACATGTTATTGTGAAAAAAGTTTCTAAAAAAATAACAACCAAAAGAAGAACAAAAGAAAAACTAGGCTTGGAAAAACTAGACAAAAAAATAAATAATTTATAAACAACAAAAAATATGAATGTAAACAAAGCAATTATTTTGGGAAATGTAACCAGGGACCCAGAAGTAAAAACAATTCCATCGGGGCAAACAGTAAGTTCTTTTGGAATAGCAACCAATAGGTTTTGGAAAAACAAAGAAACTGGCAACAAAGAACAACAAACAGAATTTCATAATGTTGTTGCATGGGGAAGATTAGCTGAAATAGCAGAACAATTTTTGAAAAAAGGAAGCTTAATTTATGTAGAAGGACGATTGCAAACAAGGACATGGGATGACAAAGATAGTAACAAAAAAATGTATAAAACAGAAATTGTTGCTGAAAAAATTCAATTGGGGCCAAGAAACAACGCCGAATCTCCTCAAAAAACAAAAAAAACACAAACAAATGCACCAGAAGAAGAAATCAATGTAGAAGAAATTCCATTTTAAATAAAATAAGATATGAAACAAAATAAAAAACACTGTCACTTTTGTGTTAATAGTATTAACCAAATAGACTATAAAGAAACTGAACTTTTGCGTAAATTTTTATCTCCTTACGAAAGAATTCTTCCAAAAAGAACAAAAAATACTTGCTCAAAACATCAAAGAAAGTTAAACAAAGCAATTAAGTTAGCAAGAATAATGGCTCTTTTGCCTTTTGTAAGAAAATAAAACAACCTATGACAATTAAAGAAATCTTTAATCACGCAATTAAAATTAATGCGTCTGATATACATATGGCGAACAATTTGCCTATTTTTTATAGGGTTGATGGAAAACTAATCCCTTCTGATAAATATCCAAAAATTGCTGACAAAACAATATTATCTTTAATAAAACCAATTATAAACAAAGAACAAGAAAAAGTTCTTTTTGAAAAAAAACATTTAGAATTTTCTTTTGAAACAGAGAATGAAATAAGATTCCGAACAAGTATTTTTTGGGAAAAAAACAAACTAGCTTTAGTATCTAGAATTATTCTCCCCAAAATACCAACAATGGATGAAATTAATATGCCTGACAAGGTAAAGGAGTTAATAAACCTTAAAAATGGATTAATACTCGTAACCGGACCTACTGGATCTGGTAAATCAACGACACTTGCTTCAATCATAGATACTATAAACGAAAACAAACCATATCACATAATTACATTAGAAGACCCAATAGAATTTATATTTAAACCAAAAAAAAGCATTGTATCTCAAAGAGAATTAAGGAAAGACATGCTTTCTTTTAATTCAGCTCTAAAGCATATTGTCAGACAAGACCCTGACGTAATTCTTTTAAGTGAAATGAGAGACCTGGAAACAATTAGTTTAGCCATAACATTAGCTGAAACAGGACATTTAGTTTTATCTACTTTGCATACATCAAATGCTCCTCAAACAATAGATAGAATAATAGACATTTTTCCATCTAATCAACAAAAACAAATAAGATTACAAATAGCTTTATCATTAAAAGCGATCATATCTCAACACTTGCTTCCAAGAATTAATAAAGGACGAGTAGCTGCTAGAGAAATTTTGATAAACACACCTGGTGTTGCGAACTTAATAAGAGAAAATAAAATAAACCAAGCAAGATCTTTAATGGAAACAGGTAGTAAGGACGGCATGAGCACACTAGAACAAGACCTTAAAACACTTTATAGAAATAAATTGATTGACTTAAAAACAGCAATGTCCTTTGCTAATTATCCAGACGAAATTATTAAAGAATAAAGCGCCTCTGTAGTGTAATGGATAACACGCGACGCTTCGGACGTCGAATTCTGGGTTCGAGTCCTGGCAGAGGCATTTTATTATGTTTATTCCCGTCCATAGCTCAACTGGCAGAGCAACTGCCTCTTAAGCAGTGGGTTCCAGGTTCGAGTCCTGGTGGACGGATTTTTTTTATACAACAAAAGAGATAATATTAAATTATCTCTTTTGTGTTTTTATAATCTTTGCTTGTAAAATTACTTTTTGACTGCTTGTTTCAGTTTGCTTCCAACTTTAAACTTAGCTACTTTTGTAGCAGGAATTTTTATCTTTTTTCCTGTTTGAGGATTAATTCCATTTCTTGCTTTTCTTTTTACTCTTGAAAAAGTTCCAAATCCAGCAATAGATACTTTCTTTCCTTTTTTAAGAGTAACTCTAACTGTGTCAATAAAAGCATTTAAAACTCTTTCAGCTTCTATTTTTGAACAAGTTTTAGCTTTTTTTGCTAATTGTTCTACTAATTCTTTTTTATTCATAAAAACCTCTTTATTTTTTGGTATTTTTCCAAAAAAATATTAATTATTTTTTATTGGCATTATTAAATACAAATAAGATTCATCATCTATTGATTTAATTAATCCAGGAGACGAATCATCGACCATTTCAATACTAATTTTATCTCCTTTTATGTTTGTAAGTCCATCAATCAAATATCTATAATTAAAGACTATTTCATTGGTTTTTCCTATTATCTCTACTGGAATAGATATTTGATTTTCTCCTACCTGGTTATTCAATGAAGATATTACTATTTCATTTTTTTTAGATAAAAATTTTAAACTTATATCGTTTATTCCAAATTTAACAAAAAAACTTGACCTCTTAATTGCTCTTAAAAATGGAGCTTTAGATATAATTGCTTTTGTGTTAAATTTATCAGGAATAATGGTTTTATAATCTGGAAATTCGCCACTTATAATTCTCGAAATAATTTCGATATCTTTATATGTAAATAAAATCTGATTTTTTGATAAATATATTTCAACCTTATCATTGTCATCAATTACTCTCAATACTTCTTGAAGTGTTTTTACTGGGATAATTATATCTTTTGATTCCTGACTATCACCTTGTTTAAATAATATCTTTTTTTCTGCTAATCGATAACTATCTGTTCCAACTATTACAAGTTTTTGTTCTTTGTCTGAATTTTTATTAAAAGAAAAAAGAGCTCCACTTAATTCAATCCTGGACTCTGTAATAGAAATTGAAAAAATTGTTTCTTCTAATGCATTTTTAAAAATTTTTGCATCAATAATGTATTTTTCTTTTTGTTCTATCTTAGGAATTATAGGAAATTCATCTGGGTCAATTCCTTTTATGGCTGATTTTTCATTGGTTGTTGTAATAATTAAATCTTGTTTAATTGTTTTAAAATTAATAACTGCATTAGATGGAATTAAATTTATATAATTAGTAAATAATTGAGCAGGGATAGTGATTCTACCTTTTTCTTCTATTTTTGCTCTAATTTTAATTTCTATAGCTATTTCTAAATTTGTAGCACTTATTCTTAATGTACCTTTTTCAGCTATTATTAAAATGTTATTTAAAATAGGCAATGCACTTTTACTAGTACCTGCTATTTTAGAACAATGATTAAGTGCATTAATTATATTTTTTTGTATTAATGAAAATTTCATTTTATTTTTTTGTATATATATTATATATTATATAAGTATATTTAAAAGTATTAATAATAAGTATGTTAATATGTGTAAAACTATTTTTTTTAGCTTATATAGCATGAACTAGCAGAATGTTTTTTTATAAAGTTAGTGGAAAAAATATAACAAGTTGTTAATAAAAATAATTAAAACAAGTTTTTCACTTTTTTTCCACATCTTTATTAACATTTTTATGAACTGTTTTTAGAAAAAATAATGTCCAAACAGAAAACTGAAAACAAGAAAATAACGAAAAAGAAAAAATGATTATAGTTGTGTATAATATTAACCAAAGAAAAAGAACAGAATAAAAACCAAAATAGATTTTTAAAGATAAAAATAATTTTAGTAAAAGACCAAATGGAATCCCTGCAACATAAAGAATAATTGATATCAAAAACAAAAACAAGACAGTAGAAACAAGTAGTAATAATGAAATTTTTATTGTTTGGGACCAATTTTTAAAAAATAATAATATTCCATTTTTTATTGCTTTTAGTGTTTTATTTTCTTCTAATATTAGAAAAAAAATAACAAAACGAGAAACAAAAGATAAAATAAATCCTATTAATAGAAATGCAAAAATGTAAAACATAATTGGAATTGGAGATTCAAAAAGCAGGGAAGTGTTTAATAGATAAATAAATCCATAAATAATAATAAAATAAATAAAATAAATAAAAATCACAGCTGGTAATAATTTTATTATTTTCTTTGAAAATTTCTTTATCTTTACTTCTTTTTTTTCTTTTCTTTTTTTAATTATTTTAATAAGAATAATTTGAGAAAAAAGAGAAAAAAGTAAAAATACTATTAATCCGAAAATGATTAATGATATTGTCCAAAAAAATAACGGATCCAAAAATGATTGTAAACTAAAATTGTTTAAGATTTTTTGATTATTAAATATTTTAAAATTAATTAAACTATCTATCCATTTATTTATTTTATTAAAATTTGTTGTAATTAAAATAAATTCATTATTCATAAACATAATGGAAAAAAATCCGAAAAACCATAAAATAGGATTTTGCCATACGATTTGCCATGATTGTTTGAGTAAATTGATTAGTTTCATTGTTTTAATATTATTTTTTCAAACTCTTCTTTTTCAAGAGTTTCTTTTTTTAATAATGTTTGAGCTACTTGTTTTAGTTCTTTTTCTTTTTCGTCTAAAATCTCTTTTGCTTTTTTTTGACATGTTTTTATGATCATTGAAATTTCGTTATCTATTTTTTCAGCTATTTTTTCGGAATAGTTTCTTTTTTTTGAAACCTCTTTTCCTAAAAATATAAGTTCGTCTTTTTCTCCAAACGTTCTAGGGCCAAGCGATTCACTCATGCCAAATTCTGTCACAAGTCTTTGAACCAGTTTAGTGGATTCCCTTAAATCATTTGATGCTCCTGTTGTCACTTCTTTAAATATTTTTTTTTCAGCCATGTAACCACCAAGCAAAGATGTTATTTGGTCCATAAACTCAGATCTTGATTTAAGAGATTTTTCTTGGTCAGGCATCATTAAAGTATATCCAGCTGCCCTTCCTCTTGATATTAGGGATATTTTTTGAACCATGTCGCATCCTGGAAGAAAATATCCAGTAATAGCATGGCCGGCTTCATGAAAAGCAACAATTTCTCGTTCTTTTTTATTTAGTACGTGGCTTTTTCTTTCGGGTCCCAACATAACTCGTTCAATGCTTTCAAGTATTACTTTTGTACTAATTTTTTTAAGATTTTTTTTGGCAGACAAAATCGCGGATTCGTTTAAAAGGTTGGCTAGATCAGCCCCCGTAAAACCAGGTGTCCTTTTAGCTATTTTTTTTAAATCAACCTTTTTATCTAATGGCTTATTGATAGAATGTATTTTTAAAATTTTTTCTCTTGCTAATATATCTGGCATGTCAAGGATTATTTTTCTATCAAATCTACCAGGCCTTAGTAGGGCTGGGTCAAGAATATCAGGTCTGTTTGTGGCAGCTATTACAATTAACCCAGTATTTGCTTCAAATCCATCAAGTTCAACCAGTATTTGATTTAATGTTTGTTCTCTTTCATCGTGAGACCCTCCTAGTCCTGCTCCTCGATGTCTACCAACCGCATCTAATTCGTCAATAAATATAATAGAAGGAAGGCTTTTCTTTGCGTTGGAAAACAAATCACGCACTCTAGATGCTCCAACACCCACAAACATTTCAATAAATTCAGAGCCAGATATATGAAAAAATGGGACATTTGATTCTCCTGCAACAGCTCTTGATAAAAGTGTTTTTCCACAACCAGGTGGACCAACCAATAAAACGCCTTTTGGGATTTTTGCTCCCAGTTTGATATATTTTTTTGGATTTTTTAAAAAATCTACAACTTCTTCAAGTTCTTCTTTTGCCTCTTTTATTCCAGCTACATCTTTAAACTTTGTTTTAATTTTTTTTTCTTTTGGATTTATTTTCCTAACATTGCTTTTTCCAAATTTAAATGCTTGTGAGCCAGCTCCTTTCAATTTGCGAGAGAAAAAATAAAATATACCAACAAAAATTAATAAAGGAAAAAGAAGAGGAAGAAATATATTTATAAAAGCATTTTTTCCTTTTAGACTTTTTATTTTTATAGAAATTTTAGCAATTTTTTTTGGAGAAACATTTAAATCAGCTAACATTGATATGAGAGATTGGTTTGACTCCTTAAAAGAAAATTGACTTTTTCCGTTTTTTAATAAAATATTTAACTTATCTTCTTCTATTGTAATTTCTTCAATTTTTTCTTCTTCTATTTCTTTAATTAGATAATTTATTCCAACTTGAGTAGGCTCGACTCCTTTAATGTTTATAAGGCTAAAAACTCCTGAAATAATTAAAAAAATAATTAAAAAAATAAGAAAATTTTTTAAAATAAATTTAGAATTATTTTTTTTCTTCATTTTTCTTTAGTGATTTGTTATCATGCTTGCTTGCTAATGAGAGTCCTAAACGATGGTCTTCAGGTTCAATTGAAACTATTTTGAACTTTAACACATCTCCTTCATTAGCAAACTCTCGAATATCTTTGATTGGATTTTTTGATAATTCTGAGATGTGTGCTAGTCCATGGATTTCTGGATCAACTTCAACAAATAAACCAAATGGATTTATTTTTAAAACCCTACCATCTATTATTTGACCAATAGAATATTTTTTAGCTATATTTTTCCAAGGGTCTTTTAAAAGGTTTTTAATGGACAGAGAAACCTTGCCATCTTTAGTGATGTCAATAATCTCAGCCCTTACTTCGTCCCCCACACTCACAGCATCTTTTGGATGATCAAGTCTTTGCCATGCAATTTCAGAAATATGAACCAATCCTTCTTTATTATTATTAAACGTAATAAATATACCAAAATCAACTAGCCCGCTAATTTTTCCCTTAACCTTGTCTCCTATTTTATATTTTTTATAATCGTCCGATCCTTTTTCGTTTACAATTGACTTCTCAGAAACTATTAGTTTTTCATTTTTTTCATCAGCAGTAATAATACCAACTTCTATGTTTTTGCCGATGAATTTTTTGATTTTTTCTAAAATTTTATTTTTATCACCATCTTCCACTCTTGGATAATTTTTTTGAGAAAGTTGAGACACTGGTAAAAATCCCTGTGTTTTTTTATAGGAAACAATCAATCCTCCCTTATTAGCATCAAGGACTTTAACAATTATTGGTTTTTTATTGGTTGTTATTTCGTTAATTTTATTCCAAGCTATTTTATGGCTTGCCTGCCTAAAAGATAATTCAATTAATCCTGTTTCGTTTTCTGTTTCAATAACTATGGCTGATGTTTTGTCTCCTTTTTTTAGGTTTGAGAATTCCCCTGATTTATCTAGTAGTTCAGGGCCTCTTATTACACCAGTAAAAATTCCTTCGAGGTCTAAATAAATTTCATTTCTTCCGATTTCAATGACTTTTCCATAGATTAAATCGTTAATCCTTGGCAGTGATTTTATCAAAAGAGAGTAGTCAATTTTGTTTTTAGTCATAAATTAATTAATGTTTTTTAATATAAGAATTGTTTAGATGCTCTTATTATAACTAATTTTTTAATATTGACAAGGTTTGTTTTCTCTTTTATTATGGCATTATATTATGAGTATAAAAAAAATTATATTTTTTTCAGTTGCCTGTCTATCTTTTTTGTTTTTTATTTTTTTTACATATTTTTATTGCCCCCCAGATGATTTAATTGAGTTGGCTGGAGATAAAATTTTTTTTTATTTACATTTAAACTTAAATAAATTTAATCACAGTGGAAGGATTACAAATAAATGGATAGCTAGTAAAAACATAGACAATGTTTTAAAAGAATTAGGTAAAAGTGATTCTGTTTTTAATATTATCGGCAAAAATATAAATAAAGAAAATCTTCCATTATTAGACCAGGCAAGCATTTTTCTACTAAATTCAGATAAAAATAATTTAGGAGTTATTCTCTTACTAAAAACAAAGAAAAATGCTAGTTCTTTAGAAGTATTTAAAAAAAATAAAAAAATAACCAAGAACATAATTTTAATAGAATCAGAAAAAGGAATTTATAAAAAATTAAAGCAAGTTAATAAAAATACAAAAAATAATTTATTAAATTTTTTTGTAATTGGCAAAGGTTTTTTAAATGTGAATAAATTAAAAGATAACCCAGATAATGGGTTTGGAGGTTTTGTTGATTTTAGTTTAATGCATTCATTAAACAATTTTTCAATAAAAGAATTATTAAATACATACAAAGATATTGTTCCAGAAAAATTATGTTTTATTATTAACTCTTTTGATTCGGATATTTATTCTAATTCTTTTGATTTGCCATTTATGTTAAGAAATGATGTTAGAAAAAGTTTTGTGATAATTTTTCCAAAACAAATTACTCTTGACCATTTAATTAAAAAGGCAAGGGCTCAACTTGCGTATAATTTTCCGATTAAGAAAAAAGTTGTTTTGCCTGATAATTCAATTTTTATTGAAAAAATAACAGAACCCACTAATTTCGAATTTAAAACAATAAAAAAAGATTTTAACAAATTTTATTATTGGCAGGACACAGAGAATGTTAAGAGGGCAGAAGATGTTATTTTTTCAGAAACAGAAGAACATGTGCTGCTTTCTAATGATTTTTCTTTTCTTGAAAAAATAATTTCATCTAACCTTTTAAGAGAAACAGACATAAACAAGGCAGTTATTCTGGAAATAGAAGAATTTAACATTTCAAAATTAATAATAAAAGAGAGTCAAGACAATGGGTTTAGTGGTTGCTTTGTTTTTCAAAATTAATGTGTATAACTGCTCTTGATATTTATTGTCTGAATAATATAATACAAGGATAATATATTTTAAATAATTTATGTTTAATAAAGAATTTCTAGAAGAAATTAAAACTCAATTAAAAGAAAAAAAGAAAGAAGCAAAAAAAATGTTAAAATCATTTACTGCTAAGAGTACTCGCTTAAAAGGGGACTATGAAGCAAAGTTCCCTAATTATGGAAGAGCGGAAGATGAAAATGCTGATGAGGTTGCTCTTTTTACTGACCGACTTTGCTCAGAGAAAGTTTTAGAAGATTCCTTGGAAAGAATAGAGTTATCTTTAAGAAGAATTAAAACAAAAAAATTTGGAATCTGTGAATCTTGTTCAGAAAAAATTTCTAAAAAAAGATTAAGAGCTGTTCCAACTGCATTGAATTGCATTGCTTGCAAAAAGAAATCATGAGTTTTTTTAAAAAAAAGCAAAGTGTTTTTTTTGTTATTTGGCTATTTTTTGTTTTTGACAGAATACTAAAATTTTTATCTATAAGTGGAATAAAAGGCAGTTTTTCATTTATTAGTTTTTTGTTTTTTAAAAATGAAAATATATCTTTTCAAATTCCTTTTTCAGGAATGTTTTTTTATTTTATATTAAGTTTTGTTTTTTTATTTATAATTTTTAAAACTATTCAGTGCTATAAAAGAAAGAATATGATAGAATTAGTTAGTTGGTTGTTAATTTTAACAGGAGCATCAAGTAATTTGCTTGACAGGATTAAACACGGAGCTGTTATTGATTATTTAAGCTTATTTAGCTTAATGATTTTTAATTTAGCAGATGTGATGATATTTATAGGGGTTATTATTTTAATTAAAAATTTGATATTTAAAATTAATTTTGATAAAATCATTTTATGAAATTAAAGAAAAGAAAATTATCAAAAGGTTTAAAAAAATTTATTCGCAAAGAAAAGTCTAAGATTAGAAAAAATGAACCAGACAAAGTTCAGCAAGATAAATTAATAAAAGCCTTATATAAAAAATAAGCATGTCTAAAAAAGGAATTATTTTTGGCTATTTGTCCTTTGTTGTTTTAGCTATTTTTTTATTTTTTTTATTTCAGCAAATAAATAGCCAGGATGTAATAAAAACACAAGATAATGTAGAATCTTTTATTATAGACAAAGGAGACGGATTAAAGGATATTAGTCAAAAATTAAAAGAAAATGGATTAATAGAAAATAATAAATTGTTTGAATTTTATGCTGTTTTAAGCAATGTTAGAAAAAGTTTTTTGCCAGGCAAATACAATATTCAATCAGGCCTAAGCTTCACGGATTTAATAAAAGAATTAACCAATAATCCGTTAGCTAATGAATCAACTGTTACAATTATTGAAGGATTGAGTAATGAACAGGTGGCAGAAGTGCTAGTTAATAAAAATATTATAAATAATACTCAAGAGTTTTTTTTAGCAATAAAAAATATATTTAATAACGAAGAATTATTAAATAAATATAATTTTTTAAAAGATATAAATAATTCTTTGGACAAAAAAGAGATATTGCAAGGGTATTTGTTTCCAGATACTTATCGGTTTTATGAAAACACAACAGCAGAAGCTGTAATAAAGAGAATGTTAGACAATTTTAATACAAAGGTTATAAAAGAAATAGCTAAAACAGATCAAATCAATCAGGTTCCTCTTTATGAGGCATTAACGCTTGCTTCAATTGTTGAAAAAGAAGCATCAACAGAGCAGGAACGGCGTTTAATTGCAGATGTTTTTTTAAGCAGAATAGATCAAGGATGGGCATTGGAGTCTTGTGCTACCATTAATTATATACTCAAAAAACCAAAAGCAAGGCTAACCTTTGATGACACTAGAACACCTTCTCCTTACAACACTTATCTTAATCCAGGCCTACCTCCTGGACCAATTAATAATCCTTCCTTGTCTTCAATTTTGGCTGTAATAAACCCAATTGAAAATGATTATTGTTGCTTCTTGTCAACTCCTGAAGGCAAAGGAATTTTCAGTAAAACAATAGAAGAACACAACAGAAACAAATCAATATATTTAAAATAAGATATGCGTAAATTAATAGATATAATTCGACAAATTTTTGGACTAATTGATAAATTTTTGGGAAATATTTCATTTATCCATAATCGTCTTTACTTAAGACAGTTTGTTAAGTTTGCTGTAGCCGGAACAATAGCTACTTTTGTAGATTTTTTTATTTATATTTTTTTAACAAGATTTTTTTTATTTTGGGAAAGTCATATTTTTTGGGCAAATTTTACTTCAATGACTTTGGCGGGGATAATGAGTTTTGTTTTGAATAAAAAACTAGTATTTAATGACGGAAACTCAAAAACACTTTCACAGTATATTAAATTTTTGATTATTAGCGGATTAGGAGGGATGGCTGTTTATCAATTTATATTTTTTTATTCTGTTGACTATTTTCATTTTTATGATTTAATTGGTAAGATTTTTGCAGTTGCGATTTCTCTTTTTTATAGGTTTTTAAGCCAAAAGTTTTGGATTTTTACGACTAATAATCACGATAATTAATAATTTAAAAATAAATGAAAAAAGGATTATTTCAAAGAATTGTTATTAGTTTTGTTGCTCTGGCAGTAATTTTTGTTTTTAATTTTTGGCTTTTTAGCCCAAGAGATATTTCAAAAAATAAAAAATCATTTTTACCAGACATAGAACAGTCATTGACAAAAGAAAATAAAAATATAAATAGAGATAACCAGCTAAAAGCAAATGACGAAGGTAAGCAGGCTGTTCCAATAAAAGATTTTTTAGATAAAGATAATCAAATTAATTATAATGATGTGAATTCTCAAGAAGCAGAAGGATTTAAGGAAGAAAAACAAGATAATGAAGAAGAGTTTTTTGAACAATCCATAAACTTATCAGTCCCCTTTGTTTCTCAGTCACCATTTGCTAAATGGGATGATATTCATAATGAGGCCTGCGAAGAGGCAAGCCTTATAATTGCTAATCATTGGCTTAGTCAAACAGAACTGACAAAAGAAAAAGCAGACAAGATTATTTTGTCTGCAGTTAAATGGCAACAAGACAATTGGGGAGGCCATTATGATTTAAATGTTGCAAATACAATTGATTTGGCAAGAGAATATTTTGGCATTAAAAAAATATATTATACTTTTGTAGAGGGAATCAATGACATTAAAAGAGAGTTAAATAAAGGAAATATAATTTTAGCTCCCATGGCTGGTAGAGTATTAGATAATAAATATTATAGAAATCCAGGACCCGCTTATCACATGCTTGTTGTCAAGGGATATAATAGCAAGGAAGTTATTACAAGTGACCCAGGAACAAAAAGAGGGGAGGATTTTAAATATTCATATACTAATTTTTTAGAAGCAATTCACGACTGGCCATTTGACATTAAAGAAAAAAAAGAAATTGACAAAGAACAAAAAGCAATAGAAATATTAAAAGGAGATAAAATTATAATAGTTATTGAGCCATTAAAATAGAATTATGTATAATATCTAACATATTATAGTGTGCAATATCCGATGTGTAATATCAGAGGTCGCACACTTTTTTATTTGGAGGTCGCACACTCACAAGTAGTTACTTAGAGGCCTTGCCCCTAAGTAGAAAATAAGCACAAAAAAGTGTGCAAAAGTGTGCAATATCCGAGGTCGCACACTCACAAGTAGTTACTTAGGGGTCTTGCCCCTAAGTAGATTACAAATCAACAACCTCACTTAGAGGCCTTGCCCCTAAGTAGATTACAAATCAACAATCTCACTTAGAGGCCTTGCCCCTAAGTAGAATAATCAACAACCCTCACTTAGGGGCCTTGCCCCTAAGTAGATTGCCCCTAAGTAGAATAATCAACAACCCTCACTTAGAGGCCTTGCCCCTAAGTAGAATAATCAACAACCCTCACTTAGAGGCCTTGCCCCTAAGTAGAAAATAAGCACAAAAAAGTGTGCAAAAGTGTGCAATATCCGAGGTCGCACACTCACAAGTAGTTACTTAGGGGCCTTGCCCCTAAGTAGATTACAAATCAACAACCCTCACTTAGGGGCCTTGCCCCTAAGTAGAATAATCAACAACCTTACTTAGGGGCCTTGCCCCTAAGTAGAAAATAAGTAGAAAATAAGCACAAAAAAGTGTGCAAAAGTGTGCAATATCCGAGGTCGCACACTTTTTTATTTGGAGGTCGCACACTTTTTCGTGGATGTTTATTTAACTTCAATTTCTATTTTATTTCCCGTAATAGAATAACTTTCATCATCAATAATTTCAGCCCATACTTCAAATATTCCTTTGTTTGTAATATTCCAGTCAAAATTTATTTGGGCACTTGATTCAGGAAAAAATACTGTACCAAGTAAATTGGTTTTGGCTGTTTCGAGATTTTTAGAATAAAATCGGACCATTTTAATTTTTATGGCTGGAGGAAGAATTGAAAGGGTTAATGGAAATTCAGACAATTGCATGGATGTATGTGTTTGGGGATTAACCCAGTCGATTTTTTTAGCAAAATTAGACATGGTTGTAAATTGTCTTTTAGTTGATGTATTATTGCCAACATCATCAATGGCCATGACTTCTAGTATATGCTTTCCTAAGTTAAGACCAGACAAGTTAAGTGGGCAAGTAATGTTGGTTTTGTTGTTGATTGGAAAAATAGTTGCTAGCGCAGTATTATTAACATAGCATATTATTTTTTGAATTCCCCTAGTAGCAGTGGCCGTTAATTTAACCTCAAGCATTTGTTTTGTTATTAAGGCATTGTTTGTGGGGTATAAAATTGATAGTTTTGGCATATTGGCTGGTATATGGACATCATCATATTCTATTGGTGGCATCTCAAAAACTTTATCAAGGTTTATTTTAGTTTGTTCTTTTTCCTCCTCGTTTATAGAAGGATTTTTTTCTTTATTAGTTTGCTCAATGTCTTCTTCTGTTGGCTTGGTAGCCATTTCTTTTAGCCATTTTTCAATTGATTCCTTCCATAAAACATATTGAGGGTCAGACATTGGATTGGACGGAATAGGCCCATCTGGATTATCTTTGTCAATATAATAAAGAATAGGATAATATGCTTTAAACGTTTTTTCAATTATATATTTTGCTGGAGTTAATTCAGTAGCCAATTTCCCAGAAGCTTTATCAATTTTAAGTGTTATTTGCTCGGGTATTTCTCCTCTTAAGATTGATTTGCTTGATTGATTCGGCTTGGGGTTTTTAAATGTTTTTACAGGAGTGTTTTTTAATGCATTTATCATAAATTCTTGCCAAATAGGAGCCGCCACATTGGATCCATCTGACTTGTCGGCCATTTCTTCATTATTACTATTGCCAACCCAAACACCAACAGCAATGTCAGGAGTATACCCAATTGTCCATGCATCCCTAAAATCATTTGTTGTGCCTGTTTTAGCGGCTACTGGTCTGTCTGGTAATGTGAGTGAATTTTTTTCTCCAAACACAAAAGACCTGGAATCATTATCAGACAAAATGCTGGTTATTAGATTGGCTGTATTAGGAGAAATAATTTTTTCGTTTGAAAGATTGGCATCTTTCTTTTCTTCCAATATATTTTTGTTATTATCTTCTATTTTTAAAATAGAAATAATCGAGGATTTTTTTCCATGATTAGCAAAGACTGCCAAAGCAGACACGTGTTCTAATAATTTGACTTCGCCTCCTCCCAGAACTAGTGACAGGCCATATCTTTTTCTGTCACCAAGAGTTGTATAGCCCATTTTTTGAGCAAGAGTTAAAACACTGTCCATGCCAGTTAAATAAATAGTTTTTACGCCAGGCACATTCAATGAGCCAGCCA